>CANQBZ010000022.1 GCA_947589295.1 uncultured Akkermansia sp.
ACACTATTTTTGTCCAAACGATAAATCTCTTGCCCTCTTTTTCCCCGTTCGGTGCACTTATTTTTGTCCGATTGCGCGCAGACTCAATGACAATCATAGGACTTGCAACGGAGACAATGACCTGATAAAAGGAGAGAGCTGCTGTACTCGTGACATGCGGTACTAAAAGGCCCGAACCGTTGAAGTACGATAAGGGAGCAATAAGGAACAGGGTTTCATGTTCCGTCCGCAATGGATACCTCAGACGAACCCGACCTTGCACCCACCTGAACACAGGGAACGTGGCTTCCACACCGCTGACGGTACAGCAGCTTTTTGAAGAAAACGCCAGTGATTATTCCTGCCAGATCATAGAATATGCGGAATCAAAAGGACGCACTGTGTGGGGTTGTTCATCCGCAATACGGAGCAACGTTGGGAGCAGGTTACCCGTGGCCGCTTGGGTGATTTGACGACGCACGGTTGGAGAAAGAGCGGGACAGGCATCATATAGACCTAGAACAAGGGTGCCGGATTGAGTGCGCATGAGTCTCAGGGGCCACAACCGACATTCAATGGGACGCAATTCACGCGGGAGAGTACAGCCGGAGCCGGGATGGAGCGCTGGGCATTTGGCACAGAAATTTTCCGTGGCTTCTTTCGGAAAATGCAACTCAAAAGTTGTGGAACCATCAGGCCGAGAGCAGAGTGGTAGTCCGCGCGAACGCAGATGGTCAGCAAGCTCCGGGGTAAGAGAAGGAGTCTCCCACGCAGAGGAACGGCGGAAATTACAGCAAAGGCGGCATGCGGCGCATTGTTCGGCGCTAATAAAATGAGTCAACATGTGAAACAGGGAATGGCGGAGAACTTTTTGAGAATGGTGGACGGATGGTAAGAAAGCTTGGCCTTGCGCAGACCAGGAGAATTAAGATCCTCCTCGCGGTTAATGAACAAGCAAGCATCAGGAAGGGCGCGTGCAAACTCACGATTGATGAGAGCATACGCGCCTCGGAATGCAGGCGCGCACTTCTCGTAGTGAATATCAACTACCTGATCAGAAATGAATGAACCAATGGCCATAGCAGCCGGTTGGGTACCCACATAGAGCACCATGCCGAGAAGATGCAATGGCTCCACAAGTTGTAGCGCATGAGTGATGGCGCCCAACTCATGCTGCAGTGCAGGGGTATACTCTTCTTGCGCATCGAGCCAAGCCTCAGCGATACAAAGCGCATCTGCAGCGCTGTCGCGGCATAACTGACGGGAACTCCAATTTGGAAAATCACGGACGAAGCGCGAAATGTGATTACGTTTAGCGTGGTATGGGGTGCCGGGAAGTTCTGCCAAGAGCTCGCGACGATAGAGATAATCGGCATCTCCGCGATCACAGGTGTAGGTGAACGCTCCTGGAGACCAAGTTTCCAAGAACTCGCGTTGTTCGGATGTGAGTAGACAAAATCGCATAGGGCGACCGCGGGCGGCGGCATCTGCCTGAATCAGCTCCAGACCGCTGCAAGCAGCCTCTCTACTCTGAGCACCCGCCGGAAACGCATATCCAAGCAAACGATCATTTTGCTCATAATGCCGGAAGAGCATATTCTGTGTATAGGCCACAGTGATATGATACTTGTCCTGCAGCAGCAGAATATTGGTCGCTGCAAGGTCACTGCTGCATGCACGCTGTACGCAGCGGCGCAACCACACCACGTCCGCCAAAGAAGGCGGAGCAAAGGGCAGGGGAGAGCTGTTCATGAGCAGCAAACGTCGCGTTCAATACTTGTAGTTCGCGTAGAACTGAAACTGTCCGGAGCGATCAATTGCATTAGCAGTCTTGAAGGGAATGGCATAATCAACAGCGAGAGGACCAATGGGTAAATTGAGTCTCAAGCCTATACCATAATCCGCACAAAAGTCATCCAGATGAAAATCGAAAGAATCCTCGTGCACAAAGCCAGCGTCTACAAAAAATGCCAAGCGTGCCATATCTGCAAGAGGAATACTTACTTCCGCTTGCACAAAGGCAGAAGAATTTCCGCCCATCGTTTCATCACCCGCCAAGCGTTCATCTACCATACCAACATCGCGGTAGCGGAATCCGCGCAAGTTCGCTGGGCCACCCAAATAGCAGCGCTCAAAGATAGGCACTGACTCATCCCTGTGCAACGTATCGATAGTTTCTATCCCGAAATTAAGACTGAAGATGGAATCCCAAATTGAATTATAGTAGATAGAAGCATTGGCGCCCATGCTGTACGTTTCTACCGTAGAACCAGGGCCGCTATACGAGGCATGAAGCTCCACATTTCCGCCCTTACGCGGTGTAATCATTTCGTCGCGAGTATCGTATTCATAACTCACGCCGACATTACTGCGACTATATTCACCGCAGCTGCTCAAGAAGAAAATGGGCGCATAACTCTGAGGATCCAACTCATAATTTTCGATACGGTAGGAAAAACGCACAGACTGTTTATCATCGATGGCGCGGCGCAGAGAAATAGCATAACCATAATTTTTCTGCGTGTAATAATCGCTCATATAGGACGAGTTAGAGAAGTACAGCTCATTGCCAAGCTCAAGTTTGCGGTCCAAGAACCACGGTTCAGTCAAGCTGAGACTCGCGCTCTGATAATCAAAGCCCAGCTTACCCTGAACACTTAGACGTTGTCCGCCACCAACTACCGCTCCGCGCCCAAAAAGCCCACGGATATCAAAGTTGGACTGCACAGCATTGGCGTAGAGGTAAACATTCTCCACAGAAGAAAATGCCACGCCAAAGGTAAGGCTACCTGTCATTCGTTCATGTACATTGATATTGATGTCACGGTAACCGGGGATAGGAGAAGCCGCAGGAGAAACATCAATTCCGTCAAAGTAGCCAAGATTTTCAATACGACGCTTTGCAGTTTCTAAGTCCACTGAATTAAAGTTTTGGCCGGATTTAAGTGGGAGTTCACGAAGGATAACGTAGGGCTTCGTTTTTGTATTGCCGCGCACATTAATACGGCCCACACGATAGCTGTTACCCTCTGTGATGGCATAGCAAATATCCACGACGCGTGTGCCATCCTTCTCGACTCCCACTTCGTTAATGTCCGGCCTCACATCGGCATCTGCATAGCCTTTAGCCCCGTAGTATTTGCGAATCATCGTTGAATCATCTGAAACCTTTTGCAGAGAATAGATATCCCCATCCAGCATGCTCATGCCGGGTTCAAGTTGCTGGGAGGAATAAACTGAATTGCCCTTGAAAGATACATGGCGTACGCGATAACGCGGTCCCTCATTGATATGCACCAGCATATTAAGGTCTTGTGGCCCTTTCAAACCGCTAGGGGAGGAGTAATCCACCTTTGTAATGGCAGCCCGCAAGTAGCCGTAATTGCGGTAATGGCGAATAATTTCCTGCAAGTCATCATCTAGCTGTTCCCGGTCAATATTGCCCGAATCATCAATCCAATGAAAAATGTTGCGCTGCTTCGTTTTCATCATTTGCCGCAGCTGTTGAGCATCAAATTGCTTATTCCCAGTGAAATTAATGTGCTGCAAACGTACCTGGCGACCTTCCCGGATATCAAAGATGACATCTTGGAAACCCTGGCGCGCAGTAGCATTGTGACGCCAACTCACCTTCACATCCGGGTATCCTGCACCTTGGTACAGTTTGGTGATTTCGGCCCTGGCACGCGCTAAATCGTGGTCGTTGATGACACGCCCAGAGTTGAGTTTTGTCACTTCCCGCAACTTTTTTGCGGTGTAGCGACGGTTACCTGTGAATCCCACACCACCCATCACCCCTGCGGGCTCTACCTCAAAAATAACCCGTACACCCCCTCCCGCAGGCATTACTGCCACCCTCGCATTATTTCCAACCAACCCTTTTTCCAGCAAACGTTCCAAATCATCGTTCACACGAGAAGAAACGTATTTTGTACCTGGAGCTGTCTGAATGACATCCAGTAGACGCTGATCAGGCACCGTTTGTTTTCCAGAAATGTAGCGGATGCCGACCCCGGTCACCGTCTTACCCTCATACGCTGTCGCGTCATTGAAAATTCCCAGGCCTGTCGATTCCCCCAGCTCCCGCATGACCGCAGTTTGATCAATTAGCTGCGTATCCGTGGAAGTATTGATTAAATGACTTTGTACGCCGACAGGTTGATCGGAAGTTTGCTGCACTGGTGTAGAGGTCGGCTTTTCCTGTTCGGGGGCAGTCGTTACAGTTTCTGTAGCAGGCGCTGGGGAGCTATCCTTGAGCATGGCATCCAAGAAAGGATCATTTGTCGATTCTTGAGCATAAAGGACTGACAAGCTAGAAATAAGGAGAAGCACCGCGAACCATGGCACAGGTGTATGCAGAGAGCATGCATTCATACCTTCTTATCTTGCCTTACCCACCTCCCAAGGTCAAGTTATTATATAGTCATTTTTGTAGACAAATCAAGGAGAAGTTGGTAAGATGGCCGACATCGCTCTACCACTCACAGAGCTTGTAGCAAGTTGTCCGCCATTTGCGCGACAACTCAGTTTTTTGCATACCGGAAAAAAACTGAGTTGTCCAGTGCTGTTTCCATCTACATGTCCGGCAGCTTATGCCTTTGTTGTAGCAATGATAGCGCAACAAATAACAACTAACAAACGAGTATGGGTGGTGGCAGATTCTCTACCGGTACAAGAACGCATCTGCGCAGAATTTCCTCTGTGGAGCCGTCTACCCTGCCATTTGATGCCTGAACAGGAGCGGCAGGTGAACAACGCCATGAGCGACCCCGATGTGACGGCCGAACGCCTGAACGCATTATATTGCTTGAGCCAGCCGCACAGCGAGACTCAAGTTGTAGTGGTTACCCAAGCAGGTCTAAATGACTCGGTACCCAACTTTGGCCCGGAGCCGCGAAACGAATCACTGCACTTGCGAGTGGGGCAGGTGGATTACACGCTCGGGGGGCTCACCAATCTGCTAAAACAGCACAACTTTGAGCGTGTGGACCAAGTAACAGCGCGAAACCAATGGAGCCTTCGTGGCGGCATATTGGATGTTTTCGCTCTGCAGGCTGCATTCCCTCTCCGCATCGAATACATGGATGATACCATTGAGAGTTTGCGTAGTTTTGATGTTGACTCCCAGCTCTCATTCAATAAAGTACAAGAAGCGGATTTGCTATTGGACGAGCCGCAAGAATGGGGAACTTTGCGTGATCAAATAGCGGAGGAGGATATCATCGTAGTCCTTCCGGACTGCGGAGAGACCGGAGATGTGGTCATCTTAGAAATCCCGCCTCAGGACATAGGACCGCAACACCCGCTTTATGAAGCGATCCAGCAAGATGACCTCTCGTTTTTTCCCACTCCATTGGGCACCTTTGAAAGTGGGGATTTTGTGATGCAGGAAGCACGCCGAGCTTACGTACAGAACATCTTGCAGCACTACATGGCAGAAAAGTGGCAGCTTGTCATGTATTTCTACCACCAAGGGGAGCAGAAGCGTTTTGAAGAAATATGTGGGAACGATCCAACGTGGAACGCCGTGCAGGTGCGTATTGGAGAACTTCCCTGTGGATTTAGTGTGCCCAGCGCCAAGCTCGCCGTACTCTCTGCAGCAGAAATTTTCGGACGACATTCCGCCGTGCGGCGCCGTAGTCGCATCCCGCGCGAAGTACGCATGCGCGCTGCGCAAGTTCAAGCCCCACTCACCGAAATCCAGCCCGGCGATCTCGTCATACACGCCTCTCACGGTTTAGGACGTTTTTTGGGTATTATCCGCAGTTCCAAAACGGAGGAAGAGCAACTTCACATCCAGTATGCCAACGACGTACTACTACGTGTGCCACTTAGCCAGGCTCACCTTATTTCCAAGTACATAGGCTTGGGAACCAAAACGCCAAATCTTAACCGTCTGGGAGACGCTCGCTGGCAACGCGCATGCAAAGCCGCACAGCGAGCTGTAGAGGATTACGCTGCCCAGTTGCTGGAAGTGCAGGCTCAACGCGAGAGCAAACCAGGCACAGCCCACCCGGCAGATTCCACATGGATGTGGCAGTTTGAGGCCTCCTTTCCATATCGAGAAACCCCTGACCAGCTGCGCGCAATACAAGAAACGAAAACGGACATGGAATCGGACCGACCTATGGACCGTCTTATCTGCGGTGATGTAGGTTTTGGCAAAACAGAAGTAGCACTACGAGCTGCCTTTAAGTGCGTGACAGGTGGTCGACAAGCTGTACTGTTGGCACCGACAACCGTACTGGCCGATCAACACTATCGCACCTTTCGTGAGCGCATGAGCGAATACCCGGTGCGTATTGAGCTTCTCAGTCGATTTACACCAGCCGGACAGGTATTGAATATTTTGACAGGATTGCGGGATGGAAGTGTAGATATCGTGATAGGCACGCATCGATTGCTCTCCAAAGATGTCACGTTTCATAATCTTGGACTGGCCGTGATTGATGAAGAACAACGTTTTGGCGTGCGCCATAAAGAACAATTCAAACGCATGTTCCACATGGTAGATATGCTCACTTTGTCTGCTACACCTATACCACGCACTTTGTACGTCGCACTTATGGGCGCACGTGATATGAGTACCATCAACACTCCGCCGCTTAATCGGCTGCCTGTTCAAACAACCGTTTGTCCCTACAGCGAACAGCTCATTAAAAGTGCCATTGAACGTGAATTAGAACGCAAGGGACAAGTGTTCTTTTTACACAATCGTGTGCAATCTATTGATCGGATGGAGTTAATGCTTCGCAAGCTCGTTCCCCAGGCGCGGATCGTGACTGCTCATGGGCAAATGGACAAAACACAGTTGGAACAGATCATGCGTAACTTTATAGCAGGCAAGGCAGATGTGCTGCTCTCAACCACTATCATTGAAAGTGGCATAGACATTCCAAATGCTAACACGATCATCATTGATCGAGCAGACCGCTTTGGTCTGGCCGATTTGTACCAACTGCGAGGACGTGTCGGGAGAAGCAGTGAGAGAGCTTATGCTTACTTGCTATTGCCAGAAAAAGACTATTTGTATAGCGGAGATGCTCGGAGACGCGTGTCAGCTATCAAGCAATACACTGACCTTGGTAGCGGATTTAAAATTGCTATGCGCGATTTGGAAATTCGAGGAGCCGGGAATCTACTTGGTACTCAGCAGAGTGGACATATTGCAGCCATTGGTTTTGAACTATATTGCCGACTGCTGCGTCAAAGTGTGGACCGTTTGCGAGGCGTTGCTCCAGCTATACGTGCAGACACGCAAGTGAAAGCCGATTTTTTGTGTATGAGCGAAGCTGCAGCATCAGGAGCTGGTGATTCTGCTTTAGGAGCTTATATACCATCTTCATACATTGATTCTGTACAGGTGCGTATGGCGTGTTATACGGCATTGGCACAAGCGGGAAGTATGGGAGAAATTGAGCGCTTACAGCATGCATGGCGAGATCGTTTTGGAAAACTTCCGATTCAGGTACATCATTTAATGCTTTTACAAAAAATACGTATTTTAGCGGCGCATCGTGGAGTAAGCGTGGTTGAAATCATCGGACAAAAATTACTTCTTACACGCAACAGCGAATATATCCTGTTAGATAAACGCTTTCCACGCCTACAAAAGAAAAAACCAGCCGAGCAACTTGAAGAAGTATACCGCATGCTCAGCAACATGTGATTGCCTACGACTTAACAAGGCCACGCAGGATAAAATCTATTCCTGCCTGCTGAATCGTGACTTCACTTAGATGAAGCTCATTGGGCAAATAATCTTCACCAGGGATCATCGATGCATTGCCGCCACAAATAATTGGGGCAATATCCTGCACCCACTCCCGTACAAGTCCATGCTCTAAAAATTGTCGCAATAAATTGCCACCACATTCCAACATAAGCCTCACTACTCCATAGCGATCACGCAATTCACTCAATACGGCCTGAAATTCCTCTACACGCTCATAAACGAGCGTTCGCTCTGCGTAGGAGTCCGTAAAGAGTCGGGCATTGGCAGGAAGCAATGAGCGATCGCGGGTGAGCACGACTCGCCAAGGTTGCTGTTTACAAGCTGGTACTTGGCTAATAGGTGTGCGAATTGTAAGAGCAGGATCATCTGTCCGAACAGTCGTACCACCCACTAATATCGCATCACTTTGTAAACGAAGCTCGTGCATAAAACGAAGCGCCTCTTTGCAGCTAATCCAACGTTCATTAAGGCGAACTAAACGTGAGTCAAGAGTACAACCCACCTTTGCTGTCACCCAAGGCAGGCCAGTTTGAAGGCTATACACCCAAGGTCTCAGAAAAACACTGCAAGCTTCTTCTTGCACGCCGGTGCACACTTGTACTCCTTTAGCTTCTAAAAGCGCCTTGGCACGCCCTCTGTGCCTTTCGTCAGGGTCTTGCATACCATAAACTACACGAGCAAGGCCAGATTGTAAAATGACACACGTACAAGGTGGAGTTTTTCCATAGCTTGAGCATGGTTCAAGTGTGACATAGAGAGTGGCCCCTTTTAATAAATATCCATTGCCATGATTGATAGCATCTTGGACAGCACGACGCTCTGCATGATCCTCTCCAGCTTTCTCGTGGTAGCCTTGGCCGATTAGTTTGTCACCCGCATAAATAAGAGCCCCTACGGGAGGATTGGGGCTTGTGGTACCCAGTCCCTTCTGAGCAAGTCGAAGCGCCTTAAGCATACGAGAAGAATCGACATCTGTAACCAGAGTACTCATGCTTGTCCTATGAAGAATGAAAATTAAAACACTTTTTTTTCTTAATCATCTAGTGGGTGAACAATGTTAATAAAGTTTGTAAGTTATAGATATCATCTTTTTTACGAAACGAAATCCATGTGGGCAACCGAGTGAATAATCTCAAAAGAACTTTCAAAGATCACAGTTTACACGTTGTTATCAACGATTTATTAACCTAACTATTCACATACATTGTAAATGGCGAGGTAATGAGGAGACAAAGCATTGATATTAGGGGCGGTCACGATAGAATTCGTAAAAGAAGACAAAAGGAGCGGCAAAAGGAATGGCGACGTTGTATATCAAAGTGGCCGGGACATCTATCATGACAAAGTCGAGGTTTTTGACTGCCTTTACCAATGGGGAGCTGCGTATTGGTGAACGATACGTCGGCAGTGGATAAGAATGGTCTCCTTCGATAAAGGCAAGCACAGGATAGCTGGCAGAAAAATGAGCGGAATTCACCCATGAGTCAATATCATGTCGTGCAATTTCTTCTGCTAAGACTTTTAGTTGAATAAAACCGTCGTTACGCATCAATACTTGTGCGGTCGATTCATGGACAGGATGGTACACAAAGGATGGATTGGCACGTACTAGCCGATACGTCGGTTTTTTTTCACCGCGTCGAAGTACAGAGTCATAAACTAGAGGGTAATGCAATTTGAACGATGCTTCTCGAGCATTGATATACCATTGGCGATGAGTTTCATCATAAAACACTCGCATCTCTTTTCCATCCAGAATATATCCGTGATAATACGCGCCAAGTTCGCCCACATTTTTATGAGATTGCACATATGCACAAGAGGGCAGTACAACAAGCGCCATCACTGTTACCAATCTTAGCAACCGTTTCACTCCGCCAGCGTACCAAATCTTAAGCCAGCTTGTCAAGTTTGGCTTCACGTCTCTCATCAAATCACGTCAAAATGTGAGAAGCAAACAGTGCGAGGCTACCTAGTTTCCTGATAGTGGACTTCGGCTTCACGATAAACGTGAGCAAAGAGAGCTGGAAAAAAAGAGAGGAAGACGTAATAGAGCATAAATGAACCTCTTGTCTCCTTTCTTAAAATGAATCCAATTTTCTAATGAGTTTGCCGTGGTATTTGAAATGGCGTACTTGCCAAATGCGGAGAGAACTGATAGAATAAGCGCATGCACTATTCGCGATATAGGCTCTACCCGATTGGGGCATTGAGTGCAAGGGCAGCGGTACAGCCGCGAGAAGGGGTACTGCTGAAAGGAGATAACGGGGGCTATGCATGTTTGCAGAGTTGGCCAGAGCTTGGGGATTCGCCCTTAGAATATGAATTGGATGCTTTGAAGGATGGATCTCCTCTTTTGCTGGGAGAACGAGCAATGAAGTGTATGGAATTGGACGGAGAGGCACGCGCAAAGGGAGTAAGTCTCTTTGCAGGGCTGACTATACCGCGCAGTCATGCAACATTGACAGTAAGCGTGACACCGGCTCAGGTGTACAACTTGCACCAAAAGGGATTTCGCATGGGCAAAATTAAGGTTATTCCCAAGTTGGCATCCACCGTGGAGCGGCTAACCAACTTGGCAGCTATGGTGCCGGAATGGAAATGGCGCGTGGATTTTGATTGCACGCTTTCCATGGAGGAGACGCTTCAATTTTGGGAGATGCTGCCACAAGCACTCAAAGAACGTATCGACTTTATTGAAGACCCATGCTACTACGATGTGCACGAATGGCAAACCTTGCAAGATGCAGGCATACCATTGGGCTACGATACGCCGCTACGCAATGAAAAAGTGATACCGCAGCGCACCAATCGGCCGATGATGCGCATCGTGAAGCCGGTACGGCATCACAGTAATTCCGGGCTGCCAGTCTTTACGACAAACTTGGATCACCCGCTTGGTCAGTGTTGGGCCGCCTACAGTGCAGCGATGTTTTATACGGATAAATCGAAAGAGCAAGTACCGCTTTGCGGACTTGTCACGCAGCATGTGTACCAGCCCAATGCTTTTTCAGAGCAATTGGGCATGGATATTACTCCGGAGTTCCATGTGCCGACCGGTACGGGACTTGGTTTTGATGCCCTGTTGGCAGCGCAGGAGTGGAAGAAGCTGTGATGCATGCCCCGGTTATCCAAGCATGAGAGCGAGGATGTAGAGGGCCAAGTGCAAAGAAGCCAAGCCAAGCAGCACATTCATCCGTTTGTCCGCCGGACTGCTCATGAGGCGCCGCAAAATAATGCCGCCGACCAATAAAGCGAGCAGCCAGAACCAATTCCACCCAACGCCGGGTAGCACACGCGCGAGTTGATGCAACACCGCATACGGCGCTACCAGAAAAGCCATGGCAAGCCCGCGTGCGCGGCTATCACCAAGACGGACGGCGAGGGTGCGCTTGCCGGTCGTAGCGTCCTCCGCCCGGTCGCGAATGTTGTTCACTTCAATCAGCACGCAGGAAAGCAACCCACAGATGACGCCGACCATGAGGGCAGCTATGTAAACGAACTCGTAGCCCGAGTGCCAACTGATTTGAACAAATACTGTGCCCACCACGGCGACAACTCCAAAAAAAAGCAGCACGAAAAGCTCACCCAGCCCGTGGTAGGCGATGGGAAAAGGCCCGCCTGTGTAAGCATAGGCGCAAATGAGACAGGGAAGACCAATAAAGATGACGGTTGCACCCTGCGCCTGAATAAGCGGGATAGCTGCGATGCAGGCCAGAAGCAGGAAAATGCCGCCCCAGAGTTTCACGGAAAGCGCACTCATCCGTCCGCCCGCTGTGATGCGCAACGGGCCCTGGCGGCGTTCGGTATCCGCGTGGCGCCCAGCATCAAGAGCATCGTTAAAAAGATTGCAGGCAATTTGGATGCACATGCAACTGAGTGCAGTGAAGACAGCCAAGTCATAGTTCACCGCGATGTGCAACTGTGGATAAGCTGTGGCAAACTTATCAACAACGACACACCCGGCCCACACTGCCACCAGACCCGCCGGGAGCGTTTTTGGTCGAGCAGCCAAAAAAATAGATTGGAGGG
Organism: uncultured Akkermansia sp.; assembly: GCA_947589295.1. GTDB lineage: Bacteria > Verrucomicrobiota > Verrucomicrobiia > Verrucomicrobiales > Akkermansiaceae > Akkermansia. The sequence continues at coordinate 11,747 of CANQBZ010000022.1, forward strand.
TACGCATCATTTTTTACCGGGGTATTTACGAAAGCCGCCGCGAGCCTCACGAAAAGGAGTGAAAAGGTGATCCAGGCCGCTATTTTTGATGAGGAAAGTTTGTTGCATAAGGTAACCGAGTTTACCCTTTGGCCATCCGCGCTGCGAGAACCAATCCAAGTATTCCGCGGGTAAATCGGAGATGGGGCATCCCTTGGGCGGAAACTTGGTCGGACCGTACATGCCGAAAGGCATATGCATCTCCGCGATTTGCACCAGCAGTTCGCGTAATTCACCAGCTCCTGGTATTGGTACGTTTTCCATTACTCTTGCACAACGCATACGCTCCAAGGAAACTCCTCTCCGGCGTAGAGCGGCACCACACTCTGCCCAAAGCTGCGATAATTAACCGGCACCGGCATGGGAATATCGCGCAGCACAACCTTTTTCGCGGGAGGAGTCAACCCGTAGCGGCGGCAAGCGTTGTCAGAAACAAAGGCTTGCAATTGGTCGGTTGCGTGATGTTCGGCAAAAAGCCTTGCTAGACCAGGCAGGGCAACCGGAGCGCTAAAGACACCGGCGGCACAACCGGAACACTCCTTCTTACGAATGGGATGGGGAGCGGAATCACTGCCGAACATGACGCGCGGATGCCCGCTGAGCGCCGCTTGCAACAAGGCCTCGCGGTCCTCCTCACGCTTGGCTACAGGCTTACAGAAAAGATGAGGCTTCAGCGCCCCGCCCAACACGTCATCCAGCGTGAGTTCCAAATGGTGAAGGGTAATGGTCGCGCACAAGTTTTCGTATTCATTCAGCAATCGCACGGCGGCGGACGTGGTGATGTGCTCCATGCAAATGCTCAGCTTGGGAAATTGCTCGGCTAAATGACGATATACGGGCAAAAACTGCTCCTCGCGATCCATCACAAAGCCGTGACTCTCGCCATGGACCAACAAAGGAATGCCCAATATCTCCATGCAGCGCAGGGTAGGCTCCACCGCCTGCAGGCTGCGCACACCATCGTCGCTATTGGTGGTAACTCCGGCAGGATAAAGCTTAACGCCCAAAAAGCCCGAGATGGTCTGGGCAGCACGCAATTCAGCTTCACTGTAGTTGCGGAAGAAAAGGGTCATGAGCGGAGCAAAATGCGCACCACATAAGGCCCTCTGAACCCGTTCCGCATATGCACGCAGCGCCTGCACATCGGCCACGGGAGGTACCAAGTTCGGCATGATGACGGCCCCGGCAAAGTCACGTGCGCTCAGCGGCGCCACGAGTTGCAGCATCTCGCCATCCCGTACGTGCAAGTGCATGTCCAATGGACTGGTCAGCGTGATCTCCATGTGGGCTCATTCTACCAGCTTCTTTGCTTATTGGCAAGAACGGCTGCCCCGCAAAAAAACTCCCGCCGGTGGGAATGACACCAGCGGGAGTGAAATGGAAACTACAAATTGCTGTCAGATTTTTCCGAAAAGAGACTTACCCTCGGAGAGCAAATCGGAGGTAGCAATCTTAAGGCGGTCACAAATGCCTTGCTCGCCCTTCTTAAGGTAGGAGCGCGGGTCGTACACCTTCTTGTTGCCTACTTCACCATCAATTTTGAGCATGCCGTCAATATTTTGGCACATATGCATCACGATTGGTTTGGAGAAAGCGTACTGGGTATCAGTGTCGATGTTCATCTTCACCACGCCGTAAGAAATCGCCTCGCGAATGTCGCAGAGATCAGAACCGGAACCACCGTGGAACACCAAGCGCATATCCTCGCCGTGCTTATCCATCACCGCTTTCTGACCATCACGCAAAATTTTGGGTTCCAGTTTCACGGCGCCTGGCTTGTACACGCCATGCACATTGCCGAAAGTTGCCGCCAACATAAACTCACCCAGCCCATGCAGGGTCTCGTAAGTGAGCAACATATCTGCCGGCGAAGTATAGAGCTTGGCGGCGTGCTGCCCGCTGTTGTCCACGCCATCTTCCTCGCCGCCAACCACGCCAATTTCAATTTCGAGCACGATGCCCACCTCGGCGCACTCCTTGAGCATTTGCTTGGAGATTTCGAGATTTTGAGCCATGGGCAGGGCGCTGGCATCCAGCATGTGAGAATTAAACAGCGGTCCTTTACCGGCTGCAATGCGCTTCTTGGATTCCGCAATCAGCGGGCGCAAGAAGCTGTCGATCTTGTCTGCCTGGCAGTGATCCGTATGCAGCGCCACCAGCACATCATACTTCTCCGCCAAGCGATGCACGGCCTCTGCGAGTACAATGGCTCCCGTGGCAGAATCTTTTACAGCTGTGCCGGAGGCAAATTGACCGCCGCCCAGCGAAATTTGAATGATACCATCGGATTTGGCCTCGGCAAAGGCTTTCAAGGCCCCGTTAATCACTTCGATGGTGGTGACATTCACGGCAGGATAGGCGTATCCCTCCTTCTTGGCCGTGTTGAGCATCTCGATGTACTGTTCTTGGGTTGGAACTGGCATGGTACTATATTGGGTTAGAATATTGCGGGTAAAGCATGCGCCTCCCCACGTGCGGGCATGGTACCACGCTCATTCCCACTTGGCAAGATTTTTCACAATAAGCTTGTGTGAAACGCAACCGATGGTTGTACGTTCTAGTAGCTAGCCCGAAAGCAAATACTCAATAGTTCAGAAGACAAGTAAAGCGTGTGTTAGCATTGCTTGGAGAGCAAAATCATTCATGGCTATTGGTTAGATAACTCAGCAGATGGTGCAGACCGTATTATTGACTCTCCGACACCCCGTTCGTGGCACAAAGGAGTCGGCTTATGGGTGAAACTTGTTGGACACGCAGGCAACGCAATTCACGTGATTGGCCCACCAAAAAGAGGAACTTTTTGTGTCATATTTGTAGAAACCGTGTTGACAGGATCGTCTTGAAGAGTAACATAGCCGCACGCATGTCAACGCTCTTGACAAAGCGGTTAGAGGGTGGTTTATACACACGATTTCAGCAATATGTCAAAGAAGCCCCAATTCTCCTCTGGGAAAACCGAAAAGAATCGCAAAAAGCCAATAGTAGCCGGGAAGCTCGTAGCCAAGAAACCGGCACCGAGATCAGCGGCAGAGAAAACAATCGCAAGGAGGCTTGTAGCCAAGGTGGATACCAAGAAGTTGTCGACCAGGAAGCCCTCGTCAAAGAAAACGACTAGGTCGAAAGTGGAGATGGAGAATAAGAAGTCGGCAGTGGAGAAAAAGGCACCTACGAGAAAACAACTCACAGCAAAAGTAGTCGTTAAGAAAGCAGTTCTCAAGAAAGTTCCGGTTAAGCAGAAGCAAATGACCAAGGTTAAGTCTGCAGCACCCAAAAGTGGTACCTCGCAGGTGAAAAACGCTAAAAAACCAATGGTCCGTGCGGCAAGGAAAACAACACAAAAAAAATCATCGGGGAAAAAGGCGAGTCGTGCTCAGTCGGCCCTGAAGAGGGTGACACCTCAGAAAAAAACGGTGACCAAGAAGCTGTCAACTGGAAAAAAAGTGGCTGTAAAGCCTACTTCCAGTGGGTCCAAGAAGACTGTTGCGCAGGTGAAAACATCTGCAGTTAAAAAGGTGGCCCTGCCAAAGAAAAATATCAGGAAACCGGTGGCCCCGGAGAGCAAAAAAAAGATTCTCCAAAAAAACGCTGCTCCCAAGACGGTGAAGAAAAAGCAGCAAAACGTCAAGCCTGCAACTTCAAAAAGATCGGGTAAACAAATTGCCACTTCAAAGCATGCGACCCAAAAGGCGAAGCTTTCCCCCGCGAAAGGGCCTGGTGAACTGAAGTCCCAAGCTTTGCAGCGGACAAAACAAAAAGAGAAAGGCAATGTGGATTCCGGCAAAATATCGCCGCGCCCGGTGAATGTAAAGATTACACCGGCACTTTTACAAGAATATTTCCCGGATGACTTGACACTCAAGAACGCTTTTAAAAACTTGGTGGTGCAAGCCAAGAAAAACGGCGGGTATGTAACCGATGATGACATTATCTCCTCGCTTCCGGCAGAGGGATTTGAAGAACAGGATACTGAGCGCTTGTTTGAGCGATTGCATTCCTGTGGCATTGAAGTGCTTGAAGAACCGACCGGTGCGACAACACTCTCGGAGGATGAACTGAAGACCTTTGCTCATGGAGGACATGGAAGCCTGATTGAAAACCCTGTGGTGCAGGGGCGTTTGAGGCAGCTCGTACTGCAGGCCAATGATCAAGGATTTTTGACCTATGATGATATCAATGATGTACTGCCTCCATCTGTCATCGACCCAGAGGATCATGAGAAGATCATGGACTGCCTGCGCAGCATGAACTTCAAAATTATAGACGCCTCGGAGATGGGCGAAGTGGCTGCTCCTGTGCAAGAGGATGCTCCGCCGGAGCAGGACGAAAGCGAAAAAATGGCGGATTTGGATGACCCTGTGCGCATGTACCTTAAGCAAATGGGGCAAAAGGAGCTCTTGAAGCGTGATGAGGAGGTGCAGCTTTCGCGTCGCATCGACCAAGCGGAATCCGCTCTGCAGAAGAATTTGCACCAACTTGGTGTTGTGGCCTCTTATTACCGTGATTTGGCCGTCAAGCTCCTTCAAAACAAAGAACGCTTTGACCGCGTGGTGGTAGATAAAAATATCGACCATCGTGAGCAATATTTCCGCAGTCTGCAGGTGACACTCAACAAACTGCAAGAACTTTATGATGCAGCGCACCTTTCGTACGGTCGCTTGCGCAAAGCTCGCAAGCGCCGCCGCGGTGTGGATGCAGCGCAGTTGGAGTTCAAAGCCCACGTCGCCAAACTGCATGAGCTCTATAAAAAGTTTTGCTTCAAATCAAAAATCTACGAGGACTTTGTCGAGTACCTCAAGGAAGTGCGTCAGCGTATCCTCAAACTTCGTCGGCAACTTCAGATGGAGCCTAAACAATCTGAGCATGCTGACAAGCTCAACGAGCTTGAGATGCAGCTCTGGATGCCCATTGATGAATTCCTAGAGCATTATCAGGTGATGCGTTCACACATGAAACAAGCCAAGGAATCCAAAGGCGAGATGATAGAAGCCAACCTACGTCTTGTCATCTCAATCGCAAAAAAATACACGAATCGAGGGCTCGCATTTCTTGACCTCATTCAGGAGGGCAACATGGGACTCATGAAAGCAGTAGAGAAGTTTGAGTACCGTCGCGGCTACAAGTTTTCTACGTACGCCACGTGGTGGATCCGCCAGGCCATTACTCGCTCAATAGCCGACCAGGCGCGAACCATCCGCATTCCCGTGCATATGATTGAGACTATTAACAAGCTTATGCGTGTCCAAAAAAAGCTTGTGCAGGATTTGGGGCGCGAACCGACACCGGAAGAGATATCCGCTCAGTGTAATATGGCGGTAGACCGAGTCCGCAGCGTACTCAAGATGGCTCAGCAACCCATCTCAATGCAGCAGCCGGTGGGCGATTCGGATGATACGTCTTTTGGCGATTTCCTGGAGGATAAAACAGCTGAAAACCCGATGGATGGCGCTGCATTCAACTCTTTGCGGGAGAAATTGGCGGTAGTACTCAATACGCTTAATGAGCGTGAACGTGCCGTTATCGAGCAGCGCTTTGGCTTACGGGATGGCAACCCGCGCACACTGGAGGAGGTAGGCCGACAATTTAATGTGACCAGAGAGCGCATCCGGCAGATAGAGGCCAAGGCGTTGCGCAAGTTAAGACATCCCTCGCGCATCCAAAAAATTAAGGGGTTTCTTGATACAACTAACACCTGATGTGATCACACAAGACCTTGTCTTTTTGGCCGCTTGTGGTAAGATAGGGCTGCATGCAGGGGAAGTTTGCCATTGTGTCGCTCGGGTGTGCCAAGAATTTGGTGGACTCTGAGGTGATGACGGATGAGCTGCTGCGAGTCGGCTACCGCAGGGTAGAGCCGCCGCGGGCGGATGTCGTGGTGGTCAATACATGTGCCTTTATTGATCCGGCTAAGCAGGAGGCCATAGATACAATCATTGGTCTCACTCGAGCACGAGTTCAAGGGAAAACACCGACCAGACAGAAGATTTTGGTGGCCGGTTGTTTGGCTCAGCGTTACGCCGATGATTTGGTTAAGCTCATGCCCGAGATCGATGCCTTTGTGGGTGTCGACCAAGTGGGACAGATAGCTCAGATAGTGCAGGCAGTGATCGCGGGAGATGGACGTAAGATATACCGCAGTCGTGTATCCACTCTGGTGCCTGATTATGCAGCATCCCGTTTCCGATTGACCCCTGCGCATACAGCCTATGTCAAGATAGCCGAAGGGTGCAACCACGCATGCGCCTACTGCGCCATACCGCGTATTCGCGGCGGATTTCGCAGTCGGCCGCTTGCCAATGTTCTGCGCGAAGTTGAAGCATTGGCGCGCAAAGGTACAAAAGAAATCAACCTCATCGCGCAAGATACGACATACTATGGGAAGGATCGTCCGACAAGCGGAGATACCTTGGCAAAGCTGTTGCGAGAGGCAAATAGAATACCAGGCGATTTTTATCTGCGTGTTCTTTACACGCACCCGGCGCATTGGGATGAGGCGCTCATCGCTGCCTACGCCGAGTGTGAGAAAGTGCTCAAGTACGTTGATATTCCGTTGCAGCACATATCAGACCACTTGCTCACTGAGCAACGTCGCCGAACAGATGGGAACTATATCCGTAATCTGATTACTCGGCTCCGCCAGGCAGTGCCGGGTATTGGACTGCGTTCTACCTTTATCAGCGGGTTACCCGGCGAAACGGAGCAGGATCACGCCGAACTGTGCGACTTTGTGCGTGAGTTCCGTTTTGAACGCGCTGGCGTGTTTCCTTACTCACGTGAGGAGGGAACAATCGCCGCGCGCATGAAAAATCAAGTACACCACGCCACCCGAAAGCGTCGCGCTAACGAGCTCAATATGATCCTTGCCGGGATAGCAGATGAGGTAGGCACCTCTTGCGTGGGGCGGCAGATGCGTGTTCTTGTAGATGCGCCTGGTATTGCCCGTGGTGCATGGGATGCTCCGGATGTGGATGGTGCTGTGCATGTGGATGCGCGGCTGCCTGTAGGGCAGATTGTCACAGTACGTATCACCGATTCTATTGCTTATGAGCTCTTTGCTGAAGACAATTCCGTATCATAATTCTTTCTTCCATGCGTTATAAGCCCGAGCAGCAGGATGCGCCGGATTCGAGCTATTCCCATCGGGATGTGGAAACGCCCTACGTGCAGTCCCAGCCTCAAACTCGTCTACGTGCCCGGCTTGGGGACGACCTACCCCAGCCGCTGCAGGATGATGATGTTTTTGGTTCCCCTCTGCCGGAGCGCGAGTACACTCGCCACCGGCGCGAGTTCAATCCAATGGATGACTTTCGGCACCCTCCCCAAAAGGGCATGAGTGCATGGCGTGCTCTATGGCTCTTGATTTCATTCCCGTTCCGCCTCGTTTACTTTTTGACGCGTGCACTGCCCAAGTTGCTGCGCATTGTCATCAGCCTTTCTTTCGTGGGTTTCGTGTTTATGGCCATCTTGGCAGTAGTCTATGGTATCAAGGCTGAGCGCTACGATATTGGGGAGATAATGCGCATGCCGGAACGCACGATTGTGCTGGACCGCAAGGATAACGAGATCGGCACTCTGCATGGCGAGAACCGGCGCCGCATTGAAAACATAGAAACTGAAGTGCCGCCTTATTTTATCCAGGCGCTCATCATGCAGGAGGACCGTTCCTTTTGGAAGCATGGTGGCATTGATCCACGTGGCTTACTACGTGCTGTGGCTCAGGTATTCAAGCATCACCGCACCACTCAGGGGGCTTCCACTCTTACTATGCAGTTGGCAAAAAATACCTACAATCATCGCGAGCGCACCATGGATGCTAAGCTCACCGAGATGGCGCTCGCCCGACGTATGGAGGCCACCTATGACAAAAAAACGATTCTCACTTGCTACATTAACCGCGTGTTTTGGGGGCATACCTTTTTAGGACTCAAGCAGGCTGCTAAGGGTTATTTTGACAAGCAACCGCGTGATCTCACCCTTGGAGAATCAGCCATGTTGGCTGGCATTGTCTGTAGTCCAAATGAGTTTTCTCCCTACCGCAGTCCCAGCTCCGCCAGGGTGCAGCGCGATAAGGTGCTCAAACTGCTGGTGGAGCACGGACATATCACGCGCAATCAATATCACGCTGCATTGGCGGAGCCCATTGTGACAGCTCGACCGGCGTTGCGTGGGATGGGTAATTACGCGCTGGACCTCGTGCGCAGCGAGGTGGATCACATCCTGGACATGCTGGATTCTGCCCAGCGCCACGTGAAGGAAGACGCCACTTATGCCGGCGGCTTGGTGGTGCGTACAACCCTCGATGTGGATTTGCAGGATGACGTGATGCGTGAGTTGGATACTCGTCTTGTTGACATGTTTGAGAAACGCAGAGCCTGGCCGCATCAGACTCGAGCGCAATTCCAGGCGGCCATCGCCAACCTCAGCCTTGAAGAGGCGGATAACGCACGTCCACAGTACATACAGGCCGCATGTGTAGTCATCGACAATGCTACGGGAGCCTTGCTGGCCGTAGTTGGTGGGCGCGACAGTCGAGAATCTCCGCTCAATCGTGCTGTACAGAGCCGCCGCCAAGTTGGTTCCATATTCAAGCCCATTGTGTATGCTACTTTTTTTGAGCGTGGTGGGGGGCCGCAGACCCCGGTATCTGATGACCGCATTCAGCCCGGTGAAATCGCTGGAGCTCGCCGCTGGTTTCCTGGCAACTCTGATGGTCGTTTCACTGGGTTTCATCCGGCTGGCTGGGGTTTGCTCAAAAGCCGTAACACGATGTCTGTGCGTGTGGGTCAGCGCGCCGGGTTGAATCATGTCATTAACACCGGGCTGATGGCTGGTTTCCCGAAGACTGCTAAAAAACCGGGGCCCACCATTTACTTAGGCACGTGGGAAGCTTCGCCGTTGGAGGTTGCATCAGCCTATACCATGTTTGCTAATGGTGGTGTACGTCCCTCGCCTTACATTATCCAGAGCATTGCGGATGCTGATGGTCATATTCTTTGGCGTAATCCTGCCGCCGTACGTCGGGTTCTCTCTTCGCGTTCGTCCAATGCGGTTTCTTCTATCCTCCAGCAAATTACAAAACCGGGTGGTACAGCCGCCGCCGTGCAGCGCATGGGATTCTCTGCCCCATGCGGAGGTAAAACAGGTACTACCAATGCTTACCGTAATGCGTGGTTTTGCGGTTTTACTTCAGATTTGACCGCTGCCGTGTGGGTTGGATTCGACCGTCCTGTTACCATTGCTGACAAAGCGTACGGCGGCACAGTGGCACTTCCGCTCTGGGTGGGTGTCATGCAGTGCGCTGCAGCTCGCGGCTACGCGATGGGGGCTATTCGCACTTCTCCGGCTGGTGCCAGAAGGCAGGGTATTCGACTCTGTCGTGATACAGGCATGGTGGCTCATTCCGGCTGTGAGTACCAGGGTTCGGCCTACACCGAAACAATGACTGATCTGACTAAGCCCCGTCCTCTCTGTACGAAGCATGATCCCATGGCAGATGAGGTCGATGATTCTTTGCCGGACGATGCGCCCGCCGAGGACCCCGATAATCTGCCGGATGAAGATGTGGCCGAGGAGGTGGGGTGACGAAAGATGATACGGTATGGTCTGTACATTGTACACAGAAACAGGTATAGTAGCGCTATTATTGAGTCATGGCCAAGCCGTACAAAACGTTTCGTGAGCAGGCGCACATCCTAGTGACGCGCGGTATGCAGAGTTCCCGTGGGCTAAGCGTTGACGAACTGGAAGCCGAGATTGAAAACAAGCTGCGCTACATCAACTATTACCGTATCTCTGCTTACTGGGCCTCATTTTTGGAAACTGGCGATAATGCAGCATCTCCACATTTCCGTCCCGGGACATATTGGGAGACCGTGCTCGTCCTTTATGACTTCGACCGCGACTTACGCGAGCTTCTCTTTAGTGCCATTTCTCAAATGGAACTTGCCCTGCGTACACAAATTGCACATCAGTGGTCGCTCTACACCCATTCCAGCACTCCGCAAGCTAGTAAAAGCGGAATGCTCGCTTCCTTTTTAACTCGTCAGGAGGGAGTTGTTTCGCCGCATGAGAAATTTATGGCGCGCATCGCCGACAATTTTCGCAAGGATCGCCCGTTATATGCCGGATGGGATGCGGAAATCAAGCAGGGGGCGACGATAGAAACCGTGCCTGTGTGGAGTTTTGTCGAATTCGCCAGCTTTGGTCACTTAGCCGAGCTGTTGCGCTGTGCATTGGAGCCGGAACTTGTGCAACGCATCGCAGAGGCGATGCAGTTCGACAGCGTGGAGTACTTCTTGTTCGGTATCTCCCTGCTTGCCCAGATACGCAATGCTTGTGCCCACCAATTTCGAGTTTGGAATAGTCGGTGGCTCCACCTGCGCTTTCAGGACGCTCCGGAACCCATCCGCACGGAGTTGGATCGGCTTGCCATCCCCGGCAGCACTGCTGCCGCTCTCACTTTCTGCTGTCGCATGCTGCGCGCCATGGAACCCGATAATCAATGGAAGCAGCGCCTCCTTCAATATTATACGACCGCTTCAGAGACTGTCCCCACTCTATTCCGCGATCTCGGTTTTTTCTCCTCGTCCTGGCATCAGGACCCTCGCTGGAATCTCACATGACAGTTTAGATAGGGATGAGGCATCATTGATGTCGAGACAGAGAAGAGGTTCATGGACTTGTCATGAGCCGGACAATATGGTACCCTTGGGGCATGGAACGGGGAAAGCTCATTGTCTTTGAGGGGGTGGATGGTACTGGGAAGTCCACGCAGATCGATTTGCTGAAGCTCTATTTAGCAGAGCGGGGTAAAAAGGTGGTGACGAGTTTTGAGCCTACGCATGGCGAATGGGGAATGCGCGTGCGTGCGGCTGCGGTTTCCGGGAAGCGTTTAAGTGTGCAGGATGAAGTGGAATGCTTGCTGCGCGACAGGCGTGAGCATGTGAAGCGGTTGATACTGCCGGCGTTGGCGGAGAATAACTGGGTATTGCTGGATCGCTATTATCCATCGATGATGGCTTACCAAGGGGCGACAGGCGGAGATGTGGCGGAGATACGTCGACTCAATGAGATATTTGCCCCGGCTCCCGATTTAGCTTTTTGGCTTGATATACCGGTGCAGGAGGCGCTGCGCCGCATTCAGAACCGCGGGCAGAAGAAGGATGCTTTTGAGCAAGCGGACTTCTTACAAGCCGTAGCGCGCATTTACGGCGCTATGGACATGCCGTGGTGGCGTCGCATTCCGGCCAATGGTGAAATAGCTGAAACGCAGGCACTCATTCGATGTGAGATTACCATGTGTCTGGAGCCGCTGTGGGCAGGGAGCAATTGATGCCACCATTTTGTTGCTTGATGGCGTGCAGTCGCTGAATGAGCATGCGTACCAGTTCCGGCTGCTTCGGGGCGAGGTCGTTCTGCTCAACGGGATCGGTAGAGAGATCGAAGAGTTGCCAAGACGCGTTGGGACCTGGCATAAGCTTGTAATGATTGAAGCGGAGGGCCAGATTAGTGGCGTGATTGTGTTCCGGCAATTCGTTGCGTCCCTGTTTGCTAAGTCCACAGAGGGCGGGGAGCATATTTTGACTGTCGAGCATGGAATCTTGAGGAATAGCGGAAAAACCGATGAGATGTGCCAGGGAGCGCGAGATATCCACTTGACAGATGAGCGCGGCCGACTTGCCGGGTTGCACTACGCCAGGCCAGTGTACGATAAAGGGCATTCGCGTGCCCCCTTCACGTAAGGTGTATTTGCCGCCGGAGTAAGGAGCAGCTGGGTTATGTCCAGCGCAGTCTTGCAGTGCGCCATCCAGGTAACCATCTGCTATGACTGGACCGTTGTCGCTAGTAAAGATGAGTAGAGTTTCCTCTGCTTTGTACCCGGCCTCTGCAAGTGCATTGCGCACGACACCCAAACTATCGTCCATTTGCACCGTCACATCACCTCGGATGCCGAGCTGACTTTTGCCGCGCCAGCGTGGATGTGGGTCGCGTGGTACATGGATGTCATTCGCACAAAAATAGAGGAAGATAGGGTGTCCCGCATTTTCACGAATGAAACGCACGGCAGCCTCGTTAATGCGATCCGCAATTTTCTGATCATTCCAAAGGGCGGATTTCCCACCGGACATGTGTCCGATGCGTGAAATGCCCGCAATGACAGTTTTATCATGCTGCTTGTCAGCACTACGTCCCCAGGGTTTGAGCTGAGTGGTCAGCTGCTCTTCGGTCATATCTGCAGCCACCAGCTCATTTGGAAAACGGAAAGAGGGAGTGTAATTCACACGAATAGGATCTGCCGGATCCAGATTTACCACGCGGCCGTTTTGAATGAAAACGCAGGGCACACGGTCTCCCGTAGCAGCCATGATGAAAGATTCATCAAAACCGACTTCGCGCGGAGAAGGCGAAATGAGACCGTTCCAATTTGTTGGCTTTATGCCCCGTCCCAAGCCCAAATGCCATTTACCAATAGCGGCCGTGCGGTAGCCTGCAAGCTGCATCATAGCTGGAAGAGTAAGCTGCTCCCCTTTGATGGGCAGGATGAGACGAGCATCCCCAGGAAGAATGCCCATGCCGCGATAGCGCCATGCGTAGGTGCCGGTGAGCAGTGAATAGCGCGAGGGAGTGCACACACTGCTGGTGCTGTGGGCATCTGTGAAGACGAGACCCTGTTGCGCGAGGGTTTCTAGGTGAGGGCAGGGAACCTTGGCGCAACCGTAGGCAGAAGTATCGTTGTAGCCCAAGTCATCGGCATAGAAGATGATAATGGCGCGAGGCTTGGGCAGCCGTTCGGTTTGCGCCGACACGGCGGCACAGAGCAGGGCAATCCCAAGGCTGACACGAAGCAGGGTTTGCATGGGTACGGAATGCAAGCCGTCTCACATATTCGCCTGGTAGAGCGGCTTGTTGTTGGCAGCATCCAAAATAGCAAAAGCCTCGCGATGGACGGAGGGATCCGAGCGGAAGATGAGACGTCCAGCACACTGGCGCTCCAACTCCAAGAGTAAGTTGGCATCCTCATTTTTGAAGCGAGAGAGTACGCTACTGTTCACCACCACAATCATATCGCCAACGGACTCGCGGTAGCGCATGATAGTGGCTTTCAATTGCCGTTGGATTTCCACACTCATGGTCATCACACTCTTGATTCGTCCTCGCCCGTGGCAGTACGGACAGGAATCGTTCACGTAGTCAAGCAGAGATTCGTTGAGGCGCTGGCGCGTCATTTCCATGAGTCCGATAGGGGTAATTTGCATCACCTGTGTCTTGGCTTTATCGCGTTTCAGTGCGTCTTTCATGGCCTTGTACACGGCCTGTTGGTCTTTGCGATGACGCATATCGATGAAGTCCACGACAACGAGGCCGCCGATGTTGCGCAAGCGAAGTTGGCGGGCAATTTCGCGAGCAGATTCGAGATTCGTTTCCAGAATAGTTTTATCCAAGTCCTTGTTGCCTTTGTTACGGCCGGTGTTAATATCGATAGCGATGAGTGCCTCAGTTTCATCGATGACGAGATAGCCGCCGCAGGGGAGGAGCACTTGGCGTTGGAATGCCTCGTTGATTTGCTTTTCGATGCCGAGTTCTTCGAAGATTGGCTGGGTAGTGGGGTGATATTGGATATGGCGTTTGGCGCGGCGCGAAATTTTACCGGCAATTTCCTGCATGCGCTGGGTTGTTTCCTGATTATCACAGAGGATGGTGTCCACGTTGTCGGTGAGGAAATCACGGGCAGTGCGTTCAATGAGGTCGGGCTCACGGTACACACAATGAGGATTGCGGTTAGCGGTAAACTTTTCCTCCACTTCGTGCCATTGTTGAAGCAACATGGCAAGATCGCGCACAAAGTGACGGAAACGTTGTCCCTGCGCCACAGTGCGCATAATGATGCCCATGCCGTCCGGTACATTAAGCTTCTGTACAATTTGGCGCAGTCGCAGTCGCTCCTTGGGGTCATCAATTTTACGCGAAATACCGAATTGATCGGTGAAAGGCATGAGTACGATATAGCGTCCGGCTAGTGAGATATTGGTAGTCACACGAGGTCCTTTGGAGCTGATGGGTCCCTTGGTTACCTGCACCATAATTTCAGAGCCAATAGGGTAGATGTCAGGGATGTCCCTGCTGGTGATTTTCTTTTGTTGACGGTGGGGTCGTCCCTCTTTATGGATTTCCTCCAACGAGGAATCTAGCGCAAGAGGCAGAGCATCCCAGAAGTGCAGAAAGGCATTTTTTTCGTAGCCAATGTCCACAAACATGGCCTTGAGCCCAGGTTCAATGTTTTTCACACGGCCTTTGAAGATTCCTCCCACAATGTTGTCTTCCCCTTCGCGTTCGATGCTGTACTCCTCCAGTACTCCATCTTCCAACAGGGCAACACGGCGTTCAAGCTTTTCGGAGTTGACGATAATAGTAGTACCTTCCTTCGGGTTGGGCTGACCGAACCCGAAGAAGCGTTTGACGGTATTGATCATTTTTCTAAAAGTCTTCAAAATAATTTTCATGACGAGGCGAGCAAGTGCGCAGGAATGCACTTGCAACGCAAGCAGTCGGCGCCTATCCCAGAGTGGGAGGTGGCTGCCGTGTTAATCACTATTGCGGAACAGGGCATCGCTCTCCTGTAAGCATTTGCCTGTGCCTTCTGCCACGGCGCTCAATGGATCCTCCGATATCTCAATCGGCAGTCCAGTTTGCTCGTGCAACAACTCGCGAAGCCCCTGTAACAGGGCGCCACCGCCCGCGACAGTGATACCCCGATCATACAAATCGCTTGCCAGCTCCGGCGGGCAATGGTCGAGGGTTTGTCGCACAGCATTCACGATGATATCAAGCTTATCCTGCAAAGCCTCCCGTACTTCTTCCGAGCGAACCGACACTGTTTTTGGCAGACCAGTCCCGCGGTCGCGGCCGCGAACCTCCATCGTCAGCTCCTTCTGCAGCGGATGGGCAGAGCCTATCTGAATTTTGATATCCTCTGCCGTTCGAGTGCCGATGAGCAGATTGTGAGCAGTTTGCATGTGACGCACAATGGCGTCATCAAGTGCATCACCGCCGCATTTTTCAGACTGGCTATGCACAATGCCGGAAAGCGAGATAATGGCTACCTCAGTGGTGCCGCCTCCAATGTCCACAATCATGTTGCCAAGGGGCTCATTGACAGGAAGTCCCGCCCCGATAGCAGCAGCCATGGGTTCCTCAATGAGTTGTACTTGGCTTGCCCCGGAGTTGTAGGCAGATTCCTCAATAGCACGGCGCTCCACCTCTGTGATGCCGCTGGGATGAGCAATGAGGATTCGTGGTCCGCGCACACTGCGGTGCTGGATGGCTTTTTTGATGAAGTAGCGCAGCATGTTTTCTGCTACATCGAAATCGGCTATAACACCGTCCTTAAGCGGGCGTATGGCCAATACGTTGCTCGGCGTGCGTCCAAGCATGCGTTTGGCTTCTTCACCCACGGCTACCACCTTGTTGCCCTTCATGGCAACTACAGATGGCTCACGAAGCACAATACCCTGATTTTTAATGTAAACTAGGGTATTGGCTGTGCCGAGGTCAATCCCAATATCCGTTGAGAATAACCCGATAAGTTTCTTGAAAAACTGGAGCATGTGATAAGAAGTGAGTTAGGGCACATTGTCTAGCCATGTGAACCTTTTCCGCTGGTCTGCGGTCAAGCCCTTGAGCTCCCGGGTCCGAGTGCGCCCGGGCGAGAAGCGCCCGCGCGCCAGTATAGAGGGAGCCTGGCGAGCTGTCAAGTCCATATTTTAGCCCATAGGAGCGAAAAAGGATTAAGGATTTGATTTTTATACTGCAGCGCAAATCCCTTCGGAGCAAAAAACACATGAATGAATTGACAAATGAGCGCAGGGCAGAGTATGATGATCGCGTGCGCGGACGCAGCAAAGAAGAATTGAGAGGAAGGGGGCGAATCTCCCTCCTTACGCATGCACCGTTCACGCAGACGGGCAATAAAGTTGTGCCGCCTGGGAGCTCCGGATGGCTTAGGCCATGGGTGCAACTGAAGTATTTTACGTACAATCCGGCGGTGTACCCCCGCATGCTGGGAGCGGTGAGCCCCGAGGCGCGGCCTGGTTGTCTGATTCACGTATACGACAAAAACGGGGCGTATTTTGGTACGGGCTTTTGGAACCCGAGGTCGCGTACGCCACTGCGTATGCTGCACCATGGGGCGGAGCCCGTCGGCGAGGAGCATTTATTGCAGGCGCTCAGCTCGGCTGTCGATTGGCGTCGCCAGTGGTTGCCTGAGGACACCAACACCTGCCGCTTGATACATGGGGATTCAGATGGTCTTGGAGGTTTGGTGGTGGATCGCTATAATGATGTGCTGAGTGTGGAAGTGAGTGTGTTGGGCGTGTGGCAGCGGCTGGAAAAATGGCTGCCGCTGCTCCACGAGCTTTGCGGCACCAAACGGCATGTTGTGCAGGTAGATGCCGGGATAGCGCGCATGGAGGGGATCGACCCTGCCTCCGCCCCGCCTGCCGAGCCCGTGCGCCGCGTGCGCATCATGGAGCATGGCGTGAATTTCGAGGTGGACTTTGCGCATGGTCACAAGACAGGTTTCTTCTGTGATCAACGGGAAAATCGTCTCAAGCTCTCGCGCATGGTGCAAGGTAAGACTTTGTTGGACTTGTGCTGCTATTCCGGTGGTTTTTCCATATATGCCAAGTTGTTGGGCGGTGCGGCAGAAGTGACGGCGGTAGATTTGGATGAGGCCGCCATAGCCATGGCAATAAGAAATGCCAATATCAACTCGCGCCGTGGCCCTCTGCGTATTGATTTCGTGCATGCAGATGCTTTTACCTATGCGCGACAGATGATTCGCAACGGGCGGCAATTTGATGTGGTGCTGCTTGATCCGCCCAAACTGATCATGGGGCGCGACGAGGAGCGTGAGGAGGGAATTAAAAAGTACCGCGATCTGAACACGCTGGGCCTGCAGTGCGTGAAGACGGGCGGATTATTTGTGACATGCTCGTGCTCCGGGCTGTTGAGTGTGACGGACTTTGAAAACATCGTCATCCATGCGGCACAGCGACTCGGTCGACGTTTGCAGGTATTGGAGACCAGCGGTCCCGGCTGGGATCACCCATACTTATCCACCTACCCTGAGGGGCGCTACTTGAAGGTAATCTGGGCCCACGTTGTATCATGATCACCACCTTGGCCATAGGCTTATCGCTGGCGCTTTTACTGGGTATTGCGGCGCAAAAGCTCAAACTTTCGCCGTTGGTGGGATATCTAGTCGCCGGCATGCTGGTGGGCGCGTTATTTGTAACGGCGCAGCCGGGCGGCAGCACCTTGTGGGGTATCGCCGTGGATGCCTCCACAGTAAATGACTTCTCGCATATTGGCGTGGTGTTACTGTTGTTCGGGGTAGGGCTGCAGTTTCATTTCAAGGATCTATTGGCTGTTCAGGCCGTGGCCTTGCCTGGAGCCATTGTGTGCATGGTGACGCGTGCACTGTTCGGCGCAGTGTTCTACTACTGGCTGGTGCAGGATTCCGGATGGTTGTCTGCCATGCTTTTTGGCGCGTGCATGTGTGTGAGCAGTACCGTGGTGCTTACCCGTGTGCTGGCGGACAACAAGGTGCTTTCTACACCTGCTGGGCACACTGCGTTGGGCTGGCTTGTTGTGGAAGATATCTTCACGATTGTCCTCCTAGTGCTTATACCTGTCTTCTTTGGAGGGGAATCGCTGGGACCGGCACTTGGCTGGCTTGTGGTGAAGTTGACTCTGCTGGTGTTTTGCGTCGCCTTTTTAGGGAAGCGTATCATTGAAAAAACACTTACGTACGTGGCGCGCAGCACGAGCGATGAGCTTTTTACACTCTCGGTATTGGTCATTGCGTTGGGTATTGCGGTGCTCTCCTCGACAGCCTTTAATATATCGCTGGAGTTTGGCGCTTTTCTTTCTGGCATGGTGGTGGGGCAGAGTAAGTTTGCAGCGCGTGCCGCCTCGGATGCATTGCCTATGCGCGATGCCTTTGCGGTACTCTTTTTTGTGTCGGTTGGCATGGGGTTTCGCGGTGGAGAAATCATTGAGCACTGGCAGCTTGCGCTCAGTGCGACTTTGCTTACGTTTTTTGCCAAGCCGATAGTGGCGTATATCATGGTGCGTTTGTTGCGTAAACCGAGCCGCATGGCCCTTATGGTGGGGACATCGCTCTCGCAGGTGGGTGAGTTTTCTTTCATCCTTGCCTCACTCATCGCCGGTACTTATGGGTTGCTGCCAGATTACGCGGTGAATGTGATTACGGGTACGGCTATTATCACTATCACGCTAAATGCTGCTCTCTACCGTTTCGTACCTCGTCTCGTCAAATATTTTGAAGATCGCGGTATCGGTGTGAAACAGAGTTCCGGAGGACTTCCCGCACCGGCAGAGGATGTTAACCGCGTGATCATGGTAGGCTATGGCCCATGCGGGAAAATTCTCACTGATATCTTATCATCTTACCATGTGGAAGTGGTGATCATTGAGATGAATATTGATACCGTCACCCGGCTCACCAGGCAAGGGAAGCTTGTCCTGCACGGCGATGCGCGTCAGCGCACCATCCTGAAACTGGCAGGTGTGGAGAAGGCACGTGCCATCATGATTACCTCTTTTGCGGCGCCAACAGCGGAGATTACATCCGCTGCACGCAGTATTTCCCCTGACATTGCGGTGATGGCTTACACGGCCTACCACCAGACAGCCTTTGCTCTGCGCAAGGAGATGCCCAAGGGAGATGAGAATTCGCTTTTCTTTTCCGGCGAGGAAGAAGTAGCCTTGGCCATGATGAGTACATTGCTCACCTATTTTGGTGCAACGGACGAACAAATCGCGCGCGAGACAGCTCACGCCAGAGATAGTTTTACGCGTACTGCCATTCGCAGAATGAGGAAGTGGAAAACGCCACATCGCGCTTGAGTTTTTGCCAGATACGGTGTATACTGAAAAGCATCGCCACATGGCTGAAAACAGCTCTATAAGCCCGATGATGGATCAGTATCTGCGCATGAAGCAGACGCTGCCGGATGATGTATGGCTGTTCTTTCGCTTGGGGGATTTTTATGAGATGTTTTTTGAGGACGCTGTGGCATGTTCGCAGGCACTGGGGCTCACCCTCACGAAGCGGCAGAGCATTCCGATGTGCGGCGTCCCATACCACGCAGCAGAAAGCTATATCAGCAAAATTGTGAAGCTGGGCAAGCGCGTGGCCATTGCGGAGCAGATGACCATCCCTGTGCCAGGTAAGTTGGTGGAGCGTGAAATTACGCATCTCATTTCTGCCGGTACCTTGGCGGATATGAACTTGCTTGCCGCCGATGAACATAATTACATTGTGGCTTGCTATCGCGATAAAAAGAGCTGGGGACTGGCATGCGCTGACCACAGCACGGGTGAGTTTACGGTGGCGGATTATGCCACGTTCGCGGATTTGGCGGAAGAGGTAGCGCTACTGCGCCCGCGTGAATTGTTGGTGAGTGATGAGCAGGCGGATCTTTTTGCTGCTCTGCCTGTTACTCTCAAATACGATGGCTACACTTTCCTGCCCACGCTTGCGCGCAGCTCGCTGGAAGCGCATTTTCACGTGCATTCGCTGGAGGGATTTGGCTGCGCGCACCTGGGTGCAGCGCTAGGTGCGGCAGCAGCCATTCTGCACTACCTGAAAAACCAGTTACGGCGCAGCACAGATCACCTGCTGCGACTCAGCCTCCGTCCTACGGCACGTGTTGTACTGATTGATGCTGCCAGTCGACGCAATTTGGATTTGGTGGAGGCGCGCGGCGGGACGAAGAATACTTTGCTGGGCGTGTTGAACAATACAGGCACCCCCATGGGAGCTCGTTTGCTGCGCGAGTGGCTGCTGCATCCCATCTGTGACTTGGAAGAGCTTACGCGTCGGCAGGATATCATCGCTGCTTTCTTGGAGGAGCCCTTTTTGATGAGTAAACTGCGCGATTCCCTCAAGAAAGTGCGCGACCTTGAGCGCCTCTCCTCACGTTTATCGCAAGGTGCTGGGAATGCACGTGATCTGCTTGGGCTGCAACTCTCTCTGAGTATGTTGCCGGATGTACTGCAGGACTTGACGCCGCTTGGTGAAAAGCAAGCTAATCTGGCAGCGCTACGCTCGGATATTGGCGACTTTTCTGAGCTTACGCAGTTGCTTTCTCGGGCATTAGTAGATGATCCGCCCACAACTATCAAAGATGGCGGTATGATACGGGATGGTTACGATGAGCGGCTTGATGAGTTGCGCCACGCTTCTCGCGATGGCAAGGTATGGCTCGCGGAGATGGAGACTAAGGAGCGCAA
Organism: uncultured Akkermansia sp.; assembly: GCA_947589295.1. Lineage (GTDB taxonomy): Bacteria > Verrucomicrobiota > Verrucomicrobiia > Verrucomicrobiales > Akkermansiaceae > Akkermansia. Next base: position 32,102 of record CANQBZ010000022.1, read on the forward strand.
AGCTACGGGCATTGATTCCCTGAAAATACGCTACAACAGTGTGTTCGGCTACTATATTGAGGTGACGAAGGCTAACCTTTCGAAAGTTCCTGAGCACTATCGCCGCAAACAAACCCTCGCTAATGCCGAACGCTTTATTACCGAAGACCTCAAGAAGATGGAGAGCACCATCTTGGGAGCCGATGAGCGTGCGCGACAGCTGGAGTACGAAATATTTTGCGGGTTGCGCGAAGCGGTAGGCGGGCATTTAACCGAGATACAAAAAAGCGCTGCCGCACTGGCTGAGTTAGACGTGCTGCTCAGCTTCGCTGAAACTGCGCGCTTACATAATTATTGCCGACCGGTTCTTGACGACAGTCGCAAGCTGCACATTGTGGATGGTCGCCACCCAGTCATCGAATGTGTGCAGCAGGATGCTTCCTTTGTTCCCAACGACACTGAGATGGCGGAGGAGACAAACCGCCTCATTATCCTGACCGGGCCGAATATGGCGGGCAAATCTACCTACATACGCCAGGTGGCGCTCATCACGCTGATGGCGCAGATGGGATCGTATGTGCCGGCGCGCGAGGCTCACATTGGCCTCGTGGATCGTATTTTCTGCCGCGTGGGCGCCAGCGATGACATTGCCGGTGGTCAATCGACTTTCATGGTGGAAATGAGTGAGACCGCGCTTATTCTGAACAACGCTGATGAACACTCTCTGGTCATTCTTGATGAAATTGGCCGTGGCACGGCCACTTACGATGGACTTTCCATCGCATGGGCCGTGGCCGAGCACCTGCACGATGTTATTGGGGCGCGTACGCTTTTTGCTACGCATTATCACGAGATGGTGGACCTGCAGGCCACACACTCAGCCATTGCTAATTGGCACGTAGAGGTGCGCGAGTGGAACGATGAGATTATCTTTTTACGCAAGGTGCTGCCGGGGCCAGCCGATAAATCCTACGGCATCCAAGTGGCGAGGCTGGCAGGACTCCCAGCCTCGATTATTGAGCGTGCCAAGCGCATCCTCACACATCTGGAGATGAGTGCTTCAATGCGTAAGCCTTCTCCGGAAAAATCAAAATCCGGGAGACGCGCCAAAGGGGTCCCTGATGACTTCCCCGAGTCTGCTCCGCCCGCCGATATAGCTCAGCTGGAACTCTTTGATCAGCTAGACCCTGGCATATGAACGCTCAGCAGCGGGAGGGTTGTTTTTGCATAAGTGTGCCAGATTGTGTGAATTGCAAGAACAAATGCAACATATGACAAAAAGAGTTGAGGTCATGAGAAGAGAGGGGTAAAACAGAGGCGGAAGGGAAGAGTCATATGCCAGGCGGATTTGCCCTTGAAGATGGCGCGAGGGTAGCGATTCATCCAGAGAGCGACGGCGTTGAGAGTTGTTTGAGAGACGCGGGAGAAATCCGTGCCCTTAGGGAAGAAGCGACGGATGAAGCGATTGGCATTTTCATTGATGCCGCGTTCGGAGGCACAGTAGGGGTGGGCGACGTAATGGACGGTACGAGGTTTGTCGGAGAGGCAGGAGGAAGAGATAGCGGCAGAGTCGGCGAACTCGCAGCCATTATCGGTGGTAATGGAGAGGAAAATAGAGGCGAAACGTTTGGCACCGAGACGTCTTTCGAGGCGGTTGAGCAGTTGGACGAAGCATTGGGAGGTTTTTTTGCGCAGACGGAAGATGAGTTGGAAACGGGTGGAGCGTTCGGTAAGGACGAGTAAGACACATTTGGAGCCGGGAGGACCGACGACACAATCCATTTCGAAGTGACCGAACTCTTTACGTTGATTGATAGAATCAGGACGTTTTTCGATGCTGATAGCCCCGGTATGGTTTATGGGAGAAACGGTTACGGACAGTTTTTTACGTTTTTTACGAGGACCTTGAATCAAATCATGAGGGGAGATGCCGATAATGCTCTGATAAACGTAATTATAGATTGTGCGGGAGCAGAAATGGCAGTGGATGCCGTTTCTGATGAGTATTTTACGGGCGGCATAGGGGGAGCGCTTGAGCTTTCCGCTCATCAGTTCAAACAGTTCAAAGAGTTGAGAGGCAGGCTGGTGATTAGAGCCGATCTTTAAGGCAGGGCCATGAGAATTCATCTGCTCGTCCCTTCTATCCTGAGTGAATTGGGAGGAGGTGGTGCGGTATACGGAGAGATCGTGCTTGAGTTGCATGACCGAGCCGCGTTTGACTTCGCGGTAGTCAATTATAATTTTTGGGGTGGTTGATTTTTTGCTCGGGCATGATTAAAACTCTGCTCCGCCCCTGGGGGAAGGCTTTCAGCCTCCCCAGACCCCTCTGACCAGGGAGAGAGCTTCTCGCTCTCTCCCATGGATCCCTCTCTGCGGGGGAATGCCTAGTTAGGAAGGGGCTACGCTCCCCTCCCTATTACCCTCCCCGCAATCGGACAAAAATAAGTGCACCGAACGGGGAAAAAGAGGGCAAGAGATTTATCGTTTGGACAAAAATAG
>CANQBZ010000023.1 GCA_947589295.1 uncultured Akkermansia sp.
TTCTGCATGCTGTTGTTCGCTCCGCGCAGTCTGAGAGCGCCGGCAACGATGGCGGTCGTGCCATCGGCCAGCGTGTAGTTGTCTCCCACCGTCAATGTGCCTTTGCCGGTCTTAGTGATATCCACGCCGACGCCCCCGGTAATCTTTCCCTTGAAGGAGGTATCTTGTCCTTGCGCGGTGGTGCCGTCAGGCTCCGGTAAGATTTCCCCTTCGTGGTCGCCCCTGTTCAGGTGGTCGTAGCGGGTGTTGTCCAATCTCACATTCAGGCGGTTCGCCCCGGTGGAATCCTCCGTTGCAGTATTGTTGATAACAAGCTCTGCACCCTCAGCGCCCAGCAGGTTGCTCACCTTGGCGTTGTTCGCCCCGGGCGCGCTGCCATCCCAGTTCAGCTCCAGCTTCTGCCCTCGCAGCAGCACGGTTGCGCGTTTGCCCACCAGATCCTTGACCTCATTGCTGGTTGCCTTGTCGCCACTCTCTTTCCCATTCACGAGGTACAGGTCTTTCGTGGCGCCCGTCATTTCAATGCCTGTGTCCGTATAGTTGACGGAAGAGAGAATACTGGCCAGCACCTGAGCCACTATATCTTGCATGTTAGCGAGTGCATCGATTGTCAATGCATTATCCCCGCCCCACGTGCCATTTGCCAGGGCTGTCAGGGTGATGACTGTTTCTCCTTCGCCAAACAGATCAAAAATATCTTCGCTGAAAGCAAGCTGAACATTTGCCCCGTCTCCGCGATCTACGGTAAAGTTCCCTCCTTCCTGCCCTTCGATGAGAGCCTTGCCCTCTTGGCCGCCCTCCCGGGCATTCTCAGCTGAGAAATGCAGTTCCAGGGCGCTGTCTTTGGTCACTGCATAGGCGCCGGTGATGCCGGTGAGCAGCCCGTGCTCATTCACAGTGATGCCCGAGAGCTTGCCGGCATCCATGCCGTTGACATCCACCACGCCGCCCTGAGACGCTGCTTCGCGCATGGCGTAGCCTGCTGCGCGCGGCTCTCCCTTTGTCTTCGCCGTGTTTACGGACAATGTAGCGCCACTGATAAGCTTCTCTTCGAAGTTTTCACCCAATGTTACATTGGAAAGCACAATGGTTCCTGTGCCGTCTACGGTTTCCGCATACTTCGTCAAATCAATATGCCCAGTTCCATCATTCAGCACGTCACCCAATACAATGGCTCCGCTGTTGGTATCACCTGTATTCAGCGCGGTGCCGTTGCCTAACGAGCCGGCTATCACCACATCCCCCGAACCGCTGTTCTTCACGGTGAGGCCAGCGTTGTCCGTTCCCAATTCACCCGTCAGAGTAATCTTCTTTTTCGACTCCACATCCAGGACGCCTCCGCCCGTCACTCTCGCCTGCACCTGCCCGGTCGTTCCGCCCAGTTTCTCGCCGGAAAGCGTCCACGTCGAAGCGTCACCCGTGTCCAGGACGCCCGTGTAGCCGGAAATGTCGCCGGTGAGGGCGCCCTGCGCCCCATCGACAAGTCTCAGCGCGCCGCCATCACCATCCTCGCCGCTCTTCAGGGCGCCGGTAAGTGTCACTGTGCCGCTCAGCTTGGTCTCCCCATTCACCACAACCGTGCCGGCCTGCACCTGCGCACCCTCCGGGCTGCCTGTGTTGCCCGCAGCAATCGTTCCGCCGGAGAGCGTCAACGTGGACCTTACGCCTCCCAAGCCCGTATCGCCATCGATGGTGACCGTGCTTCCTCCGTCTACCTGAATGTTCATGAGACGGGAGTTGTTGCCGCTCAGAACGATGCTCCCTTGCGCCACATGCAGCGTGCCGGTCCCGCTCACATCGCCGCTCATCTCCAGAGTTCCGGTGTGGGATTGCAGCTTGAGTTCCGCGTCTTTGCCCACCGTGGCGCCTCCCGTGAACTGCGATGTCGTGTCCTCCTGCCCGGCGTACACATCGAGGGTGAGCGTGCCTCCCTGCACATCCAGCTTCCCGGTGTGCTCGTGCTTGCCGCCGCTTTCATACTGTTCCCGCCATTGCAGGGTGAAGTCGCCCGTCCCGGTCTTGCTGGTCCCTGTTTCCAGGGCCATTCTCAGGCCGTTGTTCGCAGCAACGTCGGCATCCGCATCTCCCCATGTCACGCCATCCGAGCCAACTTGCTTGTCCACCTCCACATTCAGCACGTTGCCGACGCTCTCCTCGGTCACGAGCGCACTCACGTCCTGGGAAGCTCCCACTACGGTGTAGCTCAGGGCGCTGCCCGCGCGAAGTTGCAGCTGGGCGCTACCCGGCAGAGCCGCCTCATGCCCCAGTCCCAGCGTGCCCTCCACGATGACTACCGGAATATTTGTGTTCCTCAGGTTCAGGTTCAATTCGGCTCCCGCCTCTACAACCAGCATGCCGGTTTCCTTGATATTCAATCCGCCGCCCGCATCGGGGTCGCTGCTTTCAAGGCTGTATTTGCCTCCCTCGACAAAGACGTTATTCGGCTGCACAGTCCCCTGCACCAGCACCTGACTACCCTGCGGATCAGCTCCTTTTTCCGTAAAGTGCACATCCCGTCCACCGGGAGTTGGGATTCCCCCGTCTTCCACCGGTTTCCATCCCTTCTGCTGCTCATCGCTCCATGTTCCCCCACTGTCGCCTTCCCATTCCACTCCCTGTTTTCCATCCCAAACGAGGTCGCCATGCTCATCCAGCTTCAGGTTCATGTACCTCCATGAGGCCCCCTGCACCACCACATCAAAGTACGCCTCCCAGCCACTCTGCCAAGCCCCCTTGCTTAAAAATTCCACCATGGGGCCTGTGGCCTCCCCAGATGCCTCTACCAACTCATCCAGATAGTCCGAGGTGAGATTGAGGGTGAGCTTATGCCTCTCGCTGATTCCCTCTCCGAAACTGAAACCTTCTCCGAGTGTCATATGCGCTAGTTCCCCACCCTCAGTGTAGTCCAGAGTGAGTTGCGCCCCATTCCCCCAGCTCTCTACTCCGGTCAGGCTGAACTTACCTCCCATGATGACGAGCTGCGCGTTGTCGCCCACGGTAAGCTGCGCCACGGTGAACTCGCCACCCTCTATCGTCATCTGAGCGCCGCTTCCAAGCTGCAAGTTGGCACCGGGTCCTTCGCCATTTGTGATGTTCGTCACGGTCAGTGCGGCGCTGCCCTCCGCCACCTCCAGTGTGCCGCCCTCCAATATCAGAGCGCCGCCGTAGGCGCCGCCATCCGCCACTCTGAACACCACTCCTTCGCTCACGCTGATGACGCCGCCATCGCCGTCCAAGGCTCCGCTCACGGTGACAGCGCCGGCGGTGAGCTGTACATTGCCTTTTTCCGAGGTACTCAGCCCTCCAAGCCAAAGCTCTCCTTCTCCTTCCCAGACAAAGCTTCCCCGCTGCGCGTTTAAGATGCCCCCGACGCTCATGCTTTTCTGATCATCGCCGCCCACGCGAAGCAGACCTCCCAGCATATAGACATCACCACCTACGCTGATGTTGCCGGAAATGACCTGCTCATGCCAATCGTCCGAACGCTCTCCCATGGTGAGGTCACCCCTCACCGTCAGCGTTCCTCTGTAGGCGCGTTGCTGCTTCGTCCAATCATCGGCAGAAGAGTTGAACGTCCACGTATCGTTGGTCACAATCTCCAAGTCCTCAACTGTGATACTGCTACCTCCTGCGCCATTGTGCGACCTCAGGCCGCCTATGGTCAACTTGCCGTGCCGCTTCTCAAAGTTGCCGCTGCGCACCTCCAGGCAGGCGTCCTCCAAATTCGTATCCCCCTCACCGGTGATAGTGGTCGTGGCGCCGCTGTTCACGAGCCGCAGGGCACAGCCTGTCTCCGCGGGTATCCCTCGGTTTCCCACAGCGATGTTGCCGATGGCGTTCGTGCCTTCCAAGACAATTTGCTTCCCCGCCATCTCCACATTGCCAAGTACCTTCAGGTTCTGTACCCTGTTCCATGTATCACCTGTTGCAGTTGTCCCCGAGATGCTCATCTTCACCCCCTCCGCCACTTCCAGATTCGCTCCGTTGAAGATCGTTCCATTTCCATCGCTTAAGTCCACCTCAAAGGAGCCGCTGCCGGTCACGCTCATGCTCGAACCGGAAGCGATACTCAAAAGATTATTCCCACGCAAACACAGAACCGCCCCATCTTCCAATAGGATGCTGCTCTCGATTCCTCCTGCCAGATGGGCGGTGAAAGTGACCGTTTTCCCAGGCGCGATGGTCATGGCATGCTCCAAGGTCACTCCGACTCCGAAGGAGCTGTCCGTCTGCACGTCCAAGTCCGCAACTTCCAAGCTTCCGTCGCCCTCCCCGGCGGCAAATGTGAATGTTCCTCCACCACTGATGATGACTTCCCCCGACCTTATGACTCCTTCCACAGTGACTGTTGCTTCCGCATCACTCACAAATGTGGCATGCGATCCATTGCGGAATACGGTTCCCTCGCCTGCGTCCCACCCAGCGCCCTGATCTTCCCAAGTAAACTCATGAGAATCGCCATGAAGCCGATCCGTCCAGGTCAGCGTGGCAAGCTTGTGGAGAGTCAGTATCCCGCTCTCACTCAGTTCCCAATCATACCCCAGGATGCCTCTCAATTCCAGCTTCCTTTGCTCTGATTGATACATCTCGTAGAGCGTTGCCGCTGCCGAGCCACCGAAAAGATGTATCTGCCATGTCGACTCATCTTCCGAACTGCTGTGAGCCGCCACGTACTCTTCCACTCCCGTCAGCGTGAGCGTGAGAACGTGGTTACTATACGTCATCGCTCCAAGGTCCAGCGCGGCATGCATGGCGCTCGCCCCCCTCACGTCCAACCGAATCCCGGCATCGCCATGCAACGTGATGGAGCCCAGAGTGTTCGTCCCCGTTCCTTGAATGATGAGTTTGCTCGATCCGCTCAAACTGAGAGCTGTCGCCGATGCATTCACATTCCCCAGCACCGTTAGCGCATGCCCTCCATTGTAGTTTATCGTGCTGCTGCCGGTGGCAGTCAACGATTTAATTGTTGCGCTATTGTGCACATTGAAGGAGGAAGCATCAAGCTGAAGATTATACCCATGGGCATCCAGATTTTTACTTATTTGTAGGGTGGTCCCTTCACTCATCTTTAAAGTGCCGCTTCCCAACATCTGGAAGTTGTTAGAAAACTCGAACGTTTTGCCAGCACCCTTTATGGTGAGCACCTTGCCTTTGCCGTCAAACGTGCCATTGCCGGTAAATTGAAGTTTGCCGTTTCCGATGTAAATTGAAGCATCCCCCGCCAGTTCTACAGCCCATTTCACCCACTCGTTCGTATTGATCACCAGGGCTCCGGAATTCTCTGTACCATCTCCATCCCCTGCCAATACGAGTGTGCCCGGCGTGTAGTGGTAATTTTTGTATGAACCGGACGAACTGTCAAACACTGTGCTGTTAACGACAATTGAACCGCCATGGGCTACCTCCAGTCTGCGAGCAAGACTGAGACTCCGTCCAACTTGGTTGACAGCGCTGCCCATTGTGAGTGTTCTCCCACTTGCCACTACGACAGAGCCAATGCCCGGGTGGCTCGCATCAAATTGCTGGGTGGCGTCCCCAGCCGCAAAGAGAGCTGCGAAAATTTGGTTTGCTTGACTTAGTGTCACGTCGGCATCCAGCACCACGGTTCCCTCCCCGGAGAGTGTTGTGCCAGTCCAGTTGCCCGCCGTGCTGTCTGTGATGGTCACGCTGCCGCCTGCCTCCACGTTCACGACCCCCAAGTTTTTGCTGCCGGTCGTTGACAACGTGAGGTTGCCCATAATCTTTCCGTCGATGAGTCCTATGCGGCCCGGGCCTCTAAAGGTCGCTTCCGCCCCTGCTAAGACCGTGAAGGTTCCACTGGCGATTAGCGAAGCCCCTTCCTCTACGGTGAAATTCCATGTGCCATCACGCACTTCAAGGTCATGCGGGCGCACGGCGCCGGAAATGCTAACTCCACGCTCTTGAACTCCCGTCGCAGCTGTGAAGATTACATTGTCCCCCGCGTAAAACAAACTATCTCCCCCGCGTTGATCGATCCACGGAGTGACTCCCTCACCTCCCTCCGTCCATCCCGACTCGTTTTCCCCACCCTGCCACGTGAGCGTCGCGGCGTTGTTGACAAAATGAACCCAGCCATCATCATCTACTGTCAGTTCACTCCGCCCCTGGGTACATTCCCCGCTAAGCCGAGCCTGCAAAAAGGTTAGCGCTGCCTCTTTCGTCCAACCATTTAGCGATGTGTCAAAAAGCTTGTAGTCCCAGTCGTTGTATGGCGTCATCCCCGTGCCAGTGAGGGTGAGTTGCAATTGCTCCATGCTTGCTAACGAACGCAGAGCATCTCCGCTCAACGCCAACTGCCCCCCGCTGTTTCCTTCCCCATCTGCGCCAGTAACGACAAGCGTCAATCTCCCCGCGCCTTCAGCCAAGCGCCACGCTGTCTCTGCCCTTAGGGCGCCATCTACCAACTCCCACGTCTGCGTGCCAGCCACCTCCACTTCCCCGCTCAAAATGAACTGCCCTCCCCCTCGTACTTGCACAGAGCCCGCATCCGTCTGCATCAAGTTCACACCCGTTGTTACCGTGAGTTTTCCTCCTGTCAGGCGGATGTTGTACGCGACAATCCCGCCATTCAGGGACACATTTCCGTTACGGATTGTCAGAGTATTCTCAGCACCAAGATTGTTTATATTCGGGCGTCCGCTTGGGGTTGTCGCCAAGTTCAGCACGCCACCTACAGTCAATACGCTGTCTTTTCCCGATACGCTCAATGATTTGGCGAAGAGTTTGTCGTCCACCTGCATTGTGCCGAAGTTACCATCTCCTGAGCCACCAAGGATGACCGCACCGGTGTGGTTAACATAGGTGCTATAGCCGCCAACAGCTTTTTTTACCACCAAACTGCCGCCATTAGTTACTTCGATATTCTGTCCCAAGCCGTTCGCCAACCCCCCGTAAACAGTGACGGAACTCCCCATTCCATCAACGGATAGTCCCGTGCAGTAAACATCGCCCGCATGGGCGCTATCAAGCTGATCTTTGTAATCCGCCCCCACCTCTACCCTACCGCCATTGCTCACCGTCAATGTGCCGGCAAAAGCGCTTGGGCCACCCGCCAACATCTTGTGTGCTGTCAGGACGCCCCCTGCTCCCACAGTAATGGTTGTGCCGGTTGCCACCAACATGTTGCCTCCTACCTCCATGGAGCCATTCTCAATGCGGATGGCCCTGTTGGCGTTTCCGACGTAATTCCCGGTAAGCGACACCGCAGCGTAATTGATGACCAGATCTTGGTTCTGCGTCAGATTGCCACCGATAGTCAGAGAACTCCGATTCTCCGCCGTCCCCTGGATGTTGATGCCACTGACGTAAGCATTGCCACTTACGTTGACCGAACCATACGATACATCCTCTCCGTTGATGCCGATGTTGAGAGAGCCTGTTGCATTGTTATAGGTGTATGTCCGGCTGATATGCCCATGCACCTCCAATGAACCGCCATCGGTGACGGTAATTGTTTGAGTGCTATTCACTAAGCTGCCATGGATGGTCAACGCGCTGTCCATTCCCGAGACAACGACTCCTGATACCCACGCGTCATTTATACTGTCATGCCCGATTGATATATTGTCGCCTCCGCCCATACCGATGCTCAATTTTCCACCATCAGTCACATTGAGCGAAGGAGCGAAACTCCCTTCATTGCTCAACCTCCCCTTGATATCCACCGTAGCGCCAGACACAACGAACTCACCACCCGCCACCGATGCCGAACCATTCACCGTCAGAGAAGTCCCACTGTCGGTGATGGAGAGTCCCCCGACTCCGACCTTCAGGGCAAATGCTGTGGAAGAAATCTGAGCATCCTCATTTTCTACGGTAAGAGAAGACTCGCCGGACATCGTGAGCCGGGTAGCCTCAAGAGAGCCATGGATGGTTCCCTCCGCTTGATCGGAAAGGGAAAGGGCGCTCACCTTGACAGTTCGGACTCCCCTTTTGATGGCATCTGAAGTTTCCTCCAGGAAAGAACCGTTGAAACCGAACTCCACAAGGCTCCCTTCTCCCGAGACGGAGAGATCGCCGATAGATCCGGCAGAAAAAGTAGTGACGCGGCCATTGACGATAAGTTGGCCGCCGTTTCTCACCTCGACAGAACCCGTGGAGGAAAGAGCAAGAGAGGGGTAGTAAGCAGCTGGCGTGTTGTTCGCTGAAGGAACATAATTTTCGCCGATCTTCACAATGCCTCCATCGATGGTGAAGAGTTCTCCGCTGCCTACCCCGTTACCAGCGGCAGGATTAGAGTTTGACATTATCGTCGTGCAGGCCAGCGTGGAGCCGCGTTCCACAACGATCGAGGCACCGGACCCGCACAAATACAAGTAAACGGACGCGACTTTCGCGTTAGAGAGCGTTTCCTCATCTCCAACAGTAAGGCTTGACACCTGCAGCATTGAGGCGTTGAGCGTGCCAGAAACGTGCGCATGCACCTCCGAACCTTGTCCTGCCATCATATAGTTGGAAGTCGTATTTAGCGTGCCGTCCACAAAGATATCTCCATTCAGCAAGAGCGCTCCACTACCGAAGAATGAGGCCGAGGCACCTTCGGCAATAGTTAAATCGCCATTGATTGTCAACATCTTGCCGAGAGATTGTGCTGCCTGTAGCGTAAACGACCAATCGCCCTGAACCACCGACATGTGAGAGACAATGACGCCAGCGGAATCCACTGTAATGGAACCCGTGGTCGTTTCTCCGTCGCCTCCAAATATTACGTTATCCTCATTCTGAAAAGTGGTAGGAGTATGGGTCGGGTCGCTGGTGCTGTACCAATACTCTCCCTCTCCATTTTTCCATGTAGCGTCGCTGCCGCCCAGCCACGTGAGACGCCTGCCCACCGACCACGTCAGCGCACCGCCACTACCAGTCAGCGCTGCTGCGGTCAACTGGGTATGATTGCCCAACTGCACGTCACTGTACTCTCCGATGGAAAGCGTCCCCGCCGTGTTTTCCACAAGCTCTTCATCCGAACCTCCGTTATCTCCACTAGCCCATGCGCCATCCTCGTTCCATCCCCTGCCACCACTCGACCATGTGCTCAAACTCTCGTGCCAAGTGAAATCATTCATCGAGGATGCGATGCTGTTGCCGTGTTGTGCAGCAACAAGCATCATTCCCTCCTCCATGCACGCGGCAGCATCCGTCGCACTCATGTTCATCGGAATGCCCCAGAATAATGAAAAGACGCCCAGCACAGCCGTGCCTGTCGATACCGTACACGGTGTCTGACGATGCAGAGACAAAGTAGCAAGGCAAGCCATCAGGGCCCTGCGTAAACGAGATGGCAAATGTAATTTCATGACAAGTTATTTTGCTAACTTGGTTGAGGAGCCGCGCGCTACGCGCACGCGATATCTTTCTCCTCACCAGTGTATACAGCCTATCTCTTTTCAAAGGAGATGTCCAGCTTCTTTTTCAAAGATAATTTTCCTCTTGACAGAGCTCCATATGAAGAGAAAAAATACTATAGATTTATTATCAATATTAACAACAAGAAAAAAAGCATTGTCTGTTCGTAAAAAAAGCCCAAACAATGCCTGCGGACGCCAATTAATTGTGCATGACACGAAAATATCTCTTCGTCTTAGCTTTTCAAAAAGAGAAAGCTTATATTCGTCTTTCTTACTGATTTTATTGGCGTTATAAAAAAAGAATCATCTCATCTCCTTTGAAAAGAGATTCGCAACCTGTGGAACACGATAAAAGCATTGAATATCTAACTATTAGGCATCGTTCTCTTGCCCCTTTGGCGCAGGTGTGCTAAGGTGAACATTTATGAGTAGCAAGACTCAGATTGTTGAAGTGAAAGCTCGCGAAATTCTCGACTCGCGAGGCAACCCGACTGTTGAGGCAGAAGTACATTTAGCCGGAGGAGCGAGGGCGCGAGCCTCGGTCCCAAGTGGAGCATCCACAGGCAGCCAAGAGGCGCACGAGTTGCGTGATGGTGATCGCGAGCGCTTTTCAGGCAAAGGTGTGCTCAATGCCATCAATCATGTGAAGGGTGAGATTGCGACAGCCTTGATGGGAGAAGACGCATTGGAACAGAAAAAAATCGACCAAAGGATGATTCAGCTGGATGGTAGTGCTCAAAAGAGCACACTGGGAGCAAATGCCATGCTGGCGGTGTCTCTGGCAATAGCGCGTGCTGCGTCTCATGCACTGCAGATACCATTGTTCCGCTATTTAGGAGGGCCAGGAGCTACCAGCATCCCCGTGCCGATGATGAATGTTATCAACGCCGGGGCACATTCGGATGCCCCTATTGATTTTCAGGAGTTCATGATTGTTCCCAAGGGATTTCCAAGCTTTCACGATGCTCTGCGGTGCGGGAGCGAGGTTTTCCACGCACTGGGCGATGTACTCCACGCCAAGGGGATGAGCACTGCAGTGGGCGATGAGGGAGGCTATGCCCCTCAACTGCCGGGTGTGCAGGCGGCGCTCGATGCCATCTTGACAGCTATTTGCCGAGCCGGATATCGACCGGGGGAGGAAGTTTTTCTCGCGCTCGATGTGGCCGCCAGTGAATTCTACGACCCGGACACCCGGTCATACACCCTGCACAAGAGTGGAGGAGGTACGATGTCGACGCAAGAGCTCATTGCTCGATACACGCAACTACTTTCGGGTTATCCTGTTATTTCTCTCGAGGATGGATGTGCAGAATCTGATTGGACAGGGTGGCAGGAGCTCACGCGAGCCCTAGGCAAACGTTGCATGCTGGTGGGAGATGATTTATTTGTAACCAACCCACATATCCTGCGCCGCGGTTTTTTGCAGGGAGTGGCCAATGCTGCGCTTATCAAGCCCAATCAAATCGGCACCCTCTCGGAAACGTTGCAGGCGCTTCGTCTCGCGGCATCACATGCCTATGCCACCATTGTCTCGCATCGCAGCGGCGAAACGGAGGATTGCTTCATTGCCGATTTGGCTGTTGGCGCTTCTGCCGACTACATTAAAACGGGTTCTCTGTCGCGCTCGGAACGACTCGCCAAGTACAACCGCTTACTGCGTATCGAAGAGATGCTGGGGGGACAGTCAAGTTTCAGCGGTAGCTGAGGCGAGGTAGCGCAGAGCCATGAGAAAAGCCTGCTCAGTGCTTCGCGAGTTGGCAATGCCCTTACCCGCTATCGCGAAAGCTGTTCCATGATCGGGACTGACTCGCAGCCGCGGCAGCCCGAGTGTGATGTTGACGGCGTTGTCAAAGTCCAACAGCTTGAGCGCTATGAGCGCTTGGTCGTGGTAAGGCGCCACTACACCATCATACTCTCCCCCCGCAGCAGCGCGGTACACGACATCCGGAACACAGGGACCGCATACGCAAACATGCGGCAAGCGACTCTGCAACACCTCCACAGCAGGAGATATGACACGAGCCTCTTCATCTCCGAAGGCGCCGCCCTCTCCGTTGTGCGGGTTAAGGCCGGCCAGAGCCAAGCGCGGTCGCGTGATGCCAAGACACATCAGGTGCTCTGCCAGCAGTTCTGCCACCTCCACAATGCGCCCAACTGTCAGCAGCTTCGGCACATCACGCAGCGCGACATGCGTGGTGCAGAGGGCCACCGTCAAATGCTGCCCAGTGAGGCACATCGCATGTCGTACGGCCCCGAGTCGATCCGCAAAGAACTCTGTCTGCCCCGGGTATGGGAATCCAATTCTCTGCAAACTCTCCTTACAGATGGGGGCCGTGACCACGGCGTCTATCTCTCCACAGCGCAAAGCCTCAGCCGCACGTTCAAGTTGCTGCCAAGCCGCTTGGGCGGACTGCTCAGTCGGTCTACCGGTCGTACACGCAATGCGTTCCCCCATGCAAACGAAGCGTGCCGTCTGCGACTTCAACTCATGCAAAGCACGTTGCATGATCTCCGGGCCTATCCCGGCTTGGTCTCCCAGCGTATAACCTATTCTGGGCAATTGGAGTGCGCTCATGAATCCACCTCCTCCGCTGTGTCATCATCGCGCAGATCTATGTCTTTTGCGGGAGGCAATGGTACGTTTTGCGGTTTGCGCGGTCGGTACGAGCGACGTGTGTTGATATACTCCTCGTGCGATTCGCGGGGCTCAAAACGCAGTTCAGCATTTACTGAGGCATGGTACACCATGGTGATGACAACTGCTCCCACCGCTATCATCAACAACAAGCCTCCGAGAAATGACTTCATACCTTGGCATTATACACGCTACGCGCGCATTTGCAAGACGGGAAAGAAGCATGAGCAGTTGACGTTTCGATTCCTCTAAAAAACAGAGCGTGCATACGTGGGAAAGCTGGCAGGGTGATGCCGACTTCCATGTTCATAAGATATCACTAGCGATCTGTCGAGAGAGGGAATACATTTTGACTCCAACGCAAAACGGGTCTTTGATCAGCCGCTAAGAAAACTTCCACCACATCGAAACGTGTCGGCACGCTGCGCCCCAACAAAAGCAACCAGTTGGCTGCTCCGGCACGCAGTAAACGGCGTTTGCCGAAGTTGATAGCGCGAATAGGGTCACCGGAGCCCGGAGAAATGGTACTTTTTACCTCACAAAAAACGAGGACATTGTTGTGGCGCGCCACAATATCAAGTTCGCCTCGTCTTCCCCAGCGGAAGTTATGCCTCAGAATACGCAAGCCCTGCCCCCGCAGAAATGAAGTCGCTACAAGCTCCGCATATGCACCGCGGTATCGGGAATCCGGTGCAGAATCAGAACTCCAAGGGCAGCGTAGCTTGTGCAACAGGTGCAAACGAGCGGCGATGATGTGGCGTAATTCCATAATCCTTGATGGCTTTCAGGTGCTGTGCCGTGCCGTAGCCGGCATTACGAGCCCAGCCGTACTGCGGGAACTGTTCATGCAGTTCGCGCATGAGGCGATCGCGCGTTACCTTGGCAAGAACGCTGGCGGCGGCAATGCTCAAGCAGAGAGCATCCCCCTTCACAAGCGAGCGCGAGGCGATGGGGAAACCAGGAACCGGTAACCCATCGATGAGACAGAAGTCCGGCTTGGGAGAAAGATTTTGCGCTGCGCGCGCCATGGCCAAGTGCGTCGCTCGCAAAATGTTTAGCTGGTCGATCTCTGCCACCGAGGCTTGGGCAATGGCTTTCCGCACGTCCGGACAGAGCATCAGTTGGTCGTAAAGGCGGTCGCGCTGCCGGGCGGAGAGCTGCTTGGAGTCTGTGAGGCCCTGCAGTTCATACCCCGGCGGCAAAACAACTGCTGCCGCCACCACGGGGCCGGCAAGCGGCCCACGCCCAGCCTCATCAATGCCGCACACACAGCTATGACCCTCGGCCAAGGCGTCTCTTTCATGTTGCATGTCCGGGTGGGTAATCATGGGGAGGGAAAGCGGTTGACTTAATGCTGTTCGCTACGCAGTTGAGAGGTGGGTTTGAGATGCTCCGGCAGGTCCTGCCCGGATTCGAGGTTGTGCAACGTCTCAATATCATCCAGGTAGCGGCTGATTGGGGTTGAGGCGCCATCATCCTGACTGCGCAGCACGCGCATAGCATCCGCGTATTGATCGAAGGAGGAAGATTGACCACGCCCCAGGTGGGTAATTTCATACCAATCCAAATAGTCGCGCCCGCGAATTGAGGCTTCTCTGTACGCGCGCCGCAAATCTCGCAGCGGCGTCAGTATCTTCTCCACTTCTTTCGGAGGGGTTCCCTTCATCAGCTCAGTGAGGGCGCGCTGATATTCAGAAATCATGACTTCATATCCTGGGAAGGCGTTCAGACTCAGCTTCGTGAGACGCGACAAACAGGTTCGCAGCAGCTGCTGCCAGTGCGCGAGTTTCTGCACCTCGTCCAGGTCCTCCAAGTTCTTGGAGATGGGGAGGTGCGATTCCTCATCCATTCCGGTCAATAACAGCGCATCAGCGAGTCTTTTTTCCGTCTCAATGGGGGTGAGGCGATCCATCCCATCAGGCAAGGCTAGGGCAGCCAGTTCTAGGGCCCACCATTTGCTGAAGTTAGTGTCGTTCAAGTTCAGTTCGTGGAAGTAGGTGGCAATGATTTCTTTGGGACTACCCTCTTGTATGAGCGCGTCCGCCAGCAGAGCGCGCAGGCGCTCCGGGCCGTCCTCCTGGTGCAGCAAACCCATAATCAGCACACCGCAAGACACTTCGTATACCTGCCGCGAACCCGCATCCAAGGTCTCAGGAGTTTGCGTGTTGACGAGTTCCTCCGGAGACATCATTTCTGCCTTTTGGAACAGTTTTTGGTACATGCGACGATCGATGCGACCATCGCGCCACAGGAGAGCTTGTTCCACTCCCGTGATGAGCCAGGGTGGCAAGGCAAGTTGATCTGGCAGAGCATTCGCCTGCATACGGCGCATGGCGTATTCATACAGCAGCATGCTCACGATGGCAGCATCCATGCGTTCGACATCAACCCCGCCGCCGGCATATATGCGGATTTGGAGATTGGGCTCACTCCCGATGATGCGGACGCGTGCACGCACGGGGTTGGCGTGTGCGGCATCGGCCGTGTTTCCCCAAAGACGAATGGATATGGCAAATTTCCACGAGTCGTCGATACCGAGCAGGCGGTTGAAACGCTTGCGCAGGCTGTCCGCATGGGTTGCAATAGCCCCCATGCGCAGGATGTCTCCACCGCTCACGGAAAACATACGGGATTGGGAAACAACGTGCTCATCCTCGACCACGTACTCAACTGGGCGTGGGGAAGGCTGCGCAATAGGGCGGTCCTGTCCGGAGTCAGCAGGGATGTCGATTAGCCAATCCGGCAGAGGGTCCTCCTGCGGCTGATCTTCCAATGTATCGGGAGTGGCATTCGGATTACCGGTTTCCACAATAGTGGAATCCTGTTGTTGAGAGGCAGCGACAGACGCTCCCAGCAGCCCGGCAACCACAAGATAAATGCTCGAATGCATCAGAAGCGGAAATCGACCTCGCCGGCCAAGTAAAAGCCGGGGTGATAATGGCGGGTTTCAAGGGGATCGCGTCCCAGGCTTCGCCGGCAATACTCGGCAGTCGTCGCCAAGGTAGCGCCAAGTGCCAAATTCAGCATACGCTTGCCTTTTCCCGGGGGTGAAAAGTCATATTCAGCAAGACCGGCCAACGCTAGCGAGCGTACGCGGAAGATTCGCTGACCGCGCGGGGTAGCAACCATCCATGCGCCACCCTCGTTGCTGATGGCCGGGCCAACGCGCAAGCGATTACCAGCCTTGTAGAGAGCAGCCAACTGGTAGCCGCGTAGGCGCACCAGCCAATTCGGAGATGGACGGTAATGGAATGTGACGTAGGGAGCAATCACATAATCCGCGAAACGAGGAGAGGCAGCCAGCCCGATAGAGTAAGAAAAGGATTCGCTTGTCTTAGCAGAATATTCGGCCACAAACGCTAAGTCCCAAGAGCGCGCAGAACTCACTGCATCTCCTGCGTAGCGTGGCATCACCGTCAGCATCAGCCGTTTTTCATCCTCCATCGGACGAATCACAGAAATGGGCAATGAAAACACCCATAATTCATCACGTCGCAGATTCAATTCCCCCCCAACATCCATCAGCGTGACACCTACGTTCGCCTGCACATTGTAAAACCATTTGCCCACGTGACTTCGCCGCCCATCGGCAAAAGGAACATTAACCGTATAATCCTGAAAACCCATGTGTGATCCGCCGTGCCGCTCGCTCATGCGGCTGACATAGGACGCCTTGGCATAGCTGGGCAGGATAGATGTTTCGGGCATGCGCAACGTCCACAAATCCTCGCGCGCATTGCCAACCCCGGCTAAACCCAGTACGCCAAGCAACGCCGTTCTTGCCCCAAGTTTTGCAACCAAGCTGCTATTCATGCCCAAGATGTTATCACACTTCTCCCCTGTGTGCAAGTCCCTCATCGTTCAGGAAATCATCACACACAGAGTCAGTTTTCCGGTTCATCTTCAAAACATATCGACTTACACCAGCCATCGCGTGGGGTGAAAGTGTTGGGAAAAATGGCGCGGGCGATCCCTCGGTAGGCTTTTGGATTTGGCATGGATGGACTGTAATGGGTGAGCCAGAGTTCCTTGACGCCACCGGCTTCAGCAGCCATTTGAGCGGCTTCTTCAAAAAGAAGGTGCCGGTTCGTCCAACTGCTGGCAGGCATATCGGCCGTGCCGTACATCCCCTCACAGATAAAGAGATCGGAGTTGGCGGCAGCACGGGGGATGGCAGGAGTAGGACGCGTATCGGTGCAGTAGGTCAATTTGATTCCTTTGCGAGGAGGACCGAGTACCATGTCCGGCGTGAAGCTGCGTCCTGCATCCTCAACAGTTTCACCGCGCTGTAAACGTTTCCAGAGCTGCATGGGGATGCCGGCGTCCCTGGCACGCTGCACATCGAACTTGCCGACGCGCGGCAACTCAAAACTATAGCCGTAACAGGGTACGCCATGGTTGAGAGCAAATGCATGTATGTCACACTCCATGAAGAACATCGTCTCCTCCTCCGTCTCCAGCTCCGACACCTTAACCTCAAAGGGTAGACTTGGTACAATGCAGCGCAGCGCGCGCACAACTCGTTCCGTACCAACCGGACCGATGATAGAGAGCGGTTCGGAACGTCCGCTGTTGCCGATGCTCAGGAGCATGCCGGGCAGGCCGCTCACATGGTCGGCGTGCAAATGCGTGATCAGTATCTTATCAATGGGCTTGAGACTTATGCCTGCTTTCACTGCCGCCACCTGTGTGCCTTCTCCGCAGTCAATAAGCACGCCATGCCCTCGATAACGCACCATCAGTGAGGTGAGCCACCTGTTCACCAAGGGCAGCGTACCGCCCGTTCCCATGAGGCAAATATCCAGCACGCCGTTTAGTGTCTCATACCCTCCGCGCCGTGTCAAGCTTCCTCATTGTCGTAGCGCATCACGGATCAGTTGATCAGCACCAGCCTGGGGGTCTTTTTCGAGGATGGATGCGATTGCCTTACGTGCCTCAGCCTGTTTGAAGCCGAGAGCCACGAGAGCGAGTTCAGCATCCGCCGCAGCCTGAGATGTGACGCCCTGTTGCAGGGCCTCCCAGGTAGAGGCCAGCCCGATCTTATCCTTCAGTTCCAAAATGATACGCTCCGCCGTTTTTTTGCCAACGCCTTTGGCTCGGGCAATAGCTTGCACATCTTGCTTCACCACGGCTGACTTAAACTCGTTCACGCGCAACCCGCTGAGTACTGCAATGGCAGTGGCCGGGCCTATGCCGCTCACGCGCTCCACGAGGAGTCGGAAAATGTCGCGCTCTTCATCGGTGGCAAAGCCGTACAGCACTTGAGCATTCTCGCGGATATGCAGGTGAGTCTTGAGTTTGATCTGGGTTCCGGGTTGCGGGTTAAGCGCATCGTAGGTTGAGAGAGGCACAATGACCTCATATCCCACTCCACCTACATCCACAACGATGCTCTGTGGGAGTGACTCAGCTACGGTTCCACGTATAAAAGATATCATAACAAGTAAATGATTATGGATTGGGGAGGGAAAGCGACTTAGAGTCAAGAGGAGGCGCACTCGGTGCAGTGGGTAGATCCGCTGCTTTTTTCGGGGGAGTCTCTGTCGGGCCATTGTCCTCTTTGGTCGGTTTGACGGCGGCAGGCGGGGGCTCCTGAGCAGGCTTTTGTGAATCGGGCGGAGGTGGCTTGGGGGCCAGCAAGTCCTCCACCTCTACAAATTGAGCATCCTCGCCCAGGCCGCCTAACTCATCCAGCAGTTCGCGGCAGCGGCGGTTGAGTCGCTCGTAGTCAATGGGACCATTTTCGGATTCCTTGGTATGTGGAAAAATGAGGTAAGATACCCCCAACGATGAAACGGGACGAGCATACACATCCGCCTTGGAATTAATAAGTTTGCCGAGACGCAAAGAAGCCTCGCCGGCCTTGTAGCGTGGGCCGTAATCTCCTACGAGAGCGGGGTAGACTTTTTTGCCGACAATGACAACCGCGTAATCACCCGGCTGCGGGCGAAAAGTCTCATCGCGGCCCTCTTTCATGACGAGCGGCACCACAATGAACGGATCATACTGCGCGAGTAAATAGCTGTAGCGCTTGATGTCCCAAATCACGCGACGGGCGCTGTCAATGGCGGCTGCATTGCGCGGCTTTTCTTTAAGCAACCTGGACAGGCGGGCCTCCCATCCAGGCAGCAAGGGGTTGGGCGTGGCAGTCTTTTTTCGCCAACGATACGAGGTCATGGGCTGGTAATGATCGCTCTTTCGGATAGATTCCGGCATGGTGGGGAGGCGATCACCGTCCGAGCCATCACTCACGACATCCATATCGGCCTGCATCCATAGGACTCGGCGGCGGGATCCGGGAGCTACAAGTTCCAAAATTGTATCGGTATCGTAAAAGTTGTGTCGATCAATCGGCTGAGAAAGCGAGGCGAGAGCCCGTCGAGCATGATTCTGCTTATGAAGATAAAGAGCGTGGAACCAACGGGAAACACGCGCAGTTTCCATAAGTTTGCTGTAATGGCGCAGCACCTTGGGGAGCTCCGGATTTGCGTAAAGCAACTCATGCGCATCGGCCGCATGTGGCAGCATAAGCTGCATTCCCAAACAAATCTGATAGGCTTGGGACTTCTTGCGGTCTCGGCTGGCAGTGCTACCAGGTCCAATGTTCAGCGAACTACGCAAGTGAAGTCCTTTACCCAGAGCCGTAAATTGCTCAAAGGTTCCGGTATTGAGTTTCTCAGGCAGCACGGGGGGAAATGGTGGCAAGTCGAGGTGCACTTGGGGGACAATACACTGCGGTTTCCACGCGAGCGGGGCATTTTGCGCAGCAACATCCCCCGCTGCTGCTGGTGTGGGTACTGGTACCTCCACACGAACCTCTACCGGTACCTCCACACGTTTCTCGACCACACGTACGATTGGTGCCGGCTTCTCGCGCAGCGCACGCACAAGCTCAACCGGGTAAGGCGTACATAGCACAGCCACGGCCAACACAACAGCCAACAACAGCGTGCTGCGGTACCGGCGCAACTTTCCCAACCACTTGATATTCATGATAAGCCTCCCGGTTGAACTTTTACTCGCCGAGGGCGCCATGCCAGAATTCTGCGCAATATCCATAGCGGCATTGTGCGAAGCAGCCACCCACCTACCCACACCTTTGCAGAGGGGTACGCACGAGCTCGCCCGTCCTCCAGCGCATGCAAAGCGCTGCGTACCACATCACTTGCCCGTGTGTAAAAATGGGATTTGAACGGCGGGTTTCCCTGGTCATACCCGTCTCGCCGGGCCACAGCGCCGAACTCAGTATGCACGGGCCCGGGACACACCGCCAGCACGCGTATGCCCCTGTCGGCCACTTCCAAGCGCAGTCCCTCAGAGAAAGACGCAACAAAGGCCTTGCTGGCTGCATAGAGTGCGAAATCTGGCAGGAAGACATCCGCAGCGAGCGAGGCGATGTTGATGATATCCCCTCCACTCTGCAGCAGGCAGGGCAAAAGTCCATGCGACAATTCCACCACCGCCAGCATATTCACCTGCATAAGCTGCCGAATTTTATCGGGGGCGGCCGTAGCTACTTCCCCATAATCCCCAAGTCCCGCATTGTTGACCAGTAGCGTGTGTCCGAGGGCAAGCCCTCTCAACTTCTCCAGTAGGCCTCCCCTCTCTACCGGCTGCGATAAATCACAGGGCATGCACAAAAACTCAGTGGCCGGATGCAGAGCACGCAGACGCTGTGCAAGCGCCTCCAGCCTCCCCAGCCTGCGTGCCACCAGCGCCATACGCCGAGTCCGAGCAGCTAATGCCTCAGCAAAGCCCTCGCCCAACCCGGAAGATGCGCCGGTCACGATGATGAACTCATACTCCATCCGGGCGGATTATCCCATGTTTTGATGACTTCAGCAAGTAAAAAGCAAGAACACCCTCATGGGCCATGCTTCCCCTCCAACGCGCCTGCGCGGAGCGGCACGCCCAACATCTGCGAAGGCCAGAAAGCATATGGACACCGCACGCGGCGATGCCCACACCCGCGAGGGGAACGCGCAACGTAGCGGCATTGAGACGCCTGCAAAACTCCTGCGGTGGGCAGGATTATGCGGAGCTTATTGCCCAGGTAACTTGCGATTTTACCAACAGATACCGCCTCCCGGACGACGCAACATTGTTCACCGCTGTGGGTGCGTCCTGGGTCTCACGATCCGCAATACGCAGCTACGGCTTCAGCGATGCGGGCGGAAACAGCCTCCGGCTCCCCCTCCTCCGTGACATCAATCTGCACGACCTTTCCTTGGGCACGGTAATGTTCCACCACTGGCAGCGTCAGCGTTTCATAATCCTTACGGCGTTTTGCAAAGGCTTCCGGATTATCATCGGTACGCACAATCATGGGGGTGCCGCATCTTGGGCAAAGCTCTTCGCCATTGCGTGTGGTTTCACCGCACTTCGGACATGCCTTGCGCTTGAGCATGCGTGCCTCAATGAGCTCTGCCGCCACGTTCAGATACACGACAATATCCACAGCTAATCCTAACTTTGCCAAGTTCCTATCCAGTGTTTGCGCCTGAGCCACCGTGCGCGGGTAGCCATCCAGCAGGCAACCACAGTCCTTGTTGTTGCCCAACCATTGCGCCACAATCCCATTCACCACCTCATCCGGCACGAATTGTGCGGCGTCCATATACTTCTTGGCCTCCAGACCCAGCTCACTTTGCTCCGCTACTTCTGCTCGCAGCAGTGCACCCGTGCTCAGAGGCTTCAGGCCATATTTTTCAGAGAGGAATGAGGACTGAGTGCCCTTGCCGGAAGCCGGCGCTCCGACCAATACGAATCGTTTCAGAGTTTTCATAGCTTCAGAATGCGCCTATGCGCTTTCCTATTATCTCCAGGCCCTGATAATTTGCAAGCACAATAAATCTCTTCGTGAGAGAAGAGGGTCTCCGCCAAATTAGCTGAGATAGATACCGAAGGGATGAGAGATAAAATCGGCGCTTCAACCTTGCATTCTCTGCAACACTCGTTGCACAATAGTGTTATGATCAAGTCACTTTATGAACGCAAGGGTTGGAATGCTGACGAGCCTGTGTCAGATGTAAAAAAACATCACACGTTGCGTCCTAGTACATTTCATCCTGGAATGGCTATACACTGCGCCTCATGCGCGAGAACTCGGATTGCATGATTCACTCTCCCGCCTCGCCCCTTGCGAAGGAGTATGCTATCTCCGAGAAGACAATTATTCGCCGCATTGATTGTGCCGTATGAGAGATGGATACGCCTGCGAACTCAAAAGATAATCTAGTCGCATCTTCATTGATGAGAAATATCTTGGAAGTAAGCAAGGATTCATTTCCACCATTCGAGGGTTAAACCAACAAGTGCATCGCTGAGCGCTATGGTGTGTGCCAAAGCACCGTAGAACACCAATTAAACCTCACCACCCAATAATAAAGTCACCGAAGGACGCTACTTCACTTCACGCACGCCAACACCGCCGCGCGCAGCCGCAGAGCCTTCTCCATCAGCCAAGCAAAGTACTCCTGCCAGCTATGTCTCAAGAAAGCATCCCTTGAACCGTCAGACTTCGAAAAAATCGAGAACAATTTGGTCAAGCTGAGCGGCAATCTTTGAGAAGTCTTGATTCAAATCAAGAGAACGGACGCATATTTTATTACCGCTCATGGAGTACACGTGGTCGGGATGAATTTCCTCATCCGTCTTCGCGTAGAGCAACATCCCTGCAACCGTATGCGCAGCATCCCCAAATTCAAGATCCTTGTTCTTCACGTAGGCAAAAATTTGGTAAAGATTGGCAGAATGTTGTGTGGGCGTATCATGCCGAATTTGGAGGGCATGTGAATAATACTTTGCATCTATAATCAACACCTTATTACCCTGTGAAAGAGTAACATCGCTCTGCATGACAGGAAGGAATTCATCGCTATCATCATCAAGCGCCCATGGGATCTGTGAAGCTCGTACGTTGATCTGCGGGAATTCCTTTTTATAGTATTCTAAAATGAATTTTTCGTAGAGCCGGTGCATTTTGCGCTCATCAAAGAAGTCCATCAGCCTAGTTGTCCCATCGGATTGAGTCTGCAGCAGCCCCTTTACAATCAAAAAGCAAACAGAAATCAGCATGCGATACGTTTGATTGTTTCGGTTGTATTGCACGTTCCACCGCACAGAATGAAGGTCAACAGTCTCTACTTCACCGAAGAATACCAGCAATTTCCGCAAGTCTTTTTTCCTCGTTTTGGAGATATTGGCTCTCATCAAAAGCAGAAGAGTGGATTTAATGATTCTATTCATCGGTGAGTCAACCGAGAACTCATCGTAGGTACAGGTAAGATGTTTGCGGAGCATCGTTCGCGATTTGATGGACTCGGTGACCTCAATTTTGCCTCTCAAGGAAGAGAGATCTTCCGTTCTGGGAATATATTCCATTCCCAGCCCGCGTTTAATTTGCTTGGTGATTCCCCTCTCAAGAATCGCTGCGCACAGTTCGACAGCATTTGCAAAGCTCTCTGTGGCAATACTCTTATATCCCTGCTCGTTGAGCGCCTGAAAGGCGTAGGCGAGCATATAGTAGATATTTTGTATCCGAATCATTGAATGATCTTCCTTAGCTTGTCGCTCCACTCCATAACCTTAGATGGCTCATCAAACCAGTATTCTTTTAACATGGGAATCAACTCATACTCCACGATGTTGTCCAGCTTGGCATTGTTTAGGTCTTCTGCATCAATATTGCAAAAATAGCTATGCCCGATACAGAATCCTTCTCCAAGTGACTCATCCTGTTCAATCTGGAGATTGAGTTCCTCAACACAGCGGATTAGCGCATCCAGCTTGGGATGTCCGAGTGATTCCCGATAGGAACGGAAACCATCAGACTCAAATGCCGGCTTCAAATCGAAAAAGGCAAAACGTCTCCGCAGGGCGTAATCCAGCATGGCAAGGCTGCGGTCAGCTGTATTCATCAATCCGATGATATAGACATTGGACGGCACATAAAACATCTCATCCGAATAAAGCAACTGCAACTTATTTTTACTGCCTCGTTTGTCATTTTCAATCAGCATAAACAGCTCGCCAAATATTTTGCTCAAGTTCCCGCGGTTAATCTCGTCGATAATAAAGAAGTAGTCATTCTCCGTGTCTTCCTCCGCTCTCTTACAAAAGCTATAGAACACTCCCTTTTTGAGTTCGAACCCATTTTCTTTCGGGCGAAAACCCATAATAAAATCCTCATAGCTATAACTCTGGTGGAACTGAATCATCGCGACCCGCTCCACATCCTTGACACCCATCATTGAATACGCGAGTCGTTTAGCCAGGTAGGTCTTTCCTGTTCCGGGCGCACCTTGCAAAATCACATTCTTTTTATTCTGCAGGAGCCCAACAAGGGTCTTGTAGCGTGCATCGCTCAAATAAACTTCCCTTAGGAAATCCTTCGGACCATACGACGGAAACCTGACGACGCGTTCATCTCCCTGTTCCGTGCTATCTTCATCGGCAAAGAAGGAGGCTATCTCATTCACCATGCTCGGGAAATTGGTGATATCGGTCAGGGCCTTAATATGGAACCCCTCTTTCATTCGCCGGCTCATTTTGTGAGTCCATTTGACTCGCCGCACATGAGGATATAATTCGTGACCAGTGTCATCAAATTCATACCCGCCCTCAACAATTCCTCGTCCGAGAATCTCATTGTGTCCCCGTTTAGCGTATACCACATCGCCGGGCTTGAGATCATGCACAAACTGCCAAACTGCACATACCGTATTCGTGTGTGAAGACGAATCCCCACGTAATTCGCACAGCTGGTCTCTGATTTCTGTTTTATTGTTGTACTGATTCAAATCTCCCAATTCGGGCCAACCAAGTCGCATTGTACCATTAGAGTAGAACTCGTTCCACATCATAGAACCCCTGCCCGGAGAGTAGACCCAATAATGCACGGTTTCTACGTCAGCATCGCTGAGGGCGTTCTCTTTTTCCGCCTTTTCAGTTTGCCTTGCCGCTTTCCTCTTTTGCTCGTTGACCTCTTCCGTGGCCTGCCATGCAATTGCAGAAAGCTCAGGAAATGACTTTGCGGCACATTGCCCAGAGGAAAAAGCCATTGCACATTTAGCTCGTATTTCAAGGTATTTTTCTGCCGATGGAACTGCAGAAAGATCAGTTACCTCATTGGATATCTCTGCCGCAACATTGGCAGGATTTGCCATATACCAACGATTTCTTGAATCGAGGCTCAGATAGAAATATGGACGAATCCAAAACAACCCCATCGTTAAATTCCATCGCACAGCAAATTGCGTCAGCACCGTATCGTAGGCGTCGCAAAATCTTGCTCTATTCTCATCGTTTTCCTCATCTGCCAGAGCCAATGCTGCCTCAAAGGTCTCCCATAAATTGTCAATATCGTGCTCGTGGCGCGCCACTCCTTCGAATGCGTAAAAAGTGACTTTTTGGTTGTTAAGCAACGGCACACCCAGAAATTCCTCCGGGACTTTCACCTGCATTCCAAATTCAGAGACAATTCCCCGGATAAAGGCCATGCGGTTTTCGTCTTTTATTCCCCTGTTAAACAAACCAAAAACCGTAAAAGGATCGATATCCCTCGGTACCCCTTCGCTTTCCAGCGTAGGGATTCTCATCTCTATGTCGGAAAATACCTTCAGAATTTTCTGAACAAGAGTTGCCCGATCATGCTTGTATTCCATCAAACAATCGGCAAACGCCATGTAAAACCCGATCCAAGTGAACTGTCTTGTCGTTTCCATTTTCCTAAAGTCTTCTGTGTATCGTTTCAACCTATATGAGCAGATCCGTGATTCTCGTATCTCGTCAGCTTCGTAGCGTTCATGAGGGGTATTCTAACGGGAAAGCAGCGACGACTCAAGCGAGAAAAGAGAATCAGCAAAAGCCGGACATTGAAATTAGTTGACATCAAACACACTAGATTGTATCCTGTGTCCAACAAAATCTTTTACCATGAGCCACAACGAAAAAGGGTATGTGTACATTCTTACTAATCCGAGTTTCCGCGAGGATTGGGTCAAGATAGGAAAGAGTGCGCGCGCGATTGACGTACGCGCCAAGGAACTGGACAACACGGCTGTTCCCCTGCCCTTTGAAATATTCGCTACGCTTGAAACCAAGAAGTATGGAGAAGTCGAGAAGTTGGTTCACAAGACCATCGATCGCCTGACGGATCTACGTATTCGGCAAAACAGGGAGTTTTTCAACATCGAGCCAAAGATTGCTCTCGATATTTTCTACGACATCGCCAATACCATTGATGACGCGAAGGTGATCGAGTACGAAAACAACAAACCCGTCACCCCTGCTCCTGTATGCGAAAAAGGCTCTAAAGACGAAGTTCGAGACGAAAATACCCCTGCCGAAGAATTGAAAACTCGCAAATCACGCTTTAAATTCAGCATGGTTGGAATTGGGATTGGTGAGACCATTGTGTTTGCTCCAACCGGGATTGAAGTAAAGGTCGCCTCGGATGATTCCGTGGAATACGAGGGACGCATCTACAAGCTTTCGCCATTTGTCGGCACCTTCATGCCCGCAGATGAAAGAAACACTTCCGGTGCCTATCAAGGTGCGAAGTACTTCACCTACAAAGGCAAAATCCTGCATGATATGCGGATGGAGTCAGGTCTATAAGTACGACTCGACTCCGCGATTAACTGAATGTATGCCCCGTGAGCTACAAGAAGGTTACCCATCGATACCTCCCTCGCCTCCAACCCTCGGCAGATTTTTTGTTTCTCCCCTCCCCACGTTACGGCGACGCAGTTTCTTTTGGCTTTTTTATTCCGCCCTGTCAGCGACTCATTGGGAACTTT
Source organism: uncultured Akkermansia sp. (assembly GCA_947589295.1). GTDB lineage: Bacteria > Verrucomicrobiota > Verrucomicrobiia > Verrucomicrobiales > Akkermansiaceae > Akkermansia. The sequence continues at coordinate 25,803 of CANQBZ010000023.1, forward strand.
CACTCCAGTTACATGTCATGCCTGACGTACAAATAAAGTTAGGGAGTTATGCCTAATCAACAAAATAGTATCTAGCTGCTACCATCGGACGGAGCACTTCTAATTCTTCCATTGTCTCAATCTGATCTCATGAATCGCAACCCAAAAGCACATCAATGAATCTCTTATTCCTCGTTCTCGCCCTCTCAAGAAGTGTCGAATACTTTATCACCTCAGTGTACATAGTAGCTTTACCTTGGCCATTTATATCCAGAATACTAAATGGCTCGTGAAACCAATAATCGAAACCTGGAGCACGTCGAAATCCAATGCCTGCTGACACCATTTCCCCCGTTTTTACTTTTTCTCCAATTAAGTAGCCATAAAAATTTTGAATACTTATATCATCATTTGTACAATTCGCGAGCACAAAAGCATATCTGTTGAGCTGAAGTAAATGTTCCGCCACGTTCACATCTGGTGCTTTCAATTCAATGATAATACATTTCCCTTCCTCTGGAAACAATAATATATCTGGTCTGTTTTTATCTCTGTCGTTTAAAAACTCTTTCATATCTTCATCGAGAGAGTCAAAGCTTGATTTATTGAAGAGGGATTTATTGTTATATTTAATGTCCACGAATTGTTTTTCAGAACACCCTTGAAAATATAAATAGGAATCATCCAGCAGCCATAGATCACTTTTAGCTGGATTATCTGAATATCGCTGAAACAAAAGATTGTGCATAAATTTTTCCTTGATCCTGTGTTCATTATTATGCGGGTCAAGATGTTTCCTAAGCGTCTCATCTAGCAAATCAAGCACCATTTTTCTACGCATTAAATACCTCGCTAAATTTTCTTTATTTTCAGCCGCTATAGTCTTTGTGAGTTCAGTGGAACTCTCCTCTAATTTTGTCTCGTACTCTTTTTCACAAGGATCTAGCCTCTCCAGAATACTTTTATAATTCTTAAAAGCTTTGTTTATAGCAACATCTTTTTGGGCCACTTCATTCGCTTTCTCTTTATGCAACAGTTCAATTATTTCATTCTCAGTCGTTCCCAAAGAAACTCTAGTGGCAACGCGTTTTACAGTTTCTGTTGAACATAAACGTTGTACAGCCAATTCGTGGATTTGATCTGTTATCTCCTCTCTCCTTTGTTGAATTGCTGGATAATTCTCGCAAATCAGTCTCTCTGTTTCGTATATAATATCTTCAAGAAGAATCGCTTGATTTCTAAACATATCTCCAGCCATGCTTTTCAATGTATTGCTGGTTGGAAGTTCGAGGTTTCCTCTAACATCCGTATCACATTGATCAATATAATCACTGGAAAGAAGAAAAAGCAAGTGCGAACCGACTGTTTTTTCTAATCCTTTAAGATGCGGAAGATCAATATTTTGGGTACGACAGCCCTTACTTACAAGAAAAACCTTATCTCTTATTTTTGGGGGAGCGTCTAACTTATAAGACGTCAAAGTAAACACTTCTTTCTGCGGAGAAAGATCCAACTTGCCATCAGATAAATTTTTTTTATATTGTAGTATAAAAGAGCTCTCTTTATCTTTCTCCGGAAGGTCCTTCTTACAAATCTGTTGTTCCTCTGGTTCTCTGTCATCTCTGCACACTTTTATATTAATTGTCGGCAACTCTCCTTGATGTTGGCATAGCAAAGCAGTAAAATAATTCAATATTTTGGCCTTAATGCCGCTCGCGTCCAACCTTGCGTAATAATTTTTATCATCTTCATCAAATGGCTCGCTAAAAATAACTTTTGTTCCTGTACCTTGCCCTTTACAGAGGGTCCCGTTTTCATAAATAAACGCAAACGCATTTTGTTGAATATACGGTGCAGTATTAGACAACTCGACCTTTCTATACTTTTTCACTTGATTTTCTCCATAGTAAACACTTTCCAATACCGTGCTTTGAAAAAAATGGATGTATTGAATTCTTCCCGTACCTTTATTCTTTTTCTTTTTTGTCCTATCACGGATTGTAAGTAGTCTATTTAAATTTTCGTCATTAAGACCTACTGCGTTATCTTCGATCTCTATGCGTAAAAATTCAAAAGATTGATGCTCCCCTGGAAGCAAATCATTGTGCAAGTACAAGCGAATGGTAATTTCTCCGTTTTTGAGTTTTCCCTCTTCAAATGCCTCCCAAGCATTCATGAAAGCTTCATATACAGGTTGCAATCTATCTGTTGTATTTTTCTTGATTGAGGAAAATTCCCCCTCATAGGAAACACCAGTCCCTCTTACGAACTGATTTTCGTGTATTTGGCTCAAAATGTCTATATTCATGATAAATAGTTCACATCTTCTTAATCATCTTTTCGATAAAATCTCTTTCCTCGCGACTCAGATCATACTTATCGTAGAGTTGTTTTCCAATGTTTCTGTCCATGCATTCCAAAACTGCCCCACGCAGCTCCCGTATCTCCTTCAGCTTGCCTAACTTCGGGGTATTCATGCGGGTGAAAACAGCGACGGTTCAAGCGAGAAAAACGAGAAGTATATCCATTACTAAAATACTTCGGTACAACTTTATGACTAAAAATCGACTTGAGAGAAATACAAACGTTTTTCACATTTGCAAAAATTGAGGGAAGATAAGCATGTCGACGATCATTGCTCTGCTTTATGTTTCGTGGAAATCTGACTCCTCAAATTTGAGCGCTTTTGCGTTCTCTTTCACCGCTCGCACGATAGACGCATCTAAGGGTAGCAGACCATTTGTTTTGGCCCCAATTTCCAGATGAAGCTCGACCGTAACGTCGGTTTTTTTTGTAAAGAGAGACACAACTTCCTCCACCACTTTATGGAATTCACCTTCCGGGTTGATGGGATCTAATTTCATCGTGCCGTAATAACGCCTATAGGCCTGCACGGGCATGGGTGAGTCCCCCGGAGTATGTGTTGTGGTAACCGTTCCATTTCCATCGTTTGTGTGACCGCCGGCGCCCGGATCCTGTGGCTGTGGAGGGGGCACCGGCTTGGCCTCCTCCAGCTTGGCTTTATATGCTTGAGCTACAGATTTCTCGATAATAACAGAGGACGAATCGGCGTAGAGCATTGAAGGCTTTTCACCGAATACAAAGCCGAGGAAATCATCTGCCTCCTGACCAGTAGCGTAGCCAAAGGAATCACCACTAGCCACGCCATTGGAAATGGTCTCACACAGCACATCGATGTTCTGCAAACGAGGGAAGTAATAATACATGCACATATCCTTCCATAGCTGGTCCACCGATACCACAGTTTTGCCTTTGCCGAAATAATACTTGTCTAAGTCTTGTTTCAGAAGTGTGGGGGAATAACACTGGACAACGTACTCGTTATCAGTCAAGGCGGCTTTCACTGCGTCGGCAAGCTTGCCACCCCCGCAAGAAATAGTACGAACCTCAAGTTCCATCTTGCGTTCATCTCTGGCCACCGGCACAATCAGGTGCTTGTAGCACTCTATCAATACGCTGCTCAGGAGATTGTGCGAAGCCTCTTTATCCTGCTTCACGCCTTTAATCTGCTGCGCATCCAGATTAAGCCGCCCGCTCGTCATTTCGTCTTCAATCTCGCACCAAGCGAGATAGGATCGGCACTGGTCAATGACTCGTTCGATCACACCGGAGTCCGGCGCAAGGAACACCACTCGGTTCTTGTACAAGCGTTGCTTAGTATCATTCATGCCACTTGGGCTAAACGTGACGCCGTCCAAGATGGCATTGACCTGCTTAAAGGTATTATCCGGCGCCGCTTTGCTGTATGAATAGACGGAATCGGGCTGCAACAGGATGAGACGCACGCCGGAGCCGATTTCATCAGGAATATCGCTAACCGGAGTAAAGACATGCTGAGCACTAAAGAAAGAGTTGCGACCCATCCTGGTCTCCATCAGTTTTTTCAATGTGCTGATAACCCGGCTGTGGTCAACTTTCTCCTTACGGGCCTCCATTTCCTTGCGCAAATTAGGGTGCGTGTCGAACCAGTAGCGGTCATCGCTGCTGAAAAGATAATGCAGGTTGTCACGCAAGCGGGAAAAGACGTCTTCGTATGTCGAAAGGGTGTCCCCCGGGCGACCGCATCCCAACAGTATGCGCTCTTTGTGTATACCTCGGGCAGACTGGGCTGCGTTTCCCGGAGCACTGCCCAAGAACACTGTACGAGCAACACGGTGGGCGGCCTGCAATGCACCGAACCTCTGGTCTTTGTCAATAATAGCGCTCTGGGAATCCTTGCCGTCGATTTCCTTGGTAATCACAACATCCCAACCTTGGGGCAGATATTGGGTGCTCTTCACCCGCACTTGCATATCGTGAAGGGGCAACGAACTCGGCATAATCATGGGATCCTGATCATTATCCTGCCACAAGCGGTGAATAACGATGGCCATGTATTGCAGCACACCTCGCGTACGTTGGAACTTGTCCAGTGTCGACCAGTCTTCATACAAGCGGTCAAAGATTTCCGGGTGGATGGGGTAGGAACGGCGAAGCTTGTCATAATACCGGCTTTCCTGCACCTCAGACGGCAGACGATCCTTGTTGTCCCGGTAAAAGTCCGCAAACGCCCGGCATACGTCATCCACCTCATTCTCTACACCTGTCGTGTCGAAAAGTCGGCGGCGTACAATCTCAAAGCTCTCATCTTGGGCAACGGGCTTCCACACGCTTTCTACGCGACCGAAGCACTTCTCCAGAGAAGTGAGTACCTTCTTGCCCTGGGTGCCCACCGTTTCGGAGTCCGACTCCGGCAGAGATGCCAGCAGCATAGCATTGGGCACCGCCTTCATGCCTTCCGTCAATGCCTGAATGAAGGACATATTCGCCGCCAGTGTACCGGCTGTCAAATGCTTGCTATCGTCCAACTGACGAAGGAAAGCTACCAACTCGTCCATCAGCACCACGCAGGGTGCTGCCTTACGAAGCAGCTCTATGATGACCTCCTTGCCCGGGGCGGTGCCGCTGCGGTCACTATCGGCCACCAGGCCGTAGCCCTCCTTACCCAGCAGGGAATACGCCAGCAGCCCCCACAGCGTCCATATATCGAGGCCGTCGCGGGTAACAGACTGGTTGGGGGAAAGGGAGATACCATCAATTACCGCCACGTGTGCCTTGGGCAGTTCCATGATACCGGCCTTATCCAACAGGGAGGGAATTCCCTCCATGTTCCGGTGGCTCACTTCCTGCTTCGCCAAGTGATAGACAGCAAGCAAAGTATGCGTTTTACCACCACCGAAATTGGTCTGCAGTTGAATAACCGGGTCGCCGCCTCTACCAGCGAGACGCCGCGCAACAGATATGAGCAAATCGCGCATACCCTCGGTGATGAAGGTTCGACTAAAGAATTGCTCTGCATTCTGATATTCCTGCTCGGCGTCGCCCGAAGCCACACGTGAAATATCGGCGGCGAACTCGGCTTGTTTGAAACTCCCCTCCAGCACATCGCGATGGGGTCGGGCAATCAATCTCCAGGGTTTTGTCGTCATGGTCGTATTAAAGGTCTAAAGTTGTTTGTACAAGTTTCTCCTTGCCTTCTTTCTCGCTGGTGATTTCAATCTCGCTCCAGCAGCTCATCAATTCGTTATAATAGCGGGCTTCTTCGGCATTACCTTTGCGCTCGTTGAAGACATAAAGGTGGTATGCCAGCTGACGTATGTTTTCAGTCTCTTCCTGCATACGGGCCAGCAATGCACCGGCTGCTTGCTCGCCTCCCTTTTGGAAAGCCTTTATCAGGTGATGGCAAGCCTCCCACACGGGGCGCAGCTTATCTTTTTCCGGCGCGTAATCGTCCGGATAATCACGCCAATGTATCAGTTGTACCTTGCCGCCTTTGGAGATTGCAACACCGCTATTCGCTACGGTTTCAACGCTCGTGCCCTTGGCGCGTGCTAATACGTCGGCCTCTCCGTACGCGCCCTCGTTCCACCCGTATTGCTGGTACCAGGCATCACAGAAAAGAGTCTCCTGGTCAAAGCCACTGCCGCTCGGATTCAGATAGTCCGATATCTGGCGGTTGATTTCTATCATGGCCTCATGCACACTCATGGAGGAGCCGTCTGCCTTCAATACAGCCCCGTACTTGGAGAAAATCTCCATACCCGGTCCAATGGCAGCCTGCGCCAGATCTACGGGCGCCACGGGGCTATTTTCGCCGTCAGAACCGACCATGTCATCCAAAGCCTCGGGCATGCGTGCCATCAACTCCGAGATAAATTGGCGGCGGCTGACAATAGCGGCATCCCGGCTGCGTTTTCGACAAACAAGCACGATACTGGAGGCCAGGGCGTTGGTTTTCATGCCTACCATTCTTGCGCCCATTTCTGTGCGCATCGGCCAAGTTCCCGTGATTGCGAAGCCCGCACGAATAAGAGCTTCAAGGAATGATTCCCATCCGGTATTACTGGTTGCTCCCTCTTTAGTTTCAGACGCTTTGAATGCATAGTAAATAGAGACAGGAAAACCCGGATGAGATATATCCGCCAAATTCCTCATGGTTGTAGTCATACCATCCATGAAGAAAGATTCGGCCGCCTCTTTTGAGCCGTGGCGATAAGGGGTCGCGACAAGCTCTTCGTCTTTAGGTGCCGATATTGTGGCGAATAAATCCGGATAAAGCGATCTCAAATTCTTGCGCAGCCATATATAAAAATAATCAGATAAGTCGGCATATCCGATATTGTCGTAATAAGGGGGATCCGTTGAGATTATTTTATGAGAGCTTATATTTTGGGTCTGTGCATCAGCCTGCATCGCAGCAGCTTCCGGCTGTCCGGGAAGATTTGATACAGCTTTTTGTACCCATTCAACCATTGCAAGCCAATTAGCTGTGGAGTGGCTCAAGGGATTACATTCTGCATAATCCCAGGTCATGGGAATAGCCTGCCTTCCAAATGTGTTTCTAATCTTTTCTCCCGAACTATTCCAACTACATATTGAAGACCAATAATCTGCGCATTTATCGATACAAAAGCTTAAATATACCGCTATGGCATCACCGTACGCCTTAGCTCCGGTTCCTCCGTCCGAGAGCGCGACACCGTCATCCGTCATACCCGCATTGATAGCGTCCTGTTCGGCTTTAGCCTTCGCCTCCTGAACAAGGTCGGAGAAGGTATTGAGCGCCACCAGCTGTCGCTGGGTGAATAAATCTCCATACGTTGTCAGACCATAGGCTGGTGTCCAAAAGTTCCTGGGGTCATCCGCAATCGGTATATTTGGGCGTCGAATTTCCTTCTCGTCCATGTTGAGTTCTGTGGTACGCATGCAAGAGGGTGACAAGTAAACACGCTCATGAGAACCTTCTGCCACAACAGCTAACAATTTATGGTTACTCCTGCCGGATGAACACTGTTCTTTGGTGTATTCCGGAGTAATGGGGGTATCACTGAGTAAGCAAGTAAACTTAGCTCCTCGAGCCATCTTAGTACCGTTTTCCAGGCCTAAAGGAATAGCCCCAACTCGAACTTCTAGACGATACGAATCGCCATTGATAATAGGTTCCACATACGCCTCTTTCCCTTTCTTTTTCGAGAGAACGAAGCTGGAAACCAGCGGCACATCCACATGGCTAAATGCAGGGTTCGGACTCTTAACCGTA
>CANQBZ010000024.1 GCA_947589295.1 uncultured Akkermansia sp.
CCCACATTCAATGCCCCCGCGTTCCCATTCTGCCCGCCGTAGGTGAAGTTGCCCGTCACGGTCAAGTCTCCCGCCACACTCAGCGCGCCGCCGTAGCTGCCTTGTCCTACGGTGAGGGCTCCCTCACTCGTTACCAAAGCTCCTTGTCCCTCCCCGGGCGTACCGGTCAGTTCTGTAATCGTGCTGCCCGCGGCCAGGGTCAGCGTACCAGCCGTCACGTCGGCTCGGTTCACGGTGGAGACCGTCCGCACGCTCGCGTTGCCGCCCGCCAGTTTCAGCGTGCCGGTTCCCGTGTACCCTCCCTCCGCATTCACTGTGACATTCTCTTTCACGCTCACCGTGGCATGGTTTGTGAAGGTGGAGTTCACTGTCACCGTGACAGAACCCTCCCCTCCCGCCTCCATCACGTACGTGGCGCTGCCGGAGATATTCAGGGTTCTCATCCTTGCGCCATTCACCACGGTCACGCTCACATTGCCGGCTTCGTTGCGTTGCAGGAAAATGTTTTTATTGTTTGCCCACGCCTCTGTCCCCGCCACGCCCTGCTCGGCGCTCCATTCGCCCTCTTCCGAAGCGCCCAGCACGACTTCCGCATCGCTCGCGTTCGCTCCCCAATACATGTTGTTGCTCCCAACCGCATCGTCCCATGTCAGCAACCCCGTACCATCCAACGCGAGTCCGTTGTAGTAGCTTTCTCCAACTTCTCTTTCACCCACCGTGAAAGCAAAGTTGTCCGCCCAGTCCTCCGGCAAACGACTCAGTCCATCGCCCGTGAAGAGCTGGTATTCCCCAGCGCTCCTTCCACCATTTCCTCCCAGCAGCGCCTCCGAGAGATCGATGGTCAGCTTGTTCCCTCCTCCGGGTAGTTGGATGCCCCCTCCCAGCGTGATCTGAGCGTTTTCCCCTCTCAACGCCAACGTGCTTCCCTCGCCCCAGTTCCACGCACCGCTGATACTCAGATTGCCGCTCTGCACCGTGAGCTTCGCCTGATTGCCCATCGTCAGGCTCTCGAGGCTCCCGCTCAGCGTGTTCACGGTCAACTGTCCTTGCGACACCGTCAATACGTTGCCACTGAAGCTCCCCAAGGTGTACGATGCACTGCTGCCGCCCGCATACGTCAGGTTCGAGCTGATGGTTCCTTCAAAACTCCCGCTCTTCGCCGTAGTAAGATTCAGGGTGCCGCCTTCAATGCTGCCGCCATTACCGCTGAGCTCCGTCACAGTCAGGCTCGCAGTGTCCTTGAGACTGACAACGCCGTCCGTATTCACAGTCAACGTGCCGATGGTGTTCTCAATCTCCCCTGTCTCGCCCAAGGTCAAGGCGCTGGACTGCTCACCCTTCTTACCGCCCACCGTGACGCTGCTAGCGTTCATCCCGCCCTTCACGGTCATCTGCCCGCCGGTCGCCAGCGTGATGGCGCCGCCTACCACTAAAGCCCCGTCCTCCGTCACCTCCGCGCTGCCGCTGTAGCTGCCGCCCACCTCCACCGTGCCGCCCTCGCTCACGGTGAAGGCCTGTTCATTCACCATCTTCCCAGTCGCGGTGAGTGTACCGCCATTCACCGAAGAACTCGTACCTTCCTGCCACCCGAAGGATACATCACCGTTCACGGTGATGCTACTCCCGCTCCCTGTCAGCGCAATGCTCCGCACCTGCAAGAGCACGTTGCTGTGCGTCGTTTCATCACCTACGGTCAGCGTACCGGTTGTCGTAGCATCTCCCACGGTCAACGCCCCAGCGTGCGCCTTGCTGAAATATTTAGCGTTGCTACCTTCATTGCCATGGAGTCCGCCCACGGCGGTCAGTTGGGCGCCGCCCTTCACCGTGATCGCACCATTCACGTCATTATTCGGATCGTCATGGATGTTGAGCGTGCCGTTCACCGTCATGGTGACGCTTGTCCCGTTCAGCTCAATGCTTCCTCCGCCATTCAGACTCGTTGCATCGCCGCTGTAATTCCCGCCGATGGTCACGGTTCCGCCCGTCACTTTCAGCGTCTCCTGGTTCACCATGTCGCCCTGCACATCCAGCGTGCCTCCGGCAATGGTGGAAGTAACGCCACCCCCCGGAGCCGTTCCGTCATAGCCCAGCGAGAGATTGCCGTACACCGTGACCGTGCTGCTGTTGCTCATGTCGAGGCTGTACACCTGCAAAAGCGGTCTGTCGGCGGCATTTCCCGTTTCTTCTGCTGCATCAAAGGCCTGCTGCGTCCCGATCGTCACGGTGCCTGCAGCATCTGCGCTCCCCACCACGAGCTTGCCGGCATGGGCATGGTTGTAGTACTGGTCGTTATGCTCATCGTTGTCTACCCCGTAGAGCGAGCCCGTCACGGTCAATGTCCCGCCCACCACGCTGATGGTGTTGAGAACTCCGTCCGCCATTTCTTTGACGTACAGGTCCGTTCCCACTGACACCGACGAATTTCCCGTCACACTGACCCCTCCCTCCACCTGCAGCTTCCCGTTTTGGATCGTCAGCGTGCCGGCCTCCACACTTAACGCGCCCTTAATGCTGGAATCCGTCGTGCCGCTGATGGTGGTGCTGATGTGTTCGGCTCCCAGCGTCAGCGTGCCCGTGAGTTCGCTGGTCAAGGCGCTTGCCCTGTTGGTTCCCGTGAGTGTGGCCCCCGTGCCCGTCAATTTGAGCTTGCTCGCGGTGACATTGCCCACGCTGAAGCTCGCCCCATTCCCCGCCAATTCCAGGGTCACTCCCTCAGCAAAGGCAAGATGCCTGGCGGCAAAATCAGCCTCCTGGGACCCATCGGCGAAGCGAATCCTGAACGTGCCCAAGCCCGTTACGTTGATGGATTGCGTTCTGCCGCTGGTCTGCCATCCTATGGCGCCATGCTCTCCCAGTTCAAAGACAGCCCCTTCCCCCGCCAATTCGACCCCTTGACCACTGTCGCCAAGCAAGAGCTCAGGCGTGTTATCTGCCTTTTCAAGACGGTCAAACTTCGCAGTTGCATTGTCTTCGACAACAAATTTATTGCCATCAATGTACACCTTCACACCGAAGGTCGTATCTGTCCCCACCGTAATGGCGCCCACCGAATGAATTTCTTTTCTGTCCCCTTCCCCTCCCTTGACCACGATCTCTCCCGTCCCAGAAAAGGTGAGTTCCCCGGTCGTTACACTCCCGGATACAGTGACGGTAGCGGGGCTATCCGTGCTGTTGTTGAAGAAGACGTTCTTACCTGCCGTAGACAGTCCGGCGCCTTCGCTCCAATCGTTCGTTCCATCCACCTCCGTTGCACTCCACGTGAACTCTGTGTCCCCAGCAGACGCGCTCCATTCGAGCAGGTTGTCTAGCTTGATGGTCAGATAACCCTCATTGTCGAGGCTCACTCTGTAACCTGTCACCCCGGTAATGTGCTCCTGCAGCGCCGCCACTATGTCGGCTAACCCATCCCCAGAGAAAAGCTGCAGCTTGTACTCCGAACTCGGTGCCTGAGTTTCCAGGTAAGCGCTGAGGCCGATTAAGTCCAAGGTCAGCGTGTGGTCATTGAGCTCCAGTGCTCCAAGCTGCAGCATGCTGTACCCCTCTGCACTGAAGGTGAGCTGCAAATGTGCATCGTTTTGCAACTCCAGTGTGCCCAATTTGTTCTCACCGGCGGCTTGAAGAACCAAATGCCCGTTGAGAGCGTCCACCGTTACCTTCCCATGCTCGGCTTCCAGAAGTCCGCCAACATTCAGTTTGCTTCCGCCCGCCACTTTTACCACAGCATTTTTTCCAATGGTTAGCTTGCCGGTAATGGTGAGAGCATCGCTACCGGCTAAGGAAGCTCCAAAACCATCAGCGCCAGAGCCGCTTACAGAGACATTCCCGTTGATGGTTCCATGATCCATCGTCAAACTTCCGCCGCCACTCACCGTAATATCTCCGGTGATCGCCGTGCCGTTCATGGTAAATGTTCCGCCGCCACTCACCGTGATAGCTCCGGTGATCGCCGTGCCCCCCATGGTAAATGTTCCACCGCTCACTTGGATGCCGCCGTTAGCAGTGATGGCGCCACCATTCTTTTGCATCGATCCCTCGCTCACCGTGATACTACCGTTCACCGTCAACGCTCCTCCGCCAAAAATTGCACTCCCACCACTCACGGAAACCGAGCCAATCGTCGACGCCCCATCCCCATTCAAGGTGAAGCCTCCACCAGTCACACTTAGTTCCCCACTAATAGAGACGAAACCACTGCCCCCTCCCAGGAGTGTGGTACCTGCTGAGGTAAGCGAAGTCATGGTCAGTTCACCTGTTCCATTCCATAGCAAATTCCCGCTCTCCACCACCACTGCGCCTGCGCTGGCTGACGTCATGTCGAGAGTCAGCGCCCCTGTGCCGGTCAGTGTGATATTCGTCTCTCCCGACAAAGTAGCCGTACTTCCAAAAGTGAGGCTACCGGACGACACCTTCAGCTCCGCCCCCGTGAACGCTCCACTGTAGGTGAATGTCCCACTTCCAGCATATTCAAAGTTTGAGCCGATAGCTCCCCCAAAGCTTCCTCCATTTCCCGTGTACTTCAGCGTCCCATCGCCGCTTATGCTACCGTAGGTCTTTGTCTCTTCTCCCACGCCATCAAGATTGGCAACGATGAGCGTCTGCTCACTCGCCAGCTTCACCTCCCCATATTGCCCCACATGAAGGGTGACGATGCTGCTTTCCACCGTGCTGCCCGGGGCCGCCGGCTCCAAGTCTCCCAAGATCAATTGACTGACGGTATTCTCCCCTGTGCCGGTGATGGTCACGGTTGCATTGCTACCCATACTACCCTTCACAGTTAAGGATGCGCCGCTTTCAATCGTGACATCCCCTGCCTTTGTACCATTCCCGCCTTGAGGATAATTCCCTCCGAGCTTTCCAATTGTCACCTGAGCTCCGTCCGAGATCGTCAACGTCTTGTTATTATTAACCCGCAAGCCAGATGTTATCGTAAGAGATGTTGATTGACCGCTCACCGTAAAACCCCCGCTGACAGCCACTCCGTACTCGGCGTTATTACCGGCTAAAGCGCCTGTCACGTTCACTGTTCCACCGACAATACACGTTTCCGCATCCGATACGATCAGGGTGTCAAGCTGAACAGTCCCACCCCCTGACATGAATGCAGTTGTGCTGGCTGCACCTGAAAGACTCAGTCCTCCGGTGACGGTCAAATCCCCATTTTCCATCGTGAGGCTGGACAGTGTCAACGCACCATTGGATATCACGCTGCCGCCTGATACCGTCAGGTTGGTCAGGTTGACCGTGGCGCCGACATCCCACGTCACCGAGCTCTGGGCTTTCACATCCAGCGTGGCGCCGGACATCGTGGCGCCGGAAGCGATGCTCAGTGCGGTGGCTGTGGCGCCATCACCCACTTCGAGGATGTCGCTCCAACTGAGGGACGTGCTGCTGTTTTCCCCGCCAATGTTCACCGTGCCTGCACCGGTGAGTGTTGCCTTAGTCTCCCCATCATCCCCCGCTGAGCCTTCCAGGGTGACTGATGCGTTCTGGAAAGTTACCGTGGGGTTAGATTCGCCGGAAGATTCCGCGAGCGTCAACCCACCCGTCAGCTGCAGTACGGAGCCTGCCTCACCGGTGAATGTCCACGTACCGCTCATCACCTTCATGCTCGCCGGACTCACCGTGCCCTCAATTGCCACAGAATGCGTCTCAGAGTCGGCAAAGGTAACGCTATCGCCGTTGGAGAAAGTCTCTGTGGAGCTGCTATCAACCGTCCATTGCGCATCCCCGCCGTCTTTCCATGTGCCGACGTTGCTGTTCCACGTGAGGTCGCATTTAGAATTGGCATTGTACGTGACTTCTCCTCCTGTATTCACCGAAAGCCCGCGCGAACTGTACGTGCCGCCGAGTGCCTTTACGAGGAAATCCTTGAGCGTGGTCTCGATACCTTCCACCCCGTTCAGGTCTGTCATGTCGAACAACTGGTACGTCCACGTTCCTGCTTGTTCCTCTAGTCCGGTAAGGGTGAGTTTCAACCCACTCAACCCCGAAAGTGCGGTCAGCCCCTGTTGCGTCAGTTTCAACTTCCCGCCTTGGGCATTGCTCTCGCTCACTCGGATGTTCAGCGTCCATTCTGCCGCTCCTTCCGACAACAGCATCCCACTGTCCCCGACCTCCAGCACGCCGCCTGCCCCAAAAGTCCAAGTTTGTCCTCGTGTGGCAGTCATGCCGCTCAACGCTTTCACAGTGCCGTTGGTCACCGTCAGCGATCTCGACGACACCGCCCCTCCCAACTCCAGTGTCCCTCCGGTGACGTTCACAGCATCCGTCACCGTCAACCCGCCGTTGGCCGTAAGTTTGCTTCCGTTGCCAGCCAACGCAAGGTGATGCGCCGTCAACAGACCTCCCACCGTCAGCGTCCCCATGTTGCCATCCCCTTCACCACCTAGGGCAAGCCCGCTTTCAAAGCCAACACCCACCGTTAGCGCACCGTTGATGGTGCCCGTCGCTCCCCAGCCAACCTGCACGCCATCGTTTAAAAGCTCACCACTTGAGCCAGTGTAGCCGTACACCGAGAGATCGCCGTACACCGTCAAAGTAGACTTGCCTTCCCCGGAAGTTCCAATCACCGTCACTCCACTGGCTCGATGCGTCACATCGCTTACATCGGACTTGCCAAGCGTCAGGGTTCCGACGGAGTCTCCCGACTCATCGTGCTCACCGACCGTTATTTGCCCGCTACCGCAAACTTCTCCCACAGCTGGCGCAGCTGTCCCTTTCTTGTTACCGTACAGATACCCTTCAATCGTCACACTGGCACCATCCGTCACCGTCAGTTTGGCGTAGTTGGATAAATTAGCATTCCCGTTCACATGTACCTCGGTCCCTGCTCCGCTCACACTAATGTTCCTGGATACTGTCAAGGGACCAGCCTGCAATGCGCCCCCTGTGACAGTCAACCCCGTCACAGTTAAATCAATGCCGTTTTCACCGACATAGAGTCCGCCGACAAAGTTCAGTTCACCTGCCTGCAAGTCGAGGCTCTTCAAGGTCGTTTGGCTATTAGTCGTAAACTTTTGGGCGCCTCTTCCTTTTTTCACCATGCCCATGCTCTGATTGTTGACGACTCCCGAGAATGTCTGCTGTTCCTCACTGCCGACATCCAGCACCAACTTGCCGGTGCCGGTGAAGGTGCCGCTGCTGCCGGAGAGCCCTGCGAAGGTGTAGCCATCTGTTGCCGTCGTGCCGACATTCAAAGCGCCTCCGTTCATGGTGAGGAGACCTCCTATCTGTCCACTCTCATAACCCAAGGTCAACGTACCACCGGTCGAGACTGTGATGTCGGGCGTCTCCCCAAAGCTAAAGCCGCTATTCAAGGTCAGACTCCCGCTCGTCACGGTCAGGGTTCCCCCCGAAAAGGCTCCCGTGTAGCTGAAAGCCGTTGTCCCGCTCCCCTCATACTCAAAATTCGTCCCAATGGCGCCTGCGAAACTTCCCCCATTCCCGGTCAGCTTCAACGTGCCGCCGCCAGTGATGGAGCCGTATTGACTACCCACGCCTCCAAGCGTGGTCACCGTGAGTGTCGAATAATCTCCAAGCGAGACCTGCCCATTGCCCCCGACATTGAGAACGTTGACTGTTGCCCCGACCGGACTGCCATCAGTGCCCGCTTCTGTGGAAAGCGTGCCGGAGACCTCCAACGTGTTGCCTACGCTTGCTCCATTCCCGAGCAGGAAATTCGCTGCGCCATTCACGGTGACCTTACTACTAGCGGCGTTAGTAATGGTTCCGGTGTACGCCTCCTCACTGGTGCCTGCAATCGTCAGCCCATGACCACCGTTGTAGCTTACCCCACCGTTCCCACTCAGTGACTTAACTGTCATGCTCTTCATGAGCTGAAGCGATCCACCTGCAAGGATAATCCCGTACTGATCCATGCTGATTGAACCCGAAGTTGGACTAATCTGCAGCTGCGTTCCCGCATGCATTTCGATGGTCCCGCTGCCATTCATCGCGAAATCTTCATCAATCCTTAGAATAGAGTTTTCTCCGCCTTTCACCGCGAGCTTCTTTCCTTTTCCATCAAATGAACCAGCTCTGTTTCCGGCGCCACTAAAATGCAGAGTGACCCCAGTTCCTAAATAGATGGAAGCATTGTCCCCCAACTCCACGGTCCACTCCATGTATTCTTGTTCATTGATTACCAAAGCGCCTGTTCTCTCTTGCCCTGTAATTCCATTCCCCGAAAGAACAAGTGTACCGCGCAGATTGTACTTTGAAGTTGAGCCATTTCCGTAACCAAATATAGAGTGATCGACCTGAATAGATGCGCCATCTCGTACCTCCAACCGACGCACGAAACTCAAACCGTGGTAATCGGCTGCTGCATTTTGTGCCAGTGCAAGCGTGGTACCACTCTCAACGGCCAGGATACCAATGCCCAGGTGCTCAGACTCATCACGTTGCAGACTGGTATCGCCCGCCGCGAAAAGAGCAGCGAAAAGATTGTTCTCTCCATTGACAGTCACGGTGGCCCCCGCATTCAGCACCACCGTACCATCGCCGGAGAGCGTGGTGTTGACCCAGTTGCTCGCCGTGCCATCCGTGATGGTGAGGGTGCCACCAACAGTCGCTGTGCCGAGGCTCTTTGTTCCCGTACCGTTCAGTTCCAAGCTGCCGGAAATGTCAGCGCTCTCCACCCCGAAAGAATTCAAAGCACTGAAATGGGCTATTGCACCCTGCGCCACCGTCAACGTACCGGTGGCAAGAACCGAAGCTCCTTCACTGCCGGTGAATGTCCACTCTCCTGTCTGGAAAGCGATGCTGCCGGGTTTCACCGTGCCAACAATCGACACGTTTGTGTCGACCGAAGAATACTCCTCCGCCGTGGTGAAAGTGACAGAGTCTCCATTGGAGAAATAGGTGGGTTGCGTGACACCTGCACCGCCCGACATATTCCACATGGTATCCCCATCACTCGTTTGCGCCTGCCACGTGTTGCTACCCGAAGAGCCGTTCCACGTAAGCTCTGTAACCGTTTCCTGAATGGTCAGAACACCTTGGTCACTCAGCTCATAACTCTGGCTTCGACTCAGGGGACTCAAATGCGCGGTAAACTCTTCCCAGAGAGTCCCTCCGTTCGCCAGCAATAGCCCGGCAAGCTCTCCGCTCACTAGCTGCAATCCCGTTGTGCCATCCCAATCGGTCAATTCCAGCTCGCCTACAAGAAACGACAAGGTCTCTGTGTGAAGGTTCAGCAGAGTTTGGACGTTTTCCCCACCGGTGAGGTAACGGGAGACGTCCACAGAGAAGAGACTCCCCAGATCGATACTTGCCAGGTCACTCGAGCTTGCCGCACTCAAATCCAAGGTGCCTCCCGTGAGCTGAATCTTAAGCCCCGCATTCGTGAACGAGAAAGCATGACCCGTTCCGCCACCGAGTTTCAGCGTGCCTCCGCCCACCGTAAACCCTGTGCTCACATTCACCGCACCGCCCAGCGTCAGGCTTCCCTTAGTCAGAGTCACGGAACCTGCCTCCAACCCGTCCTTCAGCGTGGCCGTGCCGTTGTTAATCGTGATCGCACCGCTGCTTTTCACATCTCCGTTGACTGTCAATGCACCGCCATTATCAAGCTTGATGTCGTAGATCTTGCCGGAATTGGTACTGGAATGCCCGTGCAGGTACCCCTCGATTGTCACGCTTCCCTTGCCATCAACAATGAGAGAGTAATTTCCTTGATTGGGAATTTTTTTGTACAGATCGGCATTCCCATACACCGTCACCTGAGAGCCAACCTGATTTCCTGCTGTCTCCGCTGATTGACAGTGCACGTACAATGAGCATGCCATCAAGGCTTCCTCCGTGGAGTAGTCGCCAGCATGAATGCCCACGGTGAGTGTACCGGCCGTTGTCTCATTGCCTACCGTAATGTTCCCAACATGACCTCCGGTATCACGCGTCCTGAGCTTCTTGGCCGTCACCCTACCACCGCCCACAATGCTAAACGTTGCTTCATCCTTCACACCCAAAAATCCATTCCCCACCGTGATGCTCCCCCCATTCATGGTCAACCCATTGGCTCCGGTCACGTTCAAATTACCATTGTTCACCATGAAAGTTCCACCTTCCATCTGCAAGGAACCTATCTGACTTGTCGCACTCGAGTTGAGAGTAAGCTGCCCACCGAGCAAACTCACACTAACGGCGTTCGTATCCACGCCCAACGCTGCGGCGGAGGTAAATATGCCGTCCTTGTATATCGTCAAGCTATTCTTCACTTTGAAGGTGGAGATATGGTCACCTATCTCGAGCGTGGACAGATTGGCGGCGTCTGCCGCATTTTCATTCCCCACCGTGACTCCATTTCCTTCACCGGCATACATCGTGGCACTCTCTGCCACCGTGTTGAATTTGAGAGTGCCGCCGGTCACCGTGATCGAACCAATGTCCAGCTGGTCATCAGCATTAGTCGCGTTGCTTATCAGAGTCTGGCTCCCCGCGCCCGACTTTTGAAATCTCAGCTTATTCGTGCCACTCAAGGTTCCTGTGAACTCGAAGGCGTCTTGGTCATTTTCCGTGTTAATGACCAAGACCGGGTTCGAGTTAGGGTCAGTGTTGTTCGTTTGGTTCTTCAGCAAACCTCCCGTACCATTAATCCCCTTCACCCCGGCTTTTCCGGAACCGTTCAAGGTCAGAGTCGTTGACCCGCTCATCTCCAACTTGCCGAGCTGGGCTGTCTCGTCTCCAACATACACAGTCAACGCGCCGCTGTTCAAGGTCGTTGTCCCGGTGGCTTTCATGCCGACAGCTCCAGTCGATCCAATGGTGAGCGTGCCGGAAGTGAGCGTCAAATTCTCTCCGCTGAAAGTGGACAAGGTCCATGAGCCGTCCGTACCACCCTCATACGTCAGATTCGAGCTGACAGTTCCGGCAAAACTCTCGCTCGTGGCCGTCACTTTCAGCGTGCCATCGCCGGTGATATCCCCACTACCGGTCAAATTGCCGGTGAACGCCACCGTACCGCTTCCCACCTTGAAGCTGCGTTCAATAGTGGCATCTCCGCTTATGGTGACAGTGTTGTCCTTCCCCGCGTTCACGCCGTAGCCGACGTCGGTGTCCAGCGCCTCACCATACAGCTCTGTAAAGGCAGTCCATGACATCGCTGTCGATTCGCTCTCGTGGCTCCACAGCACATACACAGTTCCCGCCGTACCCCCAACCTTCGAAATGTGTCCCGACGAAGCGTTGACTCTGCCGCCGAAGGTGATGTCCGACGCCAGCTGCAGCGAGCCAGTTGACGCCAAATCGATATCGCCACCCACCGTGATGGACGTGTCGGCGCCCACGCTGAGACCCGCGCCATCCTTCACCTCCAAATTGCCGGAGATAGACAATGAACCGGCCTGTTCTGAATCCGCCGTGAAACTCCAATTCGTTCCCGAATTCACCGTCACTCGGGCGGCCTGAACAGCCCCACTGAGCGTGATAGCCTCGCCGGCTTCATCCTCAAACACAGCCTGTCCGCCTGTGGTCCATTCTGAAAGAGGCTCCCCCGTCCCCCAGTTTTGGTTTGTACCATCTGCGTCCCAGGTGTTATTGCCGCTCGCGACATTCCACGTCAACTTGCCCGAAGCGCCGCCCCATGTCAGGTAACCACTGTCATCAATCGCGATATCAGCGTATTGAGCGTTCAGACCCTCTTTACCCAGGAGGATGTACTCTTTCCACGTGTCGTACGCGCCATTCCAATTCACCAGTTGCACAGTGCCACTCGTCAACCCATTCAACAAATCATCCGTCAGTTTGATCGTCAGCGTTCCGCTTTCGTCGTCCAGAGCAAGGCCGCTGCCAAGAATCAACATCTGCTGGCTGAGGTCAGCAAAGGTGAGCGTACTGGCGCTTCCCAGCTTCAGCGTGCCGGAGAGCAGCAGATTACCCGTGCTCACCGTCAGACCCGCATCATTTCCCAGCTCCAGATTGGTAAGTCCTCCTGATGAAACGCCTCCGGCAAGGGTCAATGTGCCGCCCGACACTTTCAGCTTCCCGCTGCCGCTCAGCTTGCCGGTGATGGACGAGTCCCCACTGCGGAATTCCAACGTGCCGCCGGTCAGTTTCACAACCGTACCAATGGTCACGCTGTCCGTAAATGCCCATATTCCATCGCCGGTTTTCTCCACCCCGACATTGTCAAAGGTGTACCCCCAACCGCTCACCTCAACAGTCTCAGTCGCCGCATTGAGGACGAGGTTCACCTCCCCCTGAGCTTCCGCCGTCTTGCTGAATTGGGCCTTCCTATTGTTTTGTCCGTCCGGTTGATCGACGAGGATGTTGCTCACCGTCAGGTCGGCGCCGAGCTTAATATCCGCTCCCCACGCAGCGCACAGAGCGCCCACCGTACCCCCCTGGGACAGCGTCAGCACGCCGGCATTGGCATTTCCACTATCGCCGAAAGCGGAAAGCGTACCGCCGAGGCTCAACGCACCGTTCACCGTGAACTCCCATGCTCCATGAGAGCCCCCGCTCCCTCCATTAGCATCCAGCTTCAGCGAACCCGCCCCGGCGAAAGACGCAGCAGACCCACCGCCTGCAACGACAAGGGTCACTCGCTCGCCTATCGTCAGCTCAGTTTCGCTGATGAGCGACTTTTGCAGATTCACAGTCGCTGCAGAATTAGTCGTGTCAGACAAGGTGAGACTGACGCCAGTGATCTTGACGTCCTGCGCGATGTCCGCGCTGCTGTCCACGCATTGCAAGGTCAGGGCGTCTGAGCCCTTGATGCCAATGCCGATGCCCTCGCTGAAATTGACCCCGAACTTGCTTTTGAAGTCAGTCAGGGAAAGTGTGTCCGTTTGTCCGCTATCCCAAAGGGCGTACAGCAAACGATCTGCTACGGCCCCAGCACGCGTGATCGAACCCGCTCCACCAGCGCCATCGGCAGTGAGACTGCCGGTGAAGCTGATGTCGTTGCTCAACTCCAGCGCGCCAGAGGCGCCCAAGGCGACATTTTCATTCACCACGTTGCTGGTCCCTTTCAACGCCAGCGTTCCACCGCTCACCGTCAAGTTCTTCACCGTTACATTGTCGGTGATCTCCTGCGTTCCTCTACCTTGCTTCTTCAGGTTCAGATACGTGCTGCCCGCAACAGTCGCACCTGTGGTTTTCAATTCTTCCTCATCGTAGTTGATGATGAGTGTGCTTTCATTATTGTCGGCGTTTTTCACCGTACCTCCGCTGCCTTCCAGGTACTTGATCGTGTACCCAGCAGAGGCGCCGTGCCCCACGGCTAAAGCACCTGTACCGCCGCTCTGATTCAGCGTGACACCGTAATTCGTCAGGGCGCTGCCATCCGTGTAGAGCAATGACAGTGTCCCCCTTTGGATGTTGAACACGCCGGTAGACCCCGCCTTGGTCTTAAACGTACTGTCGAGCTTCAAATTTGCATTGTTATGACCCGCGTTCAGCGTCACGGTCTTGTTATTTCCATCCCACTCATTCACCAGCCTGGGACCATCGCCTCCCTCGATGTAGATGGTAGCAGCTTCCTCCAGCCTGATTTTCCAGCCGAGGTCGAAGGATTCATGGAGAACGAGCGCTCCTCTCAGGCGACTTTGACCATCCGTACCATCACCCTCCAAGTGAAGCGTGGGGGCAGAGTCAAGTTGGTCCGCTGCCACGGCAAATATGTTGACACCGCTGCCCCTGTTGTCGTACAACGTCGAGCCTGCTTCGATCCAGAGACCGCCCAAAATATGTGAGAAGACATCGGCAGCATCACTGTTATCGTTCGTGCTAAGGTACGTGTCGCCGGTTAATGTGAGCGTTTGGATGCCCTGACCTGTGCCATTATATTGGAGGAGCGGATAAAGCAACGCATGCGTAGTCACGCTGCCTAAGTCGGCCAGAACCAGTGTACCCTCTCCGGACACCGCGCCTTGGTTCGCAAGCGTCCAACCCGTTGCATTGGCCACGGTCAGCGTGGCATCGCCTGCCACATGAATATTGCCACTCAGCGATTTAGCGCCCGTTGTCTCCACGCGCAAGTTGACGCCGTCCTGCAGAGTCAGGCTTCCCCCGGTGATAGCGCCTGTACCGCCCAGCGTCACGTTGGTTGCTGTTGTCGGTTCCTGCGCACTGCCCACCGTGAGGTCACCGGTCCACTTCACCGCTGTGCTTCCCTGCACCGTGATGCTGCCTGCTCCGGTGATGCTTCCCCCAAGGTCCAGCTCGCCTAAATTAAAGGTGATCGCGACGTTTTCCCCCGTTAGTTCAAGCGGACCACGGAGGAGAAGCTTGGCCGTTTCATCACCCGTGAAGCTCCATGATCCGCCGTTCACGGCCATCTTCCCCGGTTCCACCGTGCCGACAATTGTCACAGTGTGAGCCTCGTCACCGGTATTGGTGAAGGTTACATTGTCGCCGTTTTCGAAATTGCCCGCTACGCCTTCTTGGGAGTTATCGTTCCATCCCTCGCCTCCCGACTGCCACGTCCTCTCTCCATTCGCCCACGTCAGATCGTGCGTCCCAGCCAGCACACTGCTGTACGTGAGTAGTCCTTCATCGTTCACGCTGAGACCGCGAGCAGAATAGTCCTGCAACACCTCCCTCACAAATTGGGTGAGCATACTCCCCTTATCCCCGCCTGACATGGCAGACACATCAAACAACTGGTACTCCCAACCGCCCCCTTGATCCTCCAAACCGGTGAGCGTGAGCTTGAGTCCTGTCAATGCCGTCAAAGCTGCATCCGACAGTTTCAACTTCCCGCCGCTTGAAGCCGCATCCACTGAGAGTGTCAAACTCCCTCCACTCGCTCCCATGGAGAGCGAAACGCCCCCCTCCGTCGCCTCAAACACGCTTCCTGCCCCGATGGTCCACGTCTGCTCGCCGTTCACGGTTGTCGCATTTTTAAGCTGCAAAATACCGCCATTTGTGACGTTGATGCCTCCCACCACCGTGAGACTTCCACCCAAAATAGCCTTATTTCCGGTCCCAGTAATCGTGAGACTCTCGGTCAAATCAATTCCACCTTCAACCTCCAAGCTGCTGAAATTTCCACCGTAATCAGCTTCGTGTTTCGCCCCTTGTACGGTAATACTACGTGCCTTGATGCCACCGCCCACCACGAGCTTGCCCGTCGTATTACCTTCCCCTTCTGCTGCACCAATCACGATATCTCCTGTGCTTGCGGATGCTGCCCAATTTCGAGTTTCAGCGCTGGTGGCGTTGTTATTGAACGAGTTGTTGCCTCCAATAGCGTAACCGATCGTAACGGAGGAACCGCCGGTGATGCTCAGAGCCGTACCACCAGAAGTACTCAATGCTAAGCTGCCCTCGATATCCACTTGGCTCGCCTGTCCCTGAACAGTCAGCGACGTCACCCACGCGTCCACATTGTTGCTGGCATTCGCATAGCTCTGATCCTCAGATGCGCCCACCGTCAAAGTTCCCTTACTTCCATCCATGCCGCCCACGATTACTGCTCCCGCAAATCCACTATGACCGTTCGCCAACAACGCACCTATCGTCACTTGACCGCCCGTTATAGTCAACGCACTGCTCGTTGAATAATCGCCAATGACATTCATCGTCTCACCCGTCATGCTTAAAGCGTTGCCGTAATAATTACCCCCGATTGTCAGATTTCCGCTTTTCAAGGTCAGAACACCATTAATATGCATATCACTGCCTACAGCCACAGCGCCATTCTCCATCGTCATCGTTCCATACACACGCAGCACATTCTCAAAATTCGCCACGCTGTCGGCACCATACACATTCAACCCGTTTACCCTCGTCTCGCCTCCTACCGTGATCGCTCCGGCGCTGTTTGAATCGCCCGCACGTCCCAGAGTGAGAATGCCAATCTGAGAGGTAAGCTCTGGGTTTGACGCAATTTGCCCACCCACGGTGAGACTTGCCCCCCCGGTAATGGTTATTCCATTTCCACTTTTCACCAACAAATGCCCGGCAAAATCCACCTCACTTCCCTCGCCATCTATCGTGAGGCTCGTGATCAGGCTTTTCCCCGATACTGAACCAGCATCCTTCTCGCTTTGATCGATTTTCAGCCTACCTCCCAAGCTCACCGAAATCGCACCGGCATACGGGCTATCGCTACCTCCCGTCAACACCCCCTGAGATACCAGTTCCCCGCCCGTCAATGTGATCGCACCACTGACCGAAATCCCTTCCGCCCTCTGCATCTGCAACGTGCCGCTCGCCATTGTCAGATCGATCAGATTCACAGCGCCGTTGAGCTGCTGCGTTGTACTCGCCCCTAATTCGACGCGCAGATTCAACCTGCTATTGGCTTCTCCCAAGGCGCCGCCATAAGTGTAGGTTGTTGCAGTCTCCTGTCCATCAAGCACGAGCGTTGCTGTTCCCTGCCCCTCCCCGCCTGTGGTAATCACACTGTCTGCTATGCCATTGTCGGCGCCGGATTCCACTGTCAAGCCGTAAACGTTCAGCTCCAGCGTCTCAGTTTCAGCTGCTCCTTTTCCAAGTTCCAATCTCTTCAGAGTGATGCCACTAGTACGTCCTGTACCAAAAAACACCAACCGCCCATCAAGGTCCCCACCACCCAAAAATTGCACCTTGCCCTCTGTATGGGACCCCAACTTCAAATGATGCGTTGTACTGCCACCGCCTGTCACTAACTTCCCATTGAGGGTGAAAGTCCCATCCGCTTGCACGCCGAGTACAGTGTCTTCCTCAATCACCAACGCACCGGTGAGGGTAACGGCGTGCCCATTCACGCGCAGGCAGCCCTCCCACGAGTTTCCGGTGCTATACCTGCCGCCCAAGTGGAGATTGGTCGTATGCTCCGCACTTCCGATATTCACGTCTCCGGTAAATTGCAACTGGAAACCGCGGGAATAGATGTCATCAATCGTTGCTCCTGACAAATTCCAGGCGGAGAACTTGGCCCCCGGAGAGCCATCTGAATTGGCAGCCTCCTGGGAAAACTCCAACGCCTTGACATGCCCTGTCACTGTCAATGTGCCCCCATTAAACTCACCTGTGTTACCGGGAACCGTCAACTTTACCATGCTTCCGTCCCCTTCCGTTGCACCGGTAACGGCCATGTTCAACGTCAGCGCTTGGGTGGTCATGCTCCCATCGCTCGGCCAGCCTGGTGGAATGTTCTGTCCGCCTGCGGCAGCAAGCAGCATAATGTCCTCCTCGCTGTTGGCGGCGAGGGGGTCTTGTTCTTCCTCATCTTCACTCTCTGTCCCCAGCGCGAGCTCGTCACCTGAGGGAGCTGCCAGCGGGGGCTCTTCGTCCGCCTGGGCAGGGGTCGCCGTGCTCCACAGCAGGGAGAAGACGCCCAAGAGAGCCGTCCCGGAAGCCACGGTGCGCCGCAGCGCGCGGCGTCCGGCTAAGGCTGCAAGGCAAGCCAACAGAGCCTTGCGGAGACCAGTAGGTAAATGGAGTTTCATGATGCTGATGATGAAAATTGGAGCCGCGGGGGCGCGCGCTGCACACGCGTGGAGTCTCCCACGGGGCACTTAGCCTACCTCTTTTCAAAAGAGATATACAACACAGTTTTCATGCAATAAGTTGACTACAAACATTTTTCACATGATCACCCTCCTTATTTTTTGGAGTAGGCGTCGGGACGATTTTTTTGTGTCATACTTGATTTTCGGGCATTTGCGGATGGTTGTTGATAATCTCTTTTGAAAAGAGATTCCCGACTTTTATCACATCTAATGAGTTTACAATAAGTTCAATAAAAAAATGATTTATTTCCTCTCGTGCTGTCAAGAAAAAAAGATTCCGTTGAAAAAGATGCTGGACATCTCTTTTGAAAAGAGATGAACGGGCGGTGGAACAATGAGCGTTCAGCGTTCCCGATCGAGAGGGGAAGCGAGGTTTAAGGCCGATCAATAAGGACCTCACGAGGTCTGTTTGCCCCGCCTGCAGGGGAAATGACCCCGCGTTCTTCCATCATATCAATGATCTTGGCAGCTTTGCCGTAGCCAATGGAGAAGCGGCGTTGGAGGAGGGAAGTGCTGGCTTTGCGCTCGGTGATGACGAGATTCAAGCAGCGCGTGTAAAGTTCCTCGTCATCGGAGGAAGAGCCGGAGGAAGCGGCTTTGGAAGAGGATTGGGGGGTATCGACCTCGGCGTTGTTGATGGCATCGGCGGCGCTTTGCACAAAGTTTTGCCGGGCGTGAGAGGCGCAGTGATGGATGATGGAAGCGATTTCTGCATCCGAGACAAAAGCGCCCTGAGCGCGGGCCATCTTGCTGGGGCCGCCGGGCGGCAGGAAGAGCAGGTCTCCCTTGCCCAATAAATTTTCCGCGCCGCCCTCATCCAGGATCACGCGCGAGTCCAGCTGGCTGGAGACCTTCAGCGCGATACGGGAGGGCAGATTTGTCTTGATGATACCGGTGACCACTTGAGCGCGCGGAGACTGAGTGGCAACAATGAGATGCAGACCTGCAGCGCGCGCCTTTTGAGTGAGACGTCCGATGTAGATCTCCAAGTCCTGTTTCACCTGCATCATGAGGTCGGCCAACTCGTCAATCACGATAACGATATAGGGGAGGTGAGCGGGGATCGAGGCATCGTCCTCGAAGTCCAGCTCCTCCTGCTCATCCTCGGGGGGTAGATCGGCTCCCTGAGATTGCTCCACATCGCGCACAATGGCATCGGCGGCGTCCGGATTCTCCCGGCGGTCTGCCTCCTCCTCACCGGCATCCACCGGCTGAGCATCGGGGGGCAGATTGTTGTAGTCCTCCAAGTTGCGCACGCCCATTTTGCTGAAGAGCTTGTAGCGGTGTTCCATTTCATTGACGGCCCAGCGCAACGCGCCGATCACTCGCGTGGGATCGGTGACAACCGGCACAGCGAGGTGCGGCAGTTTCTTGTAGGGCTGCATTTCGACCACCTTGGGGTCCACAAGCACCAGCCGCAGCTCGTCCGGACGGAATTTATAGAGGAACGAGACGAGCATGCTGTTGATGCAAACTGATTTTCCGGAACCGGTGGACCCAGCGACAAGCACGTGCGGCATGGCGGCCAGGTCGCCGATGACAGGGTGGCCGTAGACATCCTTGCCGAGCGCCACAGGAATGCGCAGCTTCGGGTTGTGGAATTCGGGCGATTGCAGCAGCTCGCGCAGGTACACCGGCTCCTTCTCGAAGTTCTCCAGCTCCACTCCCACGGTCGATTTACCGGGTATCGGCGCGAGAATGTTCACGGATGCGCTCTTCGTGACGGCCATGATATCCTTGCTCTTCCCGGCCACCGCCTTCACCGACTGTCCACGGGGCACAGAAAACTCGTAGCGTGTCACACTCGGTCCGCGGGTGATGTCCCCCGGCTGCACGGGGATGTTGAAGGCCTCCAGCGTATCCATGATGACAGCCTGGGTCTTGTAGGTCTCTTCTCTCGCGCGGTCGCGCACGGCCTCCGGCACCGGCTCGTACTTCAGCAAATCATACGACGGAAGCGGGTAGGTGTCCGCGCCGGGCTGAGGGGTGCGAGCCGAAGCTTTGGCGGGGCGAGCGGGAGCAGACGCTTTCCTAGGCGCCTTGGGGGGCGGAGACACCGAAACGCCAAAATGCTTCTCAATGGAGCGGGCAGTGTGCTCATTGATGGGAATGCCGCCGTCCGCTTCCGGTTCCCGGTCGGGCGGCGGCGAAGTGTTGCTGAAGCGCCGCGGCGGGTCATTCTCATCGGCATCGTTCAAATCCAGCAAATTGCCGCCACGAGCAGGACGCAATGGCGCGCTGCGACGCGGAGCAGCCGCAGGCAATGAGACGCCCCGGGCAGGCGGCGAAGGTTCCTGAGCGGGGGAGGAAGGCGCAGGCAACAGAGCCTGCGTTGCGTTTTCAGTCGGCGCCGACTGCGCGTCCTCTACGTCCTCCACGCGCCACGATGAAGCTTCTTTCCGGCGCAGCTCGCGGGCGAGGCGCCGCTTCTCGCGCCAGCGGGCAATCCAAGCGCTCCATTCCCGCCTTTCGGTTCTGTAAAGGGCGGTCGGCGTGAGCCGCGCCAGGTAAATGAGGGCCACCGCATGCACCACGATGAGTAGCTCGAGCGCCCAATAAATGCCCATGACGGGTTCCAGGACACAGGAGCCGCCCAGATAACCGACCCAACCGCCCGTACTACGCAGGCCAAGTTGCTGAGTCCAGCCGCCGAATAACCATGGCTGCACAGACAGAGCCCAGCACGACGAAAAGAGCATGACGACCAAGGCATTCCATTGTCCCCGGCGCTTTGCCGCTGGGTAAAGCATCATGCCCCAGGCGGGCACCTGCAACAGGACGGCTCCGTACAACGCCGCCGCTCCCAACAGCCAATAAAGAAGAGCGGCAGTGTAGAGACCCACGCTGCCCAGCCAGTTGCTGCACCCCTGCCGCACAGCCTGCCCCGCCGGTCGCAGCGCATCCCAGCCCACCTCGGCAGGCTGGTAGGTGAGCAGCGCCAAGAAGAGCAGAACCCCCGCCAGCGCGAGGGCGCCGCCGGCTACCCGCAGCTGCCAGACGGCTCGGGGAGGCTCCGCGTCCCATGGGTCGGACTGCCCGCTATCCATCCGCTCGATCATAGCTCATATATTGCGGAGGATGATACGCCGGTTTCGCCGCTTTTTCAAGCCTAATCACCCACCAGTGTTCATACGCAAGGGGTAACGGATTTCATGGACGATGCGGAGGTGTGTGCTGCGCGCGGAGCCGCGGGACGACAATCTGAAGGGATGGACCCAAGGTGCGGGTTTGTCGCTTCGGAAGGCTGCCAAGTCGGGCAAAAGCGCCCGCCGGGCGGGGAGACTCCGTCGATCCATTGGTCCCCGATACGCGGAAGCGCCCATGTAAGTTTTGCTTGACTTTAGTTGGGCCATGGGCTACCGTAGGGGCGTACCATGAAAGACCGACGAATTGTCATCACAGGCATCGGCGCCCTCTCCCCACTCGGCAACAGCGCCGCCGATACATGGGAGGCCATGAAGAACGGGGTATGCGGCATCGGTCGCATTGAGAGCTTGGAAGGAGTGGAAAACTTTCCTGTTCAAATTGCCGGTGAGGTCAAGGGCTTTGACCCGACCCCCTACTTTGTGAAAGACCCGAAAGCCGTGCGGCGCTGCGACCGCTTTGAGCAACTCGCCATGGCGGCCACCGTGATGGCCATGGAGGATGCCGCGCTCGACCCCGAAAAGGTGGATCGCAACCGCGTGGGCGTGATGATCGGGTCGGGCATCGGCGGCTTGGGTATCCATGGGCAGAACTGCGAGTTGCTCATCAAATCCGGGATGCGCCGCGTCTCCCCTTTCTGCATCCCCTACATGATCACCAATATGGCCAGTGGCATGGTGAGCATCGAGTTCAGCTTCGGCGGCCCCAACATGAGCATCTCAACGGCCTGCGCCACTTCCAATCACTCCATCGGCGAGGCTTGGCGCATCATGAAGTTCGGGGATGCGGACGTGATGATCTGCGGCGGAGCGGAAGCTTCCATCCTTCCCATCGGCATTGCCGGGTTTGCCAACATGAAAGCCCTCTCGACCCGCAATGACGACCCCTCCACGGCCTCCCGCCCCTACGATATTGATCGCGATGGTTTTGTGATGGGCGAGGGCGCAGGGGTGATCGTGCTGGAAACGTTGGAGCACGCGCAGGCACGCGGGGCACGCATCCTGGCGGAGCTGGTGGGCTACGGACTGAGCGCGGACGGCTACCACCTGACATCCCCCATGCCGGAAGGCGAGGGGGCGGCCCGCTGCATGCAAATGGCGTTGGATCACGCCGGACTGCGCCCGCAAGACGTCGACTACGTGAACACACACGGAACTTCTACGCACTTGGGAGACATTTGCGAGGTGAAAGCCATCAAGCAAACCTTCGGCGACTACGCCAAAAACGGTCTCGTGGTGAGCTCAACCAAATCCATGACCGGGCACCTGTTGGGCGCTGCCGGCGGTATTGAGCTGCTCGCCTGCGTGATGGCGATTCGCGACAACTTCATCCCGCCGACGATCAATGTCTTCAATCAAGACCCGGAATGCGACTTGGACGTCTGCGCCAACTCCGGTCGCAGCCATGCCGTCCAGGTCGCGCTCAGCAACTCCTTTGGCTTTGGCGGCCATAATGCCTCGCTCATTGTCAAACGCTTTGCCGACTGAACTCTTGGAGCATTCGCGCCTCCTGTTTCCCCTGCCCATGCTGCACCGTCTTTCCACAGCCCTGCGCCTCCAACTGGAAGCCTTGGTGCGGCGTGGAGCGCAAGATGGTTTTATGCTGCGCTGGGCCATCCTGAGCTTCGGCGTCTTGGCGGGGATTGTGGCGCTGCAAGCCTGCCGGGCTTTCCGGTTTCTGGATGAAGCGCAGCTGGTGGTTCTGGCCGGGCACCCATTCTACCTGAGTGCGCAGGATGCCCAAGTTTCCCTGCTTTCGCCGGCCGGACAGTTCGGGCTCTGTGTGGTTGTTACGCTCTACTTTGGCGGCGTGCTCATGATGCAAAAGCGCTTGGGACGACGCAGCCACATCTGCCTGCTGGCCGCAGTTGTCTTTGCCCTGCCGGGGCTGCTGTGCGTGCTTTGGCACGGCGTACTCTACGTGGGCCAGGCGCTGACCTGCATCCTGCTGCTCTGGGTAATTCTCGTGCCCGTTTCTGCCTGCTTTCGCCACCGCCGCTCATGAACCCGCAGGACTACCCGCCCGATGTGCGCGAGCTCATCGATAGCCTCACCCGCATGCCCGGCACCGGTCGACGCACGGCGGAGCGACTGGCTCTCTGGTTCTTGCTGCGCGCCGGGGAGGATGCCGCGCGCATCGCCCAAGCTATCTCGCGCGCCGTGGAAAACACCGGCACCTGCCCCAACTGCGGCTTCTTTGCGAAACGCGGCGAACTCTGCACCGCCTGCAACGATCCCACCCGCGACGCCTCCACCATCTGCGTTGTCGAGCACGCTACGGATGTGCTGTCCATCGAGCGCAGCGGCTTCTTCCGCGGACTTTACCATTGCCTGGGTGGCAAAATATCCCCGCTGGATGGGATTCTGCCCGAGCATCTCGCCATTGACCAGCTTGTGCAGCGTGTGAAGGAGCACCCCAACTGCGAAGTCATTCTGGCCGTGGGCAATGATGTGGAGGGAGAAGCCACGGCTCTCTACCTCACAGACCGACTGACTGATCTTCCTTGCCGCATCTCACGCCTTGCGCAAGGTATGCCTGCCGGCGCCGGATTGGCGCAAGCGGATGCCGTCACGGTGATGCGCGCCCTCAACGGTCGGGTAAATCTGCGTTGATTTTTCTGTTTCATCTTGACTCTTTCGCCTCCACACGCTACCCTGATTATATCATGCAACGCAGAGACTTTATCAAACTCGGTTTTGCCGTAGGCGCCGGATTTTCGCTGGATACCCTCAGCGGCTTGTTTCCGATCGCCAGCGCCGAAGAATCCGCAGTACCCGCAAAGAAAGATCCCTTGGTGGCCGTGCGGGGTGATGATCGTGTAGCCATGCTGTCTGCCGCTCTCATGGTGTTGGGAAGCGGAGGAGGCATGTCCGCCTTTGTCAAACCCGGACAAAGCGTTGTCATCAAGCCCAACTGCGCATGGGACAAATCCCCGGAATTTTGCGCCAACACGCACCCCTCCCTCGTTGGACACATGGTCAAACTCTGCAAACAAGCGGGAGCTTCCAAGGTGCAAGTTTTCGACCACGCATGCGACGATTGGCAGCGCACCTACCGCAACAGTGGCATTCAAGCAGCGGTTGAAGCCGCCGGGGGCGAAATGATCAGCGGAGCAGATGCGGGATTGTACCGTGACCACCCCAACCCGGCCGCCCGCAAGCTCAAGCAGGCTAAAGTTCACTCCGCCATTCTGGATGCAGATGTTTTTATCAACATGCCCGTGCTCAAAAACCACGGAGGGGCGCGCATGACTGCCTGCATGAAAAATATGATGGGAATCGTGTGGGATCGCGGGTTTTTCCACAGCCACGATCTGCACCAATGCATCGCTGACAGCATCCTGCTGCGCAAGCCGGATCTCAACGTCCTGGACGCCTTTTCGCCCATGTTGCGCAATGGTCCCAAGGGCAAAGATGAAAATGACCTCATTCAGACACATGCCCTGCTGGTGGGAAAGGATATTGTGGCCATGGATGCCGCAGCCGCCAAACTTCTGGGCTACGAAGACGGTGAGGTGCGCCATATCGACCTGGCAGCCTCCATGGGATTGGGTGAAAAAGATCTCTCCAAGGTCTTGATTCGCCGTATTTCTCCTTCCTGATGCCTATGTGGCGGTTGTCACGCCTTATCTGCGCCACCCTGGTGGGGCTGCTGGTTGTGTGGGGATTCATCAACCTGCACAATGCTGAACCGGCTGCCTGGGAGCATCTTATTGAGCGCATTCAGTTCATCCCGGCTCTGCTCGGCACACAAAGCGGCGTGGCATGGGCAGGCGTTGTGCTGGCCTCTCTCATTGTCGTTACTCTCATCTTCGGACGTGTGTATTGTTCCTTCCTCTGTCCATTGGGGATTGCTCAGGATATCGTCATCCGCCTGCACAGCTTTGTCGGGCGTCTGCGCGGCAGAAAGGCGGCCCATCCTGCCCGTCGCTATGCGCCGCCGGTGCCCTATGTGCGATACGGGGTGCTGCTGGCAGTGACGGTCGGCTGGCTCCTCGTCGGAGCCGCGGTCTTGGCTTGGGTGGATCCTTACAGCATCGCGGGACGTTTCTTGGCAGGCGTCATCAACCCGCTTGCGGCGGAGCTGGCCAATGCCGTAGAAGGGCGACAAGTGACGGCGGCAGCATGGGGACGCTACGGCTGGCTGCTGGCGCCCGTCGTGATTATGTTTCTGCTGCCGCTCATCCTGGCGTGGTGGCGCGGGCGGCTCTATTGCAACACGCTCTGCCCGGTGGGAGCGCTGCTTGGCCTGCTGGCGCGCCGCCCCTTGCTGCGCATTGGCATGGACCCCAACGGCTGTATACGCTGCGCCGCCTGCGTGCGCGCCTGCAAGGCTCAGTGCATCGATCTGCAAAGCTATTGCGTGGACACCTCGCGCTGCATCAACTGCTACGACTGCGTGAGCGCCTGCAAACGCGGTTTACGTCCGCACCTCGTTTCCCCTTTCCAAACCCCGGGCGTCAAAAAAAACTCGCCCCCAAAAACTAACTGCGAGAAAGAGCCTCCAAGCAGCTCGCGCCGCGCATTCCTGGGTCTGTTAGCCACGAGCGTACCGGTGGTTGCCGCCCCTGCCCAGACCGACAACATAGCCCCTGCAGCCTCCCCGCCCGGCAGTGTGAGTGTGCCGCGTTTTCTGAGCCACTGTACCGGCTGCGGGCTGTGTATCACCGCCTGTCCTACCCGGGTGCTGCAACCTGCCACCCTGCAACATGGGTTCTCGGGCTTCCTGAAGCCCTACCTGGATTTCACCCGTGGTTTCTGCAACTTTGATTGCACGGCCTGCAGCTCCGTGTGCCCGGTTGGCGCGATTCTCCCCCTCTCGCGCGCCGAAAAAAAACGCACGCAGATCGCCCTGGCCTCGTTCCATTCTGAGCGTTGCATCGTGTACGGCCACCAAACGGAGTGCGGCGCCTGCACCGAACATTGCCCTACCAAAGCCCTCTCCACCATTGAAGGCAAAGTCCCCTGCTACACGCCTGAAAACTGCATCACCTGCGGCGCCTGTGTGGACATTTGCCCGCAGCATGCGCTCTCGTTACAACCGGGAGGCGAGCATGTGCAAATTGACCGCGCCAAGTGCATCGCTTGCGGCAAGTGCTCGCGGGTGTGCCCTACGAAAGCTATGACCAGCAAACGGCTGATGGTGCCGGTGCTGGACAGCAAACTCTGCATCGGGTGCGGAGCCTGCTCCTACGCCTGCCCGGTGCGGCCGGAGCGAGCCATGCAGATCACCCCGCTCAGTCGACACGGGAGCGCCGAGGTGCTCCACGAAGCTCCTGCTCAAAACCCTGTCAGCGCCGACGAGTTCCCCTTCTAAACACGGCTTGACGCGGAAGCGTTTGGATGGTATAAAGACTCCCGACCAATGGCAGCCCGAAGTTCGCACCAGGAGATTGCTCAAACGCTCATCGATCTCAATGAGATAGCGCTTATCTCGCACATGCGACCGGACGGTGATGCCGTGGGCAGCTCCATTGCGCTTGGGCTGGCTCTGCAAGCGCTCGGCAAGCGCGTGCACGTGTGGATCGAAGATGGCGTACCGGAGCGCTTCCGCTTTCTGGAAGGCGCGCAGTTTGTCACCCCTCCGCCAAATACTTTGCCACCCGGGCTGGAGTGCGTGGTCTGCCTGGATTGCGGAGAACCCAAACGCTTGGGCGGCAATGGTCAACTACTTGTAGAATCAGCCCCCCTTACCATCAATATCGACCACCACGAAACCAACACTCTGTACGCCACAATGAACCTCGTGCAGGAGAAAGCCGCAGCCTGCGCCTGCGTGCTCGCTCCCCTGCTGGATGCTCTCGGCGTCGCGCTCACTCCACCCATGGCTGCCGCGCTCTACGTTGCCGTCAACACGGATACGGGCTCTTTCCAATACAGTTCGACCACGCCGGAAGTTATGCGCCTGGGCGCACGGCTCATTGAGGTCGGGGTGGACGTGGGAGACATCAACCGTCGCCTCTACCAGGAACTCCCCCTGGCTGCCCTGCACCTGCAGCGCGAGGTGCTCTGCAACATGGAGCTGGACGCCGAGGGTCTCATTGTACACTATTCGCTCACCATCGCCCGTCGGCAGGAGCTTCACCTGCGACTCGAAGACACGAAAGACCTGGTGGATATCATCCGCGTTCTGCGCGGTGCCAAAGTAGCGCTCATCTTTGAGGAGCTGGAGGGCGGGCTTGTCCGCATCTCCCTGCGCTCGAAAGACCCCGCCGTGCGGGTAAATGATCTGGCCGCTCAATTTGGCGGAGGGGGACACCCCATGGCTGCCGGCATTCGCATGCGCGGCACGCTTGGCGACGTGCGTTCCGCCGTGTTGCAAGCCACTCGCAAAGCCCTGAGCTCACGTGCATGACCTCCCCGTCTCCCGAGAGCCCCAACGGCGTGCTGCTGGTGGATAAAGACCCCGGTTTTACCTCCCACAATGCCGTGGCGCTCTGTCGCCGTATCCTGGGAACGCGCAAGGTGGGACATTGCGGCACGCTGGACCCCATGGCCACCGGCATGCTGATTCTGGTCATCGGCAAGGCTACGCGTCTGCAGGAGCGCCTCATGAGCGAAGATAAAGTTTACACGGCCACCATGCAGCTTGGGATTGAAACCAATAGCCAGGACGCCGATGGTGAGGTAGTAGCCACGAAGCCGACCGATGGCGTCACTGCAGCTGATGTTCAACGCGCCTTTGAGCATTTTCACACTGAGTTTGACCAGGTGCCGCCCATGTTTTCTGCGGTGAAAATCAACGGCGTGCCCTGCTACAAGCTCGCGCGCCGGGGCGAAGAGGTCGCCCGGCGAGCCCGACGGGTGCGCGTGTTTGGCTACACGATCACCCGCATTGACTTGTCCGTCGCTCAGGTGGACTTTTCGGTGCACTGCTCCAAGGGCTTTTACGTGCGCACATACGCACACGACATCGGACAACTGCTGGGCTGCGGGGCGCACCTCACCGCCCTGCGCCGCATTCGATCCGGAAAGTTTGACATCGCTCAGGCCATGAGCGTGCCCGATCTGAAAGCAGCCACACGCCAGCAAATTCTTGCCCGTCTCATTCCCGTGGAACAGCTGATCCCCATCACCCCCTGAGCCATGCAAATCTTTCATTCGTTCGCCGAATTGCATTGTCTTGAACGACCTGTTCACTGGGCCATCGGCTTTTTTGACGGCGTGCACCGTGGCCACGTCCGCGTGATGCACAGCGCCGACACTCCGGACGCCCTGCGCGGGGTCATCACCTTTGCCCGGCACCCGCTGGCGCTGCTCCGTCCCGCTTCCCAGCCTCCGCTCATTACCCCCCGGGCGGAATACAAAGCGCGGCTCATTGACGAGCTTGGAAAGGCCGATGTGTTGCTCTGCCTCCCCTTCGACGCCCGGCTTGCCGCACTCACGCCGGAGCAATTTTTGGATACGCTGGGAGAGGCATGCCGCGTG
Organism: uncultured Akkermansia sp.; assembly: GCA_947589295.1. Lineage (GTDB taxonomy): Bacteria > Verrucomicrobiota > Verrucomicrobiia > Verrucomicrobiales > Akkermansiaceae > Akkermansia. Next base: position 28,013 of record CANQBZ010000024.1, read on the forward strand.
GCGGGTATATCAGTGGGCGAAAATTGGCGCTTCGGCGCGGGTGGATGCGGGAATGCAGAACGGCTCCGCCACGAGGGCACGCAACGCGGCTGGCACATCCGCATTTGCCCGCTGGAGCATCACCTCGGCGCGCCGGTGAGCTCGCAGCGCATCCGTGCCGCCCTGGCCGGGGGAAATATCTCGCTCGCCACGGCCCTGCTCGGTCACCCGTTTGTCATAGCCGGGCGCGTGGAACATGGCCAGCACCTGGCGCGGCGTCTCGGCTTTCCGACGGCCAACATCCCCATTTGCCCCCACAGCGCCTTGCCGCCAGCGGGGGTGTATGCTGTGTCTGCCAGCGTGCAAAACGCAGAGCTGAACGGCATTGCCAATTTGGGGCTGCGTCCCAGTATTGCCGAGCAACGTAAACTCCCTCGCCTCGAGGTCCATTTCCCTCATTGGCAGGGCGACTTGTACGGCTGCTCGCTCGCTGTGCAGCTGCGCCGCTTTATGCGCCCTGAGCAGCAATTCCCTTCCTTGGACGCCCTGCAAGCGCAGGTGCTGGCCGATATCTCATCCTTGGATTCTCAAGCAATCACGCCGAATTCACCCACCTCTTTGTCAGAAAATTAGATTTTTGATAGAATCTCATTTTCAGAGCATTAAGTTCATTTTACCCTTCTGAACGCCGGGAATTGTCATTTTTTTTCATTTTAGACTTGCCATCAATGCCAAATTGGCTATAATAGCTCCGCGTCTTCTGCCTACAGTGGGTAGAGGAACTTCAACCTAGTAAATATAAGAAAATATGAAGACCATCTCTGTTCTCGCTCTTACGGCGGTTGCTATTCTTGCCAGCTGCCAGCAGCAGCAGCAGCAGGAGGAAGCCCCTGTGGCTCCTGTCGCCCCTGTGGCTCCCGCTACTGTCACCAAGTAAGAGTTTTTTCAAGGGGAGGTGGGCAACTGCCTCTCTTGCGAAGATTCGCAAGCGCGTTGGAATTTTTGTTCCAACGCGCTTTCTTTGTAGCGTTTTGTCCCTTAGTCAATGAGACGCGCCGTGCACGAGCACGCGCCGGGTCGTCTCCCCTGTGCTCTCAACTTGCACCCACACGGTGTGCCGCGGCATGAGCGCTCCGTCAAAACGGTCCGCCCACTCCACGAGCAATACCATCCCGCTCTCCAGATACTCATCCCAACCTATCTGCAGCGCGTCCTCCGGCTGCTGCAGGCGGTAGAAGTCAAAATGGGCTGTCGGCAGTCTCCCATCAAGATGTTCGTGCACAATACTGAAGGTGGGGCTGGCGCCAACTTGTTTACCCCCCAAGCCCTCCAGTATTCCCTGCACGAGACGCGTCTTGCCGGCGCCTAACTCACCTACCAACCCAAGCACATCCCCGGCTTCCAGGGCCCCAGCCAACTCTTTACCAAACGCTCGCATTGCCCGCTCGCCCTGCACCACGATCTCCTCTCGTTGAAAAATTTTTGCGATATTTTTCATTTTTTAATAAATTTTACTTGCCAATTTGGCCAACATGTCTATAATGTGCCAGCCCGCGCAAGCGGGTGCAACCAAAAAATCAGAAAACTATGGCATACGCAATATTCGCATCCGGCAGCAAGCAGTACCGGGTCACGGTGGGCGATGTAGTGGAAGTGGATCGTCTTCCCGACATGCAGAATGATGGTGAGGCGAAGTTCGACCATGTGCTGCTGGTAGAAAACGGGGAAACGACAAAGGTTGGGACTCCGATGGTGGAGGGGGCCAGCGTGACCGCCCAGGTGTTGGAAGCCGAGGCGCGCGGGCCGAAGGGGATTGCTTTCAAATTCAAGCGCCGCAAAGGTTTTCACAAAAAGAAGGGGTTCCGAGCTGCGCTCACCAAGGTCAAAATCACCGCGATCAACGCTTAATTATTAACCGAGACATTTTTACCAGTCATGGCACATAAAAAAGGACAAGGTTCAGTACGCAACGGGCGCGATTCCCGCAGCAAGCGCCTCGGCGTGAAAAAGTTTGGAGGCGAATCCGTCATCGCCGGCAATATCATCGTTCGCCAGCGCGGTACAAAGTTCCACCCCGGCAAAGGTGTGGGCATGGGCCGCGATTACACGATTTTCTCGTTGGTGGACGGACGCGTGTTTTTTGACCGCGAAGGCCGCCGCGTCAATGTAGTGGGAGACGCGCAGTAGTTCTCCCCTCAGGGCGTGCAGTGCGACGCGCTCCCTGCTTTCCTCGAAGAGCCGAGTTCACTCTCGGCTCTTTTTTCTGAGTCAACGACGCAACCAGCGCATGTAGTCTTCCACCGCCCGACACACGCACGCGCTCGCACTCGGCATGGGAATCCCGAGCGCCAGCAGTGCGCTGTTGTCCATCGCTGTGTGAGCCGGGCGCGGAGCACGAAATCTGCTCATGGTGCAAACGAGCTGCGACTCCACATGCGGCATCTGCTGCAGGGCGCCCAGCGCACAGGCGTGTTCCAGAGCTATTTTGGCGCCGCTGTAACGGCTCATCGGCTCGCCGCAGCTCGTCACTTGAAGCACCCCGCTCACCCCATTCAACCGCGGGCTGAGAATGACGCGGGCAATATCCTGCGCATGCGTAGGCAGGGAGTCCTGATCCGCCGCAGCGAGCAATTTCTCCCCTCGCAGCGCCTGCGCCAGCATATGTTCCACGAAGGAGGGCTTTTCCGGGTTACCGCATACCCACGAAACGCGCAAGATGAGAGCCTCGGCATTGCTCTCGCTCACTTGGCTCTCGGCCTCCGCCTTGGACATGCCGTAGATGTTGACAGGCTTGCACCGTGCATCAGCCGATTTGAGCCCCGGGCGACGTCCATCCAGCACGTAATCCGTGGAAAGGTGGATAAAACGGGCTCCTGTGTGTCGGCAGGCCAACGCCATGGCCGCCGGGCTCATGGCATTCACCACATGAGCGCGCAGGGGATCGTCCTGGCACGACTCAACTTGCGAGATCGCTGCACAGTTGACCACCAGTTGGGCCGTATCATGCCGCAGCACATACTCCCCGACAGCCGCCGGCTGCTCCAGGTCGCACTCTGCGTGTGCGGGAGCAAGCAGCTCGTACCCGTTTGCCTGCGCCGCTGCGCTGAGCGCCATCCCCACGCGCCCGCTTGCCCCGAAAATGAGTACCTTCATGCGCTGTGTTCAAGAGTATTGATACGGCTTTTGCGCGCCAGTCGCAGCAACTCATCGTACGCACGCGTCTCACCGCGAGCGGCGGCTTTGCGGTACCAATACGCAGCTATTTCATCGCTCTGCGGTGCGCCGACGCCCTGCTCAAAGCACGCACCCAACTTAAGCGCTGCCGAAGCATGCCCACGGCGCGCGGCGTTTTCCAGGCAACATACAGCGCCCGCCGGGTCCTTTCTGCAGCCAACGCCCTTCAGGTAGCATTTTCCCATCAAGTAAAACGCATCAGGCTCGCCGGCCTTGGCCGCAACGTCGAAGCACCCCAGTGCACGCTCGTAGTTTCGCTCCACACCGCGCCCGCGCAGTAAGCGGCGACCCAGCTGCATGCATGCCTGCACATCCCCGGCAGCTGCGCGTTGCTCCAGGTTTTCATCACGATCCATGGTTTATTGATGGGGGATGAGCTCGCAGATTAATTCTTCGAGCTGCAAGTGGCGGGATTCGCGGGTGGCCATGCGTTTGAGTTCAATGCTCGGAAACTCTGTGCCGATGATAGCCGCGTAGGTGGCGCCGCATCGCTCGGCATGGCGCAGTTGTTTGACCAGTTTGCTCCACGTGAGCGGCACATCCACGCTCACTCCGGCATCCCGCAAGGTCGAGGCGAGCAGCAGCAGGCTCTGCCGCATCTCCGGCGCAGCAAGCACCAGGCACACATCGCAGGTGTGCGGCGCAAGAGCAGCATCCCGCAAAGCGCGCGCCTCAGGGCAGGCCTCTATCAAGTGCGCTATGACGGCATCCCCCATGGCAAACCCCGTCGCAGGCATGTCGATGGAGCCATCCGTCAACGTCGAAATAAGCTTATCATATCTCCCTCCACCTGCCACGGCGCGCAAACTCTGCGCTTTGTCAAATATCTCGAACACCAACCCCGTGTAGTAGGCCAATCCGCGCACCACACTCAGGTCCAGCTGCACGTACTCCGCCAAGCCGCGCGCCTGCAGCTCCTCAAGCACTTCATCATAGCGTGGCGAAATTCCATCGGGCGGGTTGGCGATAAAGTCGTCAATTTGCCCGCGCGTGAGTCCGAAAGCGGCCAGCTTTTCTGCAGACACTTCCGCACGTTCACGCTCCAACTTATCAATCACAGCAAGAAAATCCGGCACGCGTTCCTCGGCAATGCCATGCTCCTGCGCGTACTTCAGCCACACTTGACGATCACTCACGCGCACAACGAAGTCCGTCGCCTTGAACCCCAGCGCGCGCATGCTGTCGATGGCCAGCGCCAGAAGCTCGGCATCCGCCCCCGCACTCTCCTCACCCAAGATATCCACGTTGAATTGCACGAACTCACGCTGCCTGCCTTTTTGGGGCTTCTCATAGCGGAAACAAGGCCCGATTTCATACCATTTCAGCGGTTTGTTGTAGTCCAAGTAGCGCGTGCTTACAATACGCCCCAGCGAGGCTGTCAGCTCCGGCCGCAAGGCAACATCGCGCTCCCCCTGATCCGTAAAGCGGAAGAGCTGCGCAGGCAATTCACCACCGCTTTTTTTGAGGTACAAATCTGTGGGTTCCAGCATGGGCGCCTCCCATTCGACAAACCCATACCGATGAGCTACCCTTCGCCATGCGCCAAATAAATACGCCCGCAAAGCGTACTCCTGCGGCGCTAAATCACGAAACCCTGGCAACGGCTGATATCGTGCGTCTGACATTTGCTTAATTTTTCGGGCGCATTATACGCCTTTTTGCAGGCATAAGCAAGCCCCGGCCTGCGGTCGTTCACATCCGTCCCAAGAAAAAGCAGACCAAATGGTAGTGAACGGCATATTGCTCAACGCAAAGCGTTGATTATTTACGATTTACGATTTACGATTTACGATTTACGAAGTCAACCATAATTTGGCATAGCGTGAAATTTTTATGGAGCAACATTTCAGAATAAGGCTCC
>CANQBZ010000025.1 GCA_947589295.1 uncultured Akkermansia sp.
ATGACAAGCCTCAGACGCCCTACCAGCGTCTGCTAGCCACACTTAACCCGGAATCAAGGAGATACAAAAAGCTTGTGAAGCAACACGCTGGACTCAATCCTATAAAACTTAGCCGCAAAATAGAAGAGGCGTTGAGGAAGCTCTACGAACACATCAAGCAAGTGAGGCAGCAAAGAGAAGAGTCATTTGATAAGCTCACCGCTCAACAAAGTCTTGCAAATGCTGACTAAAATGCTATGCCGTTGAGTGACCGTTTATTTTGAGGCATCAGGCTTCGGTGACTTTATTTTTGAGGCATTACGCTCCTTCTATGTTTTTTGCCTCCGAGGGGCGTATCTTTCCCCGTCATGTATCGACATCATCCGCCACTGTCTTCCCCCGTCTGACTGGCAGTAATCCCTCTCTCGTCAACACGCCACACTTCTCCCTCTCCGACAGCTTGTACCTGAGGGGCATCCTTTGCCTTGTCTTGTAAACAAAAAGGGAGGCAAAGAAACACTATTTTCATATTGATAACTTTAAGTTATTAATATGTTGATAATATCATGAAAAGACTTATTATCAATTTATAACGTAATAAAATTCGCGTGATAAAAAATTCGCGTAAAAAGGATGATCAGTAAACAGGAGAAAAGAGGAAAATATCCTAAAAAGGGTAAAGAGAAAACCGAGCTGGCGTTACTTGCCGCGATCCTCAGGAAAGTTGCGGTAGCCGATGGGGAGAGGAGAATGCCGGTCGAGTAGCGAGCGGTCGTAACGACGCGTGGGCGGACTCATGTGGCCGAGCGTATGCTCGGTTTTGAAGAAGAACTGGAGATAGTAGGTGCCAGAATAGCCGATATAGGCGACTTCGCGGATCATGCGTAGGATATCAGCCTCATCTAGGAGGGCGGGGTGCACGGTTGTGCGCACTTCGTGCGGAATTTTATGCTGAAGCAAGAGCGAAAGAGACTTGCGAAAGCGGTCGTAGAGCGCGGAGCCGTCCGGCAATTTCCACGAGCGATCGGAGGGCATCTTGTGATCCAAGGCCACGTAATCGATGAGGTGGTTTTGCAGGAGAGGGCGAAGCACTTGAGGATTGCTGCCGTTCGTGTCGATTTTGACGAGGTAGCCGAGGTCCTTAATCTGGGAGCACAATTCAAAGATGTGAGGTACCAGAGTAGACTCCCCTCCGGAAAGTACAACAGCATCTAAAAACGAGCGGCGTTCCTTGAGGAAAGCTATCTCATCCACCACACCTCGGTGTTGGGAGAGCGCGAGGTCGGGGTTGTAGCAATAGGGACAACGCAGGTTGCAGCCGTTGTACCAGAAAATGCAGGCGGCCTTCTTTGGATAATCCAAGAAAGTAAGCGGCGTAATATCCGAAGGGTGGACGATATGCGGCATGGAACAGGATAAAACAAACCCCACGAACCGGCCAGAGCAGCGCGAAACGTGGGGAAGGAAAGCAAATCCCCCCACCCTCGCCCCTACGAAAAGGAGCGGAGGGGAGAATCGGGAATCACTTCAGAATCGTGTCACCGCAGCAGCCGCAGGGCTCCACGAAGTGCTCACGCTCCTCGAACTCGCCTTGCTTGCCGGCATTGAACGTCTCCACAGGACGATGGTAGCCCATCACACGGGTATAGACGGTGCACTTGGAGCGCTCGCTCTCATGCTCGGCCAGTATCTGCTCGTCGGTTTTCACGACGGCTTTGATTTCTTCTTCTGTCATGGTTTATTGATGTTATGGGTTAGTAAAAAAAGACTAAAAGAGAGGCAATTCGGGCTGCTCCTCGGCGCGAGCCTTAGCGATGAGTTCTTCATCGCAAATCGGGCAATAGTCATGACGACCTTTGAGGTAGCCATGCTTGTCGCACACAGAGAACAACGGAGTCACCGTGATGTAGGGCATCTTAAAGTTGGTAAGCACCTTACGCACAATATCGCGGCAGGCCTCCGGAGAGGAAATGGCCTCGTTCATGTACATGTGGAACACCGTACCGCCGGTGTAGCAACACTGCAGCTTGTCCTGCATGTGCAGAGCCTTGAAAAGATCGCTCGTGTAGTTAGCGGGCAGCTGGGAGCTGTTGGTATAGTAGCGATGCCCCGGTGTACCGGCTTGAATGATGTCTGGGAAGCGCTTGGCATCCTCGCGAGCGAAACGATGGGTGGTGCCCTCGGCCGGAGTAGCCTCCAAATTGTAGAGGTTGCCGGTTTCCTCCTGGTAGCCGCGGATGCGTTCGCGCATGAAATGCAGCACATCCTCCGCGAAAGCAATACCATCCGGAGTGGCGGTATTCATGGTGTCGCCGGAGAAGTTGCGCAGCATCTCGTTGATGCCGTTCAATCCGATGGTGGAGAAGTGATTGCGTAGGTGCGGCAAGTAGCGCTTGGTGTAGGGATAGAGACCACGTTCGTAGAGGGTGTTAATAAACACGCGCTTCTTCTCCAGCGTGCTCTTGGCGAGATCCATGAGCTCGGCAAGCTTGCTGTACAGCAGATTCTTGTTCCCCTTGTACAAGTAACCGAGACGCGCCATGTTGATGGTCACCACGCCGATGGAACCGGTCATTTCTGCTGAGCCGAACAGACCGCCACCGCGCTTGAGCAACTCGCGCAAATCCAACTGCAAGCGGCAGCACATGGAACGTACCGCATCCGGCTTGTACGCCTCTTCATCGATGACCTTGTTGCCGTTCTCATCAATCTTGTACTGCGAACCCACGAAGTTCTGGAAATAGGAAGAGCCAATTTTAGCCGCATTGGCGAAAAGTAGCGGTACATTCTCTCCATCCCAATCAAAGTCCTCAGTGATGTTCACGGTAGGAATGGGGAAGGTGAAAGGCTGCCCGGTGCTATCCCCCTCGGTGAGCACCTCGTAGAAGGCTCGTTGGATGACAGTCATCTCCGGCTGGAAATGCTTATAAGTCATCGCAGTCAAGCTCTCCACCCCGCGCTCCTTCGCCAAGGCCTCCAACTTCTCATCGTGCAGGTTCTCGTAGATGTGCGCTCCACCGGAGAATGGGGGCTGCTCACGCAAGTCACGCGGCACTGTCCAGTCAATGGTCACGTTGGTAAAGGGACTCTGCCCCCAACGAGACGGCACGTTCAAGTTGTACACAAAGCTGCGCAAAGCTTTCTTCACCTCCCCGTAGGGGAGCTGGTCGCGGAAGAGGTAGGGAGAAAGGTACGTGTCAAAGGAGCTGAACGCCTGCGCGCCTGCCCATTCGCTCTGCAGAATGCCCAGGAAATTGGCCATCTGCCCGAGAGCCTCGCGGAAATGCTTGGGAGGGCGACTGTTCACGCGGCTTCGCACGCCGTTGAACCCTTCGTTGAGCAGGTTGCGCAAGCTCCACCCCGCGCAGTAACCCGTGAGGCAGTCCAAATCATGAATATGGTAGTCCCCGTTGCGGTGAGCCGCTCCCTCGTCCGGGGAATAAACTTGGTCGAGCCAGTAGTTGGCGATCACCTTGCCGGCCGTGTTGTTCACAAGTCCGGCATTGGAGTAAGTCGTATTGGAATTAGCCTTGATGCGCCAGTCTATGTTGCCGATATACTCCTCGATGGCCTGCTTGCAATCCACCCACGTATTGCCTTGGTACACGCCGGCAATCTGCTCCCGCTGCAATTTGTGCAGGAAACGGTATTTGATGAAGTTGCGCGCCGTCTCAAACGCCCCGGATTTCATCAACTCGCTCTCGATGAGATCCTGCACCTTTTCCACCGGCAGGTATTCCTCATTCTTGATGGCATCCAGTACATTCGTATAGACGAGCGGGTTGTATTCCTCCTGGGACGCGTGAAAGGCCTTTTCAATGGCCTGCTGAATCTTGTAGGCCTCAAAACGCTCGCGCTTTCCGTTGCGCTTGATGATTTGCTGGGGCATGACTTTGTGAGAGAGTTGTGATGTTCATGAATTGAGAGGGTGCAAGCACCCCCACCCCGCACGCAACGGCACGCCCTGAAGAGTCAGCCTCTTTCCCTGCCCGACTCACTCAGCCGCACCCCGACTCACGCGCCGGTGGTTTACTTGCTCGGTCATCCGAAAATACTGCGCTTTTTACGACCTGTCTGGCTTGCGCCCCTTGGCCCTCTGCGCTCGGTCTCGGATGTCTCCGTTCCCGTCCGTCCTCGGACGAGCGCGAATTTAGCACATCACCCACAACCTGACAAGCGAAATTTTGCCTCCTGAAAAGGAAAGTCCCAAAATATACGATAATTTTCTAAAATATCACACAAAATCTTGTGGTCGCTCCCTCGAACATCAAACAGACGCATCGGCGATTCTAATTCATAATCAAAGGCCATTTTTTCAACATCCCCTGGCGACGAGCACCCAAGATAATGGAGGGGGAAAAATTTTGGAAAACCGAAAGAAAAAGGGACAAATAAGTCCAGAATCGAACTCCCGTAGACCGAATTTTCGGGCAATGCCCCAAGCGCGCTCAGCGCCACACACGTGCGGAAGCATCGCTGGGCATGCGCCAATCACCGCGTGGAGAGAGGGAAATGGTGCCCACTTTCGGACCGTCCGGAATGCAACTGCGCTTGTACTGCTGGGCAAAGAAACGGTGCAGGAAGGTGCTCAGCGTGCGTTGAATGGTCTCTTCATCATAATCCGGAATCCACGCACGCTTGGCAAGCGCAAGCAGTTTCTGAGGAGAAGCTCCGTATTTCATGAAATGGAAGAGGAAAAAGTCGTGCAGATCGTACGGCCCGAGCAACTCCTCTGTCTTCTGCTCCACTGTGCCGTCATCCGAAGGCGGCAGCAGTTCCGGACTCACCGGGGTATCGATGATATCTTGCATCACGGTGGCAAGCTCTGCAGAGCTGCTGCGGCCCACGTGCGCAATGAGGCAGCGAATAAGCGTTTTCGGGATGGAGCAGTTGACGGCATACATGCTCATGTGATCGCCGTTGTAGGTGGACCAACCGAGAGCAATCTCGGAGAGATCACCGGTACCCACCACAAGGCCGCAGTGCATGTTGGCCATATTCATGAGGATCTGTGTACGCTCGCGAGCCTGGACATTTTCGTAGGTGGTAGTGCGCCGGGAGGGATCGAAGCCCAAGTGCTCAAACTCCTTCATGCACGCCTCGCGAATGTCAATTTCCGTGAGGTCGGCGCCGACAAGACGAGCCAAACGCACCGCATTATCATGGGTGCGTCCAGTGGTGCCGAAGCCGGGCATTGTCACCGCACGGATACAACTTGGCGCTACCCCCAGTTGCTCGCACGCCCGCACGCACACCAACAACGCCAGCGAGCTGTCTAACCCTCCGGACAGACCAATCACGAGAGACTTTGCTCCGGTGTGCTCCATGCGTCTGGCAAGCCCTGCCGCCTGGATGTTCAGAATATCCTCGCAGCGTTCTTCTGCTTGCGCTTGGGGCGGTAGAAAGGGGCGTTTCTGCAAGCGTGCAAAGCGCAGGTCGCATTCATCTGCCAAGGGGGATAGCAGGATCTTGCGCACTGTTTGCCACTCCTGCGGCAAGCGATTTTCATTGTACGAACTTTCACTCATGCGCGCCGCACTTAAACGCTCCACATCCACATCGGCGCAGGTGAGCGTGGTGCTACGTGAGAAACGCTCGCTTTCCGCGGCAATGCGACCATTCTCCGCAATGAGCGCATGCCCGCTGTATACCACATCCTGCGTACTCTCACCCATACCGGCAGAAGCCAAGACGTAAGCGCACAGGCACGTGCCACTCTGCTGCGCCACGAGCTGGCGACGGTAATGGGCTTTGCCAGCCAGTTCTGTGCTGGCGCACGGGTTGAAAATGACGCGCGCTCCCTGGAGAGCCAACCTTGAACTGGGAGGCAGCACGGCCCACAAATCTTCACAAACCTCAACGCCGAACACCAAGCCCTCCCCATCGGAGAAGAGTAAATCAGTGCCAATGGGCACCGTGCCGAACCCGGGCAGGAGCACCTCGCACACGCGCAGTTCCGCAGCGGGACGAAACTGTCGCCGTTCGTAAAATTCTCGATAGTTGGGCAACACACTCTTGGGTACCAACCCGCGCACCTTCCCCTCTTGCAACACCACCGCCACGTTGTACAGCGCGTCCTGAACGGCGAGCGGTATTGTCGTAATGAGTACACAAGACAGCTCCGCCGTGCGTTCGGCAAGGTCCTTCAGCCCATGGAGAGCAGCACGCTGTAACGTAGGCTGAAAAAAAAGATCCCCGCAGGAATAGCCCGTGAGGCTCATTTCCGGAAAGACCACCGCATGCGCCCCCAAACCAGCGGCATCATGCGCAGCGCTCACCAACTGCTCTATGTTGCCGGGCACATCCGCCACATGAATATGCGGCACAGCTGCCACAAGGCGATAATAACCGTATGTTGCCATAGTTGTCGCGAGATAGTTTAGTAACTGCGTGCCCAGAGGACACGGCGGGTGGTGGGACGGCCGGTGAGGATGCAGGGCGCCTCAGGTCCCTGCCCCAGCTCGCCGTGCGGGATACAGCGGATGGAGATGCGCAGGCTCTTGCCCAGCTCTTGCTCCTGCTCCGGAGAGCCGTCCCACGGGCAGAGCAACCAGTCGGCATCCCCCTCGCCACTGAAGTTTTTCTTGAAATCATCCAGATGGTCGCAGGTGCGAATGTGGGCGTCTCGGAAAGCCTGCTGGCGAGCGAGCAAACTGTTTTGGATATCTTCCAACAACTCGATCACCTGAGCCTCAAAATCCGTTTCCGACATGAACCACTTGTCGCCGGTGGGACGGTCGCGACGAGCCAGACACACCGAAGCTTTTTCGATGTCGCGAGGACCGATTTCCACGCGAAGAGGCACGCCCTTCTTAATCCATTCCCACTTCTTGGTGCCGCCATTCAGGTCGCGCTCGTCCACTTCTACGCGCACAGGCATGCCGTGATACTGCCGGGCCGCCAACTTAGCTGCCAGCTCACGGCAATGCGTCAATATCTGCTCGCGCGTCTCCGCTTTCGGCGTGACCGGAATGATCACCACTTGGCGCGGAGCCACGCGCGGCGGACAGACCAACCCGTCGTCATCCGAATGCGCCATGATGAGCATGCCGATCATGCGGGTGGATACGCCCCACGAAGTTGTCCACGCATATTGGCGCTCGTTGTTGCGACCGGCGAAAGAGATATTTTGAGCCTTAGCGAAGTTTTGACCGAGGAAATGGGAAGTGCCCGCCTGAATCGCCTTGCGGTCCTGCACCATCGCCTCCACGGTGAATGTGCGCACCGCGCCCGGAAACCGCTCATGCTCGGTCTTTTCTCCGGGAATGGAAGGCACCGCCAGCACATCGCGCTGAAAATCTTCGTACACCTTGTGCATGGTGGCCGTCTCGTGCTCGGCCTCCTCACGGGTTTCGTGAGCGGTGTGTCCCTCCTGCCACAAGAACTCGGCCGTGCGCAGGAAGATGCGCGGACGCATCTCCCAGCGCATCACATTGCACCACTGATTCACCTTGAAAGGGAGATCGCGGTACGACTCCAGCCAACGCGAAAAGGCAGCGCCAATCACAGTTTCGGAAGTGGGCCGGATCACGTATTTATCTGTAAGCTCACCCGCAGGAATCATGCGCGTCTTGCCGGTATCGGGGTCTTTTTGAGCCTCCAAACGGTGGTGCGTAACGACGGCACACTCAGTAGCAAAACCCTCGGCATGCTCCGCTTCCTTTTCCAAATATGCCACCGGGATAAGCATCGGGAAATACGCATTGGAATGCCCGGTACGCTTAAACTCGGCATCCAACTGCTGCTGAATGAGCTCCCAAATAGCGTAGCCCCACGGCTTGATGACCATACACCCGCGCACCTCTGAGTTTTCAGCCATATCAGCAGCCTTGATGACCTGCTGGTACCACTCGGGGAAATCCTGCGCGCGCATGGGAGAGATTGCATTCTGCTGTGCCATGAGGCGATATTAGTGTCTGGCATGGAAAAGTCAATTCATTTTTGCTTCGCAACCCACCTACGCAGCCGGATAAAAATAGTGCACCGAACGGTGAAAGAGAGCGAAGGAAGACACCTCGCTTCCGAAGCCCCCTCCCTCACGCCTTGTCCTTACTCACCCCCTTGCCTCTCTCATAGCACCCGCCAAGATCACACTGTGCACCCGCGTGCCCCTGAATCGCTGCTTTGCGGTACCACTTCACCGCCTCTGTCATATCCATGCTCACCCCATTGCCATTCCGATAGCAAATGCCAAGGCTATTCTGCGCATCCGCATCCCCCTGCTCCGCCGCCAAGCGGTACCACTTCACCGCCTCTGTCATATCCTTGCTCGCCCCATTGCCGTTCTCATAGCAAATGCCAAGGTTATACTGCGCAACCACATTCCCCTGTTCCGCAGCCAGACGATACCACTTCACCGCCTCCGCCATATCCTTGCGCACTTCCTCGCCGTGCTCATAGCACCAGCCCAAATAACACTGCGCCTGAGCATCCCCTTGCTCCGCTGCCAAGCGGTACCACTTCACCGCTTCCGTCATGTCCCGGCTCACGCCTTCGCCGTGCTCATAGCACAAAGCAAGATTATACTGCGCACTCGCATAGCCTTGTTCCGCCGCTAAGCAATACCATTTCACCGCCTCCGCGTAGTCCTGGCTCACTCCATTGCCGGTTTCATAGCACCAGCCAAGATACCACTGCGCACTCGCATGGCCTTGCTCCGCTGCTTTGCAATACCACTTCACCGCCTCCGTCATGTCCCGGCTCACGCCTTCGCCGTTCGCATAGCACGAGCCAAGACCGCACTGCGCCTTCGCATCCCCCTGATCCGCTGCCAAGCGCCACCACTTCACCGCCTCCGCGTAGTCCTTGTTCACCCCCTTGCCGTCATAATAGCATTTGCCGACCTCATACTGAGCCCATGCCTGACCGGCTTCCGCTTCCTTGTAGGGTGCGGGAGTACCTTCCTCTGCCCATGCCATAACAGACAGGGTACATATCGCCACCATGGCTCCCCGACGAATTACTTTCCGAATTTCTCTTTCGATGGTGTGATTTTCTTTCATGGTAAAAATAGAGGTTTGAAGCCTCGGTCCTGCCTCCCCTACCAGATGGAGGCGAGCATATCTTTTTTCAAAACAAATGTCCAGTCTAAAAGACTAAGGTGGAAATTCCTCGCGTTACCTCATCATTCAGGACGCCGAAAAGAAGGAATGGTACAATGAGTTAGGCTCGGTTACCTCAAAAATACAGGACGCTGAAAAATACAAAAAAACACGTGGCGATCTCGGTCGGAGAGACTCGTCGCACGGACTCCTTTACCCCGCTGCCGGTGCGGACTCAGTCTGCTCCGGCGCGTGCTGAATGCGCGCCTGGGTCACGCGACGACCGTCCGTAGCTGTTACCGTAACAAGGTAGTCGCGAATGCGGATCTGCTCATTCACCTCCGGCAGGTGGTCGAGACGATCCGTAATATACCCGCCGAGCGTAGAAATGCCGGCATCGTTTTCCAGTTCGCCAAGGCCCGGCAACTCCTCCTCCAAATCAAAGAGGGCAAGAGAACCGCTGGCCATGTACTGACCATCCTCTAGAGCGTAAAAGTCTCGACTTTCTTCAGCCTCAAACTCATCCTGAATGTCATCGCCGACAATCTCTTCCAGCACATCGTCCAAATACACCAGTCCCAACGCCACGCCGTGCTCATCCACCACAAGCGCACTGTGCGTCCGCTCTTTGGAAAAGAAATTGAGCAGCGTGTCCAGCTTCATCGTTTCGGGCACTACCTTCAACGGTCGGCATACACTCAAAATGTCCGTGCTGCCAGAACGCACCAGTTTGAGCATGTCCTTCACGTGCACCCAGCCCCTCACATCGTCCAAATGCCCGTCCACAAGGGCAAATCGGCTATGGGGACTGGCGCTTACCAAATCCACGTTCTTTTCAAAGGGTTCGTTGATATCCAGCATCTCCACATCATTGCGCGGCACAAGAATCTCGCGCACGGAGCGATCGTTGAGCTCAAGCGCGTTCATGGATATCTCGGCCTCAGTTTGAGTTACCTCCTTGCTCCGACCACTTTCCTCCACGATATGCGCAATTTCTTCGGCGCTGTGCGAATAATTGGGAGCATAGTGTGGGTCCACTCCGAAGAGGAGGTGGGCGATGCCGTTGGCCGTGTTGTTGAAGAGCTTGACGATCCAAGACGTAGAACGGGCGAAGCGCACCATGCCATTGGCCGTGCCCAAAGCAACTTGCAGCGGATGACGGATGGCCAGGCTCTTAGGCACAAGTTCGCCAAGCACCACGTGCGCAAACGTAAACAGGCTGTAGGAAACGACGTAGGAAATAATGCTCACCGCTACCGGTTGGAGGTGCAGGTAATAGCTGAGCGGTGGAGCGATAAGCTGCTCAATGAACGGCTCTCCCAAATTGCCTAGGGCAAGGGAGGCAATCGTAATACCCACCTGATTGGCCGAAAGGTAGGAATCCAGGTGGTGCACGATGTGCAAGGCATTCTTTCGACTCTTCGCCTCCCCAGGTTTATCCCCGGCATCAGCTGTCAGCTGAGTCTCGCGCACCCGAGCGCTTGCAAACTCGTTGGCCACGAAAAAGGCATTCAAAAACAGAAAAAAGGCAACTCCAACAAGAAATAAGACGATTGTGCCAGCATCGGGGTACACCCACTCCACCTGAGCAGATTGCTCGGGAGTCATAAAAAGCCAGTTGCTGATTTGCTCGATCATGGGCTATAGTTTTTCGTATTCCCCGCCATCTCTTTTTTCCAGCACCGTGAACCCCGCTTTTTTCGCATCGCTCACTGATAAAGGCGCCGTAACGCGCGGCACACTCACCGGGCCAATTTTTTTCCGAACCGGATTCTTACAGTACAAGCAGCGCGTTAGCGGTTCTCGCCCCAACTCCCGCCGCACTTCATACCCCCTCCTGCACATCGGACACGACCTCCCCGCATCCTCCGGGTGCTCTGCTATGTATTCGTATATCGGCATAAGTAGGCGCGAGCCACTCCCCCCAGAATAGCCCGCGCTCGCTTTGTGTTCTTGCTCCTCCTGCTCAAGCTTTACCAGCTCGACTTCGTAACCCCGGGAATCATTCCCTGATTCGCTAACTCGCGAAACGCGATACGCGACAGGTTGAAGCGGCGCAGGTAGCCACGGCGACGCCCGGTGAGCCCGCAACAGTTCACCACACGTGTCGGCGAGGCATTGCGCGGGAGCATGGTCAAACCCACATAGTCCCCCTCGGCTTTCAGCTTGGCACGCAATTCCGCGTAGCGAGCCACAGTGGCTTGGTTCTTCTTATTTCTTTCGATCCAACTTTTTTTAGACATAATCGTGTGCGGCGTGTTGTACAATAATCGGAGAAGCTTGTCAAGCTTGATTTTAGTTTTTTATGGAGGGGAGAGAAAAAAACGCGTCATTTTCGCCTTCTTCCCCCGCAATGCCTCAAAAATAAAAGTCACCGAAGTCCGATGCCTCAAAATAAACCGTCACCCAACCGTATAGCATTTTAGTCGGCTTTTGCAAGATCTTGATCAGTAACTAAGTCAAAAATCAGGTTCCCTTTCTGCCCTTTCACTTGCCTCATGTATTTATAGGGTTTCCTCAATCCCTCCTCTACTTTGCGACTATGTTCTATAGGATTGAGTCGAGCGTGGCGCTCCACGAGCTTTTAATCTTTTGATTCCGCGTTGATGGTGACTAGCAGACGCTGGTACGGCCTCTGGAGCTTGTCATACACTATTCTTGCTTGTTTGCTCATCTTAAGTGACATGTGGTTGATATTAACCTTTTATTTTCGAGCCATCAAGCTTTCAGAAAATCCTCTTCCTCTGTTTTTAGCATCCCTTCGGTGACTTTATTTTTGAGGCAATGCGCCCCGCAGTTTTGTTTCCTGTTGACAAAGAAGATGGTTGCCTTAACGCAAGTTTTCAGTAGAATGAGAGGGTATGATGTTGTACGCAGGCAAATCCCTGATTGCGGTGCTAACGCTCCTGTGCGCGGTGGGTACAGCTTATACAGCTTATTGTGCGAATCCGGAGCACCGCGCAGCACCGCCGGGTAAACGCATTGTCAATCGTATCGCAGCCACTGTTAATGGTCGTCCTGTCACTTCGGCAGAGGTTCGTGCACGCCTGGATCCCTACCTTCGTGAGCTGCTTATGCTCTACCCGGATCGCGGACCGCGTTTTATTGCCGAGCTGGTGAAAGCCAAAGGAGCAGTGCTCAAAGAATTGATTGACCGTGAGCTTGTGCTCAGCGAATTTGAAACTCGCGGGGCCATGATTCCTGAGACCGTCATAGACGAAGAGCTCAACCGCCGCATTCTCTACCAGTTTAACGGAAAACGCGATCTGCTGCTCCAGACCTTGCGTGCAAGCGGGATGTCGCTGGGCAATTTTCGAGAGTCACTGCGCAAGGAAACGACTGTGGCAGCTATGCGCAGCTCGCGTTACGATCGTGCGATACCCCCAACGCCAGATGAGATACGTGCAGAATACAATGCCACTAAATCCGACTACCGCGATATCACGAGGGATACCATCACCTACGACAAGATATTCATCCCTGCCGTCGGCTCGGATCCAAACAGTACCCCGGAACAGCAGCTTGCCCTCGCCCAAGAAATTTGCCGCCGTATTAAATCTGGCGAACTCTCATTTGAGGACGCAGCCCGTACCTACTCCGCCGATATGCATGCGCAGGACGGCGGCGCCTGGCCGCCCGTTGCCCGAGCTGATCTCGCCGTCGCGTTTGCCAATATCGCTTTCAGCCTTCCTATCGGGCAACTCACTGGTCCCCTGCTTGACCCCGCTGGTTTCACGATTGTGCGCGTAAAGAGCAAAAAACTCGCGCCGCCTCCACCATTCTCGAAAGTAAAAGAGGCCGTAGACGACGCGGTGCGCCGCAAGCAGAGCGAAAAGCGTTACCGCGAATGGATTGACCGACTCCGCGATAAAGCTGTCATCCGTACGTTTATTTAATTTTTCGTTTCTTTTTTTCAGAAAATGTCTTGACATACTAGTTAGTCAAAGCTAATATCTTTTCGAGAAATTAGATTTCACTAACATGAATACAAAAGAAAACATGACACTGCGGGAAGTCAGCACCGGGGAGAGCAGGAGCGTGCTCAAAGTGGGAGGGGAAGGAGCGCTACGTCAGAGAATTCTCGATATGGGACTGACAAAGGGCGCCAAAGTGACAGTGCGGAAGGTAGCGCCGTTGGGGGATCCCATTGAGGTGACTGTACGCGGGTATGAACTCTCATTGCGTAAAGCTGAAGCGGCTTGTATCTACATGAAGTGAGGCTGGAGTAATTTTTTATTTTATAGTTAGTCCTGTTTAACATGAAAAAGAAAATAGCACTAGCGGGAAATCCGAACAGCGGGAAGACATCCCTCTTCAATGAACTGACGGGAGCGAATCAATACGTAGGGAATTGGCCCGGAGTGACAGTAGAGCGCAAGACGGGCGAATTGAAGGAACACGCCGGAGTCGAGCTGTTGGATTTGCCGGGCATCTATTCCCTTTCACCGTATTCACCAGAGGAGGTAATTACGCGCCGCTACCTGCTGGATGAGAAGCCGGATCTGATCGTGAACGTGATCGATGCCACGAATATGGAGCGCAACCTCTACCTCACTTCGCAGCTCATGGAGGCGGGGCTGCCGATGATCGTGGCATTGAATATGATTGACCTGGCAGAGCAGCGGGGAAGGCGCATCGATGCCGAGGCGCTAAGCCGCAAGCTGGGTTGCCCGGTGGTCAAGATAAGCGCGCTGCACCATACCGGTATACGCGAGCTGACAGACTTATTGCTCGGAGCCCTACCCGCTGCACCTTCACCGCTCAGGTTTCGGGAGTCAGTGGAAGCGGTCATCACAGAACTGCGCACCCGTTTTTCCTGCAGCCGCCTGCAGGCCGTAAAAATGCTGGAGGACGATCCGCGCGCGCTGGATGGACACAACACGGCCGAACGTCACGAAATCGAGGACAAAAGGCTGGCACTGGAAAAGGAGGCGGACGACGACATGGCTTCCATCATCGCCGGTGGTCGCTATGATGCCATTTGCTTGTTCATGAAGGAAGTGCTGAATGGGGAGAGACAGGTTGAAAGCTTTTCCGCTCGCGTGGATCGCCTGCTGACGCATCGTGTATGGGGTCTGGTCATTTTCGTGCTGGTCATGTGGGCCATCTACTACATCTCCATCGGCACAGTAGGCAGTTGGGGAACCGATTGGGCAAATGACGTACTTTTCGGCCCGGTCGTGGGCGGCTGGCTTGCCGGGTTCATCGGCACCGATCCCGCATCGGCGGAAAGTCTCACCCTGTTCGGTGCCGTGCTGTCCATGTGCCTCATCTTCCCGGCGACGCTGCGCCGTCTGCACGATGTCGGTCTGAATGGCTCGTGGCTCTACTTGGCCATTGCCCCCTTCCTTTTGGAGTACATGTGCCCACACCTGCCGGGCTGGCTGCACACGGGCGTCATGTACCTGCTCAACATCGCCAACGCTTTCCTGCTGCTCGCCTGCATCGGCTTCCGTGGTACGGCACACGCAAATCAGTACGGCAGCGTGCCTTCCGGCGTGGGTCTGCATCCTTTTCGACTGGAGGGACGCGCCGCCCGTACGGAGTACATCCTGTGGCTGGTCCTGCTTAGCGGCGTGAGCGTCGGCGTATCCCTACTCGGTCGAGTCGGGTTGGGCTGCAGCGCACAACTCAGTTCCCTGCTCACGGACGGCATTGTGGCGGGCGTAGGAGCCGTGTTAGGTTTCCTGCCGCAAATGGCGGTGCTCTTTCTCCTGCTCTCGCTGCTGGAAGATTGCGGGTACATGGCACGTGTAGCTTTCATGATGGATCGCATCTTCCGGACCATCGGTTTGTCCGGTAAATCCTTCATTCCCCTGCTCGTTTCCATGGGCTGCGGCGTGCCGGGGGTCATGGCCACGCGCACCATCGAGAATGAAAAGGATCGCCGCATGACCATCATGCTCACCACCTTCGTACCTTGCGGCGCCAAGCTGCCCATCATCGCGCTCATCGGCGCCGTGGTCGGACAAAGTCCCACCATCGCCACCATCGCCTACTTTGCCGGCATCGCCTCTGTCATCCTCGGCGGCCTCATGCTGCGTAAGACCCACATGTTTGCCGGCGGCTACACTCCCTTTGTCATGGAATTGCCGCCCTACCATATCCCGCGCGGCACCAACATCAACTTGCGCGCCATGGAACGCTGTAAAGCTTTCGTGCACAAGGCTGGCACCATCATATTCATCGCCTCGGCCATCATCTGGTTCACCAGCAACTATACCTGGACCATGCGCTTCCTCGATACGTCGGAAAATGAAGCCGCCATCGAGCAGAGCATGCTCGCCGATGTAGGCCACCAGTTTGCTCCCATCTTTGCGCCGCTCGGCTGGGGAGATTGGCGTCCCGCCGTGGCCACGGTCACCGGTCTCGTTGCCAAAGAAAATGTGGTGGGGACTTTCGGCGTCCTCTACGCTGGCAATGCGGATAAAAAAGACGGCTCAATCGAGGCACCGCAGCCGACTCCTGACGCTGCCCAAGCTCCGGCAGAGGAGGGTGAGGATTCCCTGCCCAACTCCTCCATCCTTCCAAAATGCAACATGCTCACAGCCCTCACCATGCTTTTGTGCCAGGCGGACGCCGATATACGCTCCGCCTCCCCAGCTGAACCCGCCCCTCCGGCAGAAAACACGCAGGAGAACACGGATGCTGATCAAAGTTGGTTGACCTCCCTCACGCAATTTTTCTTCGGCGTGGAGGAAGATGAAGAAACAAGCGGCGTGGCCGCGGCAATTCAGGCATCCGGAGCCTTCACCTCCCTCAGCGCGCTTTCATTCATGCTCTTCAACCTGCTCTGCGCCCCATGTTTCGCCGCCTGCGGCGCCATCCGGCGCGAAATGAACAGCGGACTGTGGACATGGTTTGCCATCGGCTACATGTGCGTGTGGGCGTATTTCATGGCTTTGCTCGTCTATCAAATCGGCACCTGGGTGAGTACCGGCGTCTTTGCCACCGGACAATTAATGGCCTGCGCGGTTGGTCTGGGTATCCTCTACATGCTGCTGAGGCGCAAACCTCAACCCCTTCAGAAACTCTAAATATCTCGCTGTTCTATGGGCGATATCATCATCATAGGCCTTCTTGTCATCGCCGGCATATGGGCTCTTTTCTCCTGTCTGCGCAAGCGCGGCTGCACATCATGCTCAGGCACCAGCCCATGCGCCAACTGTTCCCGTGCATGCTGCGGTCGCAACGTCACTCGTTGTCTTAACTCCTCCCAGCCCGGAGGAACCTCTGATTCTAAACCTCCGGACGTTTAAACTTTGCTGTTCGGCAGCTGCTTTTTGACTCGTTGAAACAAACCGAGTTGAGCATCCGCTGTGTAACAATTCTTCATTAAAACAATAAAATAAACTATGAAAACAAAAACAATCATTCGAAGCATCCTGGCTGGCCTCGTGGCTATGCCGGCACTCTCCCCGGCTGATGAAACTCCACAGCCGGGCGATATTCTGGAAGGCATCAACATGTTCACCCCCGAGGAGGGTGACCCCGCCTACAAAGTGCGAGCTAATGCAACATACGGTACTCAGTGGGGGCTTGACCTAGCTTACGGCTACTGGGGAACCCATCGTGCCTCCACAAATACGCCGTGCAACAACAACTTCGCCCTCATCCACGGTCAGCTCAATCAGCGCCTCATCAAAGACGATATCAACGGCGGCACTTGGCTGCGTGTGGAGATATCTGGTTCATGGGCGCTCGATCCTGATTCTGCCCGAGCCAATGATTCGGCGACGTACGTGGAGGGCTTTGGCACCTCCACCTCCATGCATCCGGATGTGATGGGTCCACATGATCTCTTCTTTCCGGAAGTGGCGCTCATGCACTATTTCGCCGACAAGCGAGCCTGCCTCATCGCCGGCGTCGTGAATCTCACCAACTACTTTGACGCCGTAAGCATCGCCAATGATACCTTCTCCTCCTTCGTCAACTCCGGCTTTGTGAACTCCACCATCCTACCCTTGGTGGACAGCAATGTCGGCGCCGTACTGCAGGTGGAGCTAGGCAGGAAAAACTACGTGATGGCTGCCGTCTCTCGCACCGGTGTCGAGATGGGCTACGACCCCTTCAACGGGCAAAGCGATGGGTACTGCGTGGTCGGTGAATATGGACACATTTTCTGCGAAGGAAAGGGAACGATTCGACTCAATCCCTTCTTCCAAATGCTCGATGAAGAACGCGAAGAAGGCGCACGCCATCGCCGCAACGCCGGTCTCGTCGGTAGTGTGGAATACTCTCCCAACGAGCACGTCACCGTCTATGTCCGCTCCGGCTTCGGCGCCAAACAGGATCTCGGCAACTCGGCTGAATTTTCCCTGGGCGCACACCTCCATCCCTTCTCACGCCGTGCCGACGACTTCATCGGCATCTCCTACGGCGTTTTCAAGGGCGCCAACTCCATCGATGACCCCACCGAGCACAACCGTGAGAGCGTGTTGGAACTCATGTACAACCTGCAGCTCATGGAGTGGTTCAAGGTAGTGCCGCATTTTCAATACATCCACAACCCCGCTTACTCGGCAAACTCCGACGCCTGCGTGTTTGGCGTACAGGGCGTCTTTTCTTTCTGAACTTTTGTCGGTGCTGTAATGTGTATGCACCCGGCGCAGTGGCTCACCCTGCTGCGCCGGGTTTCTCTTTTTTTCTCATCCACGCAGAAAATTTTGCTGGACAAATCTCCAAAGTCTGTCTATACTCCGCCCACACAAGGCAGGGTAGCTCAGTGGTAGAGCAGAGGACTCATAAGCCTTTGGTCGGGTGTTCAAATCACCTCCCTGCTAGCAAAAAACAAGTATTTTAGCGTCTGTCAGAAGTTGTAAGCAACTGACAGACGCATTTTTATCTTGGCAAGGGGTCGGGGCGTATGGTAAAGAGGGGGCACGTTTAGGGGCACATAAAAAAAGTTTCATGAATCGACAACGTGAAAAGGCTTGACTTTGCACGTAGACTTTGCTTGAATGTGCGAGCGACATTTGCCGGCTTGGCGGAATTGGTAGACGCGCTCGACTCAAAATCGAGTTCTAACGAGTGTGGGTTCGAGTCCCACAGCCGGTATAGCAGCACACTTTTGGAGCTGTAATATCATGGTCAAAAGCATCAATGTTCGTCGGCCTGACATTCTGCCCGAGGTGCGCGCCGAGGTGGCGAAGTATCGTAGCGATCTGGTGGAACGGATACGCGCGAATGGGAATCGGCTGACCTTACCCGGGCTTGAAATCCTCTTGGCAAGCGCCTTTGGCTTTTGCGACGGGGTGCAGCGCGCCATAGAAATTGCCTACGCGGCCTGCCACGTTTTCAAAGGAAAGCGCATCTGGCTTATTGGTGAAATCATCCACAATCCGGATGTCAATGCCAGCTTGGATTCCATGGGCGTACTGCGTCTGCCATGGAACATTGATGGCAAGGGTTACGAACATCTCGGGCCCCAAGATGCCGTCATCATCCCCGCTTTCGGTGTGTCTGTAGAGCTGAGCCACCTGCTTGAGCAACGTGGAGTACAGCTTATTGACAGCACGTGCGGCAATGTCATTAAAGTGTGGCAGCGCGTACGCTCATACGCCCAGCGCGGCATCACCAGCATCATCCATGGAAAAGCACGCCACGAGGAGAGCATGGCCACGGCCTCCCACTCGCGCGGCGAAGATCACTGCGGCCGCTTCCTTATCATCTACAGCCAGCAAGATGTCAACATACTATCTGACTACATCGTGCATGGAGGCGATAAGGCCGCTTTTCTGAAGCATTTTGCAGGCTGTCACTCACCGAACTTTGACCCGGACACGGACCTGTTTGAAATAGGCATGGCCAATCAAACGACCATGCTCAAGGAAGAAACCGCGCGTTTCCAGCACATGCTGCGCGAATCAGTGTGCAAGCGGGATGGCACAGACGTGCATTTTCACGCATTTGATACCATATGCGGCGCCACGCAAGACCGCCAGCAGGCTCTTTTCGACTTGCTGGATTCTGAGCCAGATTCCATGTTTATCATTGGAGGCTACAACAGCTCAAATACCTCCCACTTAGCGCAAATCGCAGCCAGACGCTTACCTACCTATTTTGTGCGTGATAGCGCCTGTCTGCCAAATCTCGACTATGCGCTAGCTTACCAGCCCGAGACACGGCGCGAGGAGGCGACTCCCCTGCCTCCTGTAGCCGCAGATATGAAGAGCACTTGGCGCGTCGGCGTTACTGCGGGAGCATCCTGTCCGGCAAATATCATCGAGGGGGTCATCCGCCGCATTGCCGAGCTGCGCGGATGCGCCATTGCGTGAGGTCAAAGACCGCAAATGATCTCAGCCACACGCTGGGCGTGCCTCCGCGCTTTCTGAATAATTTGCGGGCTGTGCTCCTTGCGATCTCCATACGACACCCCGCCTGTGAACACGTAGCCGACAAAATCCATCTGCGTGAGTCGACACGTAGCCTTAACAGCGGGGATGATAATATCCTCAATCTCCAGTCCCAACGGTGAACTGTGCCGATACGCCTCCTCCGGCGCCCCTGTGGTGAAGGATAGCACCACTTTCTTCCTCTTCAATTTGTCCCCGCCACTGCCGTGCGAAAAACCGCGTACAAAGCATCTTTCCATCCATCTCTCCATCAAAGAGGGCATGTGGTACCAAAATACGGGAAATTGCAGGACAATGACATCTGCCGCCACCAGCTTCGCCTGCTCCGTTGGCACATCAATTTTAAAGTCCGGGTACAGAGCATCCAAAATATCTACCTGAACGCCATCCACCAGCTCTTGCAGAGTCTCAATAATCGTTTTATTGACCACGGAATCATGCGCCAGATCCGTGTGTCCACTCACTATAAGTACATTTTTCATATTTTACGATCAGTTTCGCTTTTCAGGGCAAAAAGAACCCGGGCAGGTTTGTAAGACCACCCGGGTCAGCCTCATGTTCATGCCGGTCCCCTCAGGAAGCCTTGGCAGGCTTTTTGGCGCGGCGCACCGCCCCAAACCGCTTCTGGAACTTATCAATGCGTCCCTCTGTATCCACAAATTGATTGCGACCGGTGAAGAAAGGGTGCGAATCAGATGTAATACCGCAGGACACAACATAGTGCTCCACTCCATCAATCTCCTCCGTTTTAGCAGACTTCACGGTAGAGCGGGTAATAAAACGGCGCCCGGTGGAGATATCCACAAAGACGACCGGATGATAATCGGGGTGCAGATCTTTTTTCATAACATGAAACGCTGCGTTTCCATCGCAGCTCGCGGCAGAGTTTATCATGCTTAAGCTGACTGTCAAGCAAATATTCAGTTGCTCGTTCGCAAATTTACGTCTGCCCTCAATTATCCATAACTGGCGGAATTATGGATGCCGTGGTAAAGTGTTTTATCGGAGCATGAGATTTGCCCAGATGGGCAATCAACCTGCGGGTGCGAGACAAGACTCACAGCGTCAATCCCGGCATCCGAATTGAAAACATACTCAAACGAGTAGGATCATTTTATACACCCTTCCGCCCGATGTGCACGCGCAGACCGAGGCGGAAAGGTGGCTGCATGGTTGCCGTCAGCCCTGTTGCTCTGCCGGGGCATCCCCACTTGCTTCGTCAGGATACTCCTGCTCATCATCAGGTATGACAAGTGAGATATCTTGTATAGACTCTTTAGGATTGAGGGTAACAAGCTTGACGCCCTGCGTGGCGCGACCGGTTTCGCGAATGGTGTTCACCTTGATGCGCACGGATTGACCGGCAGAAGTCATAATCATGAGCTCGTCATCATCCGTCACGGTCGTGGCAGAAACCACCTTACCTGTTTTCTCCGTGCAGTTCATCGTCTTGAGGCCAATACCACCGCGGGATTGCAGGCGGTATTCGGAAAAAGCCGTGCGCTTGCCAAGGCCGTTTTCCGCAACCACGAGGAGGTGAGCGGCGTTGTCGTGCACCACGGCGAGAGACACCACGTAGTCCCCTTCGCGCAGGCGAATGCCGCGCACGCCAATGGTGTTGCGCCCCTGAGTACGCATATCGGCCTCATTGAAGCGGATGCTCATGCCGTTGTGCGTGACCAGCACGACATCCTGAGAACCGGAAGTAAGCGCTGCCATGACAAGGGAGTTGCCCTCCTCGAGATTAATCGCAATGATACCGGCCTTGCGGTAGTTCACAAAATCGTTCAGCGCCGTCTTCTTCACCGTGCCGTCACGAGTGGCAAACACCACATTGCCGGAGTCCTCCGAGAAGGTGATGTCCTTCCCATTGTCATCCACCTTGCGTTCCAAACGCAACACGGCGGCAATGCGCTCCTCCGCCTGCAAGTCCAGCAGATTTTTGATGGAACGTCCCTGCGCACTACGCGCGGCCTCATCGATGTCGTACACGCGTTCCACGTACACGCGACCGGTGTTGGTAAAGAACATGATGTAGTCGTGATTTTGCGCAGAGAAGAGGTGCTCCACGTAATCCACGGCGTCCTTCTTGTTCTTGGTGGATGCGGCTTTGATGCCTTTGCCGCCGCGCCCTTGCAAACGGTATTCATCCGTCTTGGTTCGCTTGATGTAACCGCTGTGCGTGATGGTGACCACCATAGAATCATTCGGGATAAGATCCTCAATGGCCATATCGCCCTCGAAGGGGATGATATGGGTCATACGCGGCGTGGCGTACTTCTCCTTGATGGCACGCAGCTCATCCTTCACGATACCCAGCACACGGCTTTCGTTAGCAAGAATATCCAGGTAGTCCTCAATCTGCACCAGCAAACCTTTGTACTCATCGGTGATCTTATCGTTCTCCAACGCGGTGAGCTGGTAGAGGCGCAACTCAAGGATGGCGTTCACCTGGCGTTCGGTAAAGACGTACTGGTCGCCTTGCACGGAAGGCTGCTCGTGGATGAGAATGCCCAAGCCCTTCGCCAGCTTGGTGGGGAAACGGAACTGCATGAGACGAGCGCGTGCTTCATCACGGTTCTTGGAATCGCGGATGATGCGGATAAACTCATCCAAGTTTGCCAGCGCTATCAGATAGGCCTCCAACACCTCGGCACGGTCCTCGGCCTTGCCGAGCAAGTACTTTGTGCGCCGTACCACGACCTCTCGCCGGTGTTCCACATAAAAGTTGATGGCATCCTTGATCGTGAGCACCTTCGGTCTCCCCTCGTGGATGGCCAACATGTTCACCGCAAAGGAAGTTGACAAACTCGTGAGTTTGTAGAGCTGATTCATGACCACCTGTGGCCGGGCATCGCGTTTGAGTTCAAGCTCGATGTAGTCCGTGAGGTCGCGCATACCGGCGATGTCATTGATCACCTTGTCACGCACAAGCTCTGCAATGCGTTCCTGCAGCACTGCGCGGTTCACCCCGTATGGGACATCTGAGATGTGGATGAACTCGCGACCACTCTCGCTGGTCACTACCTCCATCTTACCGCGCATCAACACACTGCCACGTCCGGTGCGGAAATAGCTGTCAATTCCCTTGTAGCCCAAGATATAGCCGCCGGTCGGGAAGTCGGGACCCTTGATGTAGGCGCGCAACTGCTCCGCCGTAATGTGCGGGTTATCGATGCATGCGCAAATGCCATCCACAACCTCGCCAAGGTTATGCGGAGCCATATTGGTAGCCATGCCCACGGCAATGCCCGTGCCGCCGTTCACCAGTAAATTCGGAAAGGCAGACGGAAAGACAACCGGCTCAGTGAGGCGGTTATCGTAGTTGGGCTGGAAATCCACAGTGTCTTTATCCAAGTCATCCATAAGCGCCACGCCGAGTGCACTAAGTTTTGCCTCGGTGTATCGCATGGCGGCGGGAGGATCGCCCTCAGGGGTGCCAAAGTTGCCTTGCCCCTGTACCAGCACATCGCGCATATTCCACGGCTGAGCCATCGTCACCAAAGTGCCGTACGCAGACTGGTCACCATGCGGGTGGTAGTTACCTATGGTATCACCCACTATCTTACCGCACTTGATGGTACCTTTGCTCGGCACAAGCCCCAACTCATGCATGGCGTAAAGTACACGACGCTGGGAAGGTTTCAGCCCGTCTCGGACATCCGGCAGGGCACGGGAAATAATCACGGACATGGAATAATCCAGGAAGCTGCGAGAAACTTCCTCAGCCACATCTACGGGTCGTATTCTTGTTTCGCTCATAATTCAGAAGATTTTGGATTGGAATTACACATCGAGATTACGTACGTTCAGCGCATTGTCCTCAATAAAGCGGCGGCGCGGTTCAACGAGGTCGCCCATGAGAATCGTGAACATCTTGTCGGCCTGCACGGCATTGGAGTCGTCAAAACGAACGCGCAAAAGCTCACGCTTTTCGGGATCCATCGTGGTAGCGTACAAGTCCTTGGCGTCCATCTCACCCAAACCTTTGAAGCGGGTAATGGAAACACTGCGTCCGCCTATTTCAAGGATGCGGGTAAGGATATCCGGCACATAGAAGATGGGCGTGGGATTCTCCTTTCCCTTTTCTTGCAGGTCGTAAACAGGCGCGTCCTCAGAGAGAAGATGATCTCCCGGAATGCCGAGTTCTTCGAGACGGGCGATGAGACGAGTGATGGATTTAGCTTCGTGCAGCTCGTGGAGCAGAGCGCGACGGCTGGGCCCCTCACGCACCGGCAAGGGATGCTCCGCGAGTTCTTCCTCGCTCGGTTCTCCGAAAAGGAAAAGATCCGGGTTGGCATCGGAATAAGCGGTAAGAGCCTCTTCATCCGCAAAGTATTCCACGGTCTCATCATTGCCGCAGCGCACCTTCACAAGGTACTGAGGGAAGTCGCCATTGTCTGCGCGGTGGCGCAAAAGGTCCCTGAAGTTTCCCCCGTGCTGAGCCACGCTGGCCTCGTATTTCTGCAGCTGGATGAGCGTTTCCAGAATGCCCATCAGGGAATCTGCATCAAACTCTTTCTTGCCGTCAGCAGTGCGCAGAATCACATCTCCTGCGCCTAAAGAAATAAGCTTGCGGTTAAGCTCCACCTCATCCTGCACGTACTGTTCCACTTTGCGGTGAATCACGCGGTAAAGCGGCGGCTGGGCAATGTAAAGGTACCCCGCGCGCACCAACTGCGGCATGTGCCGGCAGAAGAGGGTGAGCAACAGGGTGCAAATATGAGCGCCATCCACATCCGCATCAGCCATGATGATGATTTTATGGTAGCGGACCTTAGCGAGATCGAAAGAACCTTCCCCTTCGCCATCCCCAACACCGGCGCCAATGGCTGTGATGATGTTCTGAATGGTCTCACTACCCAGCGCCTTGTCCAGGCGCGCTTTCTCAACGTTCAGTATCTTGCCGCGCAATGGGAGAATGGCCTGCGTGCGGCGATCCCGCCCCATCTTGGCGGAACCGCCTGCAGAATCGCCCTCCACAATGAATAGCTCACACTGCTCCGGGTCGCGGTTGGAACAGTCTGCCAACTTACCGGGCAGTCCGCCGCCCACGCTCATCGAACTCTTGCGCACGGCTTCGCGGGCCTTGCGCGCCGCCTCGCGCGCACGAGAAGCAATGAGGCATTTTTCAATGATCACCTTGGCTTCTGCCGGATGTTCCTCGAAGTATTCCTTGAGCTCCTCGTACACCACGCCGCTCACCACGCCCTCGATCTCGGTATTCACGAGCTTATCCTTCGTCTGGCTGGAGAAGCGCGGGTTAGGCATCTTCACCGAAATGACCGCCACGAGACCCTCGCGCACATCGTCGCCGGTGAGGCTCGGGTCTTTATCCTTCAGCATATTGTTGCTCTTGGCGTACTGATTAATGGCGCGAGTGAGCGCACTGCGAAAACCGGAGAGGTGCGTACCGCCATCGCCGTTGAAGATGCTGTTGGCGAAGCAGAGCACCTGGTAGCGGTCGCTGTCGTTGTACTGCATCACCACGTCCACGATCACGTCGTCCTCCATGGTTTTGCCATCGTATTCCACTTCAACGTGCCGTACGCCGGAAACGCAAATGGGGTCGGGGGTGATGAGCGTCTTATTCTCCCCGAGCTGGCGGACAAATTCGCGAATGCCATCCTTGTACAGGAAAGTCTCTCTTCTCTGCTCCGGTTGGGTGCGTTCATCCACCAGTTCGATGACGAGTCCCGGATTCAGGAAAGCCAACTCGCGAAGACGACGCGTCAGGTGGTCAAACTGGAACTCCGTGGTATCGGTGAAGATGGTGGGATCCGGCAGGAACGTAATGGTCGTGCCGGTTTGCTGCACAGGACACGTGCCCACCACATGCAGCTTCTCTTTAGTCTTACCGCGCTCAAAGGTGATGACATGCCGTTTGCCATCGCGCCGGACTTCCGCCTTGAACCAGTCCGAAAGAGCATTCACGCATTTGGCGCCCACACCGTGCAACCCGCCGCTGTACTTGTACGCCCCCTGCCCGAACTTTCCGCCCGCGTGCAAGTTTGTCAGTACTAATTCCACCGCCGGAATGCCAAACTTTGGATGGATGTCCACCGGGATGCCTCGCCCATTGTCAATCACCGATATCGATCCATCAACGTGGATGACAATCTCGATGTGCGTGCAGTACCCTGCCAGGTGCTCGTCTATCGAGTTGTCCAATACCTCAAATACGCAATGATGCAACCCCCTCTCATCCGGATCGCCTATGTACATGCCTGGTCGCTTCCGCACCGCCTCCAAGCCTTCCAGCTTGTCAATTTGAGCGGCGCTGTATTTCTGCTGTGCTCCCGTGTCTACCCGCTGTGCAGGTTCTCCGGTCGTTGTTTGTTCACTCATACGCGCACATTATGCGCGCGTACGCGCGCGCGGGCAAGTCCGTTTCGCGTCATTTTTACCTTTACTTCGTTTTTTTCTACTTTTCCCCTTGACGGAATGAAATGAAAGGTGTAGTTTATCTTCAACAGTTGCTCATTCGAGCAATTATTATCTAAAAAATCACAGACGATGAAACAGAACTATGAAATTGAAGTAGACTGCGCGAACTGTGCAGCGAAAATGGAACGAGCGACGAAAGAGGTGAGCGGAGTAAAAGGAGCCGTCATCAATTTCATCATGCAGCAACTGACAGTGGAGTTTGAAGAGGGTGCGGATATCAAGGCAGTGATGGCAGCCGTCGTGAAAGCCTGCAAAAAAGTGGAACCTGATTGCGAGATAGAGTGCTGAAAAGGAGGAGGGGTGAGGCATGACCAAGAAGCAAAAGAAGATGCTGTGGCGCATCATCGTGGCAGGCGTTCTACTGATCGCCCTGCAATTTACGCCGCTGGCGGGAGCATGGAGATTAGCCGTCAGCCTGGGGATCTACCTGATTGTGGCGTATGACATCTTGCTTAAATCGGCGCGTGGACTGCTGGCAGGTCAGTTTCTGGACGAGAACTTCCTGATGGCCATCGCAAGTCTTGGAGCCTTTGCACTGGGAGTGAGCAATGGGAGCGGGGACTACAATGAGGCCATTGCCGTCATCCTCTTTTACCAAATTGGCGAACTTTTTCAAAGCTGTGCCGTTTCGAAAAGTCGGCGCAGCATCACTGCACTCATGGATATTCGTCCGGACTACGCCCATTGGGAAAGCAACGGACAACTCAGGACGGTTTCCCCGGACGAAGTATCCATTGGCAGCATCATCGTGGTACAGCCCGGTGAAAAAATACCGCTGGACGGCATCGATGAGCAAGGAGACAGCGCGCTGGACACGTCCGCTCTGACCGGCGAAAGCGTGCCGCGTTCTGTGCATCCTGGGGAGGAGGTCATGAGCGGATGCATCAACCTGCGCTCTCCGCTGCGCATTCGGACGACACGCGAGTTCGGGGAATCCACCGTCACCAAAATCCTGCAGCTCATGCAGGAGGCAACGAACCGCAAGTCCAGATCGGAACAATTTATCACCAGGTTTGCGCGCGTATACACGCCCCTCGTATGCGGGGCAGCGCTTCTGTTGGCAATACTGCCGCCCGTAGCGCTACTTGCCATGGGCAATTCTGCCGAGTGGACCACATGGCTGTATCGAGCGCTCATTTTCCTGGTCATCAGCTGTCCCTGCGCCCTCGTGCTCAGCATACCTCTCTCGTTCTTCGCCGGCATTGGCGGGGCGGGACGCGCCGGCATCCTCATCAAGGGGTCACACTTTGTGGAGACCCTCGCGCAAGCGCAGGTAGCCGTCTTTGATAAAACGGGCACTCTCACCCGGGGAGTCTTTGAGGTTGTGGCGGCCCATCACAGCCCCTACTCTCTGCACGAACTGCTCCAATTCGCTGCAGCGGCGGAAAGCGCCTCTTCCCACCCTATCGGCATCAGCCTATGTCAAGCCTGTAAACATCCCCTTCCCGCCTCCGACATCGCCGATATGCAGGAGCTGCAAGGCTTGGGCGTCATCTCCACCGTCAAGGGGTTGCGTGTGGCCGTCGGCAATGAAAAGCTTATGGAACAGGAAGGCGCCCAAGCTTTGCCTTGTCATTGCGTAGGCACCATCGTCCACATCGCCATCGATCACCGCTACGCCGGGCACATCCTCATATCGGATTCCCTGAAACCGACATCGGCCCGCGCATTAGCCGAACTTAAATCTCTGGGCATTCGCAAGACGGTGATGCTGACCGGCGATAACCAGCGCACGGCCGAAGCTGTGGCCCGCGAGCTTGCGCTTGACGAGGTGCACTGTGAGCTGCTGCCAGCCCACAAAGTAGCAGAAGTGGAGCAGCTGATGCGGGCGAACATTGGTCGACTCTTTTTCGTGGGTGACGGCGTCAATGACGCCCCTGTACTTGCCCGCGCGGACGTGGGCATTGCCATGGGCGGACTGGGCAGCGATGCAGCCATTGAAGCGGCGGATGTCGTCATCATGGACGATGATCCGGCGCGCATCCCTCTGGCCATGCGCATTGCCCGCAAATGCATGAGCATCGTACACCAGAACATCGTCTTTGCCTTGGTCACCAAGTTTGCCTGTCTCGCTCTCGGGGCCCTCGGTCTGGCCAATATGTGGTTTGCCATCTTCGCCGATGTGGGCGTGCTCGTGCTGTGCGTCCTCAATGCCATCCGCTCCATGTATAACAACTAACTCGGATGCAAGCTGCGTGCGGGAACTCCCCAATCTCCCCCTGCCCCGTCAACGAAAGCGTTTTATTTTGCGCCCCAGGCGCGGCTAGCCCCGACAGGAATCGAACCTGTATTTGCCCTTTAGGAGAGGGCCGTTCTATCCATTGAACTACGAGGCCGCCCGGGTGGGGGTGTTTGTACACCGAAAGAGGAAGAATAGCAAGAAAAAATTATGAAAAAGCGCGGCGGAGACGCTCCAACTGCGACTCGGAGAGAAAGGGGACAAGCTGGGACAAAATGCGGGGGAGGAACTCGGGAAGCGACCACGCATGCAGCGGCTGCGGCGCCGGGGATGTAAAAGCCCACGTGGGCATAGGATAATTGATATCGGCCACTAACCGGGTAGCGGCTGCTAAATGCTCCAGCGCGAGGGTGAGCGGCTCACGCAGTTGTTCAAATTGTGCCAGTGGCGCCAACCAGGCGGCGCTCAGACTGTTGAGCTGTCCCTGCAGCCCGGGAAGCATAGCCGCCAACTTCTCTGCGGGCAATCCATACAGCGGAGTGAGCTCAGGCAGTAGCCGCATATCAGCCGGGGAAAGCAATCCCGTGATCACGGCAGCAGCCTCTCCCCGTCCCGAAAGCACAAGCTGCACCAAACTGTGCACACCGACAAAGGAATTTTCCCCTTGCCGGGGAGCAAGCAGGACCGCCTGCATCGCTGCACGGCAGGCAAGGGCAAAGTCACCTTGCTCTGCCACGGCGAAGAGCGACAAGGCCTGCCAAGCTTCACCGCAACGCTGCTGCACAAAGGCACACAAATTTGTCAGCGCCTGCGCCCGCAGGGGCGGTGGAACAGCTTGCTCGAACTGCTCGTAAAGGGGTAAGAACTCCTCGCCGGGAAAATCAGGACGCTCCGCCTCTGAAATCGCGAAAGCCACCATACCCACACACCATTCACCAGGCGTGAGCGACTGCCGCTGGCGACCATCACGCAGACGAGCCAACAAACGGCTCACCCCGGTGAGTTCTGAAAACATATCGCGCTCCCAAGCCATGCGAAGCGCAGCAAATCACTTGAGCGAGGAATCCAATCCCGGGAGAAGCGGGGTATCCTTACCCTGCTCGTCCTTCGGGGGCTCCGGCGGGGCCACGGGCTTGGGGGCATCCACCCCCAAAATAAGCAGCCTCTGCTGCGCAGCTCCTTGCAATGGGGAAGCCGGGCAGCGTTGCGCAATCTGCTCGTAGTAGGTGCGAGCCCCCTGCTCATCCCCATTTTTATGGGCCAAATCACCGAGAGAAAGCAGAGCGAGCGCCTGATAGGGCGTATCGCCGGCGCGGCTCACCGTCTGCCACAATTCAGCGGCTTTCTCCTTCTCTCCGCCTCGCATATAATACCCGGCTAAGTAGACCTGGGCTCGCAAACGCAGCAACGGTTCATCCGCGTTGAGCGCCACCTGCTGCAGCTCGGCGATTCCCTGCTGCTGCTCACCGCCGGCAAGCAACTGCATGCCACGCAAAAGCTGTGCCGTTCCCACCGCTTGGGTGCCACGATAATCTCGAATAATGCGGTCCAAGATTTCCACGTCCATGCCCTCACGATCGGCGACGGAATCCACCACGCCCAGCGCCTGCAACAGAAGACCCGAGGCCTCTGCCTCCTGCCGCATCCGGTACGTGCCGTAGATAATGGCCGCAGCCGCCAGCAGCATGATGGCCATGATCGCAACAAGCAGCTTCTTGTAATGCGCGT
Organism: uncultured Akkermansia sp.; assembly: GCA_947589295.1. Classification (GTDB taxonomy): domain Bacteria; phylum Verrucomicrobiota; class Verrucomicrobiia; order Verrucomicrobiales; family Akkermansiaceae; genus Akkermansia. Next base: position 29,730 of record CANQBZ010000025.1, read on the forward strand.
TCAAAAATTGCTCGTGGCGAGAGGGGCCCAACTCAATCTCACCGATTGCTTTCATCTCTTCAGGCGTGAGCTCGGGTGCATCCTTCAGCTTGTCGTGTTTTTTAGCCATAGTACAGGTTAATTTTTGTAAAGAGATTTGAGGGATTTGAGGCGGTCCACATCAATATAGTTATTGATGCCAAGATTGCGGTAAATTTCAAGAGTGGCCTTGGAACGATTGAGGGTGTAAAAGTGAATTCCATCCACATCTGCGTCCAGGAGCTCGCTGCACTGCTGGCTGGCGTAGTTGATGCCGATGCGCTCCAGACTCACCTTGTCCCCGCCAGCGCGCAACATCGCCCGGAGCAAACGCGCCGGAAAATTCGTGCCCGCGGAAAGCTCCGCCATCCGATTCATGCCGGATACGCTCGTCACCGGCATAATACCCGCAATAATAGGTACCTGAATCCCCAGCAGACGGCAGCGATCACGATAATCAAAAAAAGCATGATTATCAAAGAAGAGCTGCGTGCAAATGTAGTCCGCTCCCTCGTCAATCTTCGCTTTCAGAAAATCCATCTCACGCAAACGATTGGGGGTATCCGGATGTCCTTCTGCAAAGCCGGCAACTCCCACGGCAAGGTGGTAAGGCAGCGCACGGCGACTCTCCCATTCTCGAATGAATCGAACCAATTCTGCCGCGTGGTGAAACGCATCTCGACCAGGATCGTAAGCGCCATGGCGGGGAGGATCACCGCGCAACGCCAACACGGCCCGCGCCCCCGCTTTCACAAAACCGTCCAGGATTTCCTCAAGCTCTTTTTCTGTATGGCCCACGCAGGTGAGGTGGGGTACGGTGGGGATTCCCCTCTGTTGAATGTCATGCACGACAGCTCGCGTCAGCTCGCGCGAGCCGCCACCCGCACCATAAGTCACGCTCACAAAACTTGGACGGAACTCCTGAAGCGTCACAATCGTCTGCAGCAGCGATTCCGCGCCCTGGGGCGTCTTGGGCGGAAAAAATTCAAAGGAAAAGCTGGGAGCGCTCCCAAAAAGGCCGGAGCTGGGGTTATCTTGCATCATCACTGCTCCAGAGTGTTTATGGTATCGTCCAGCGAGGGAAGCTCGTCGCTGCTCCGAGCAGGCGCCACCGGGGTCGATGCATGTGCGGGGGTATCCACGGACGGCGAAGCAGGAGACTCCGGCGCGTCCGAAGGAGGCGGTGGAGGCAACGGCGGAGGCACGTGGTCATCCGCATCGCTGCTGGGCGTTCCCGGCAATGGCTGTATGGGGGCTGCCCCCGGGCTTTCACCGAGCAATTCCTTGGCGCTCTTAAATGGAGACACGATCACCTCATCCCCGGGCGTTGGCTCAAGCTTCTTTGCATCTGCTGCTTCCGTGGTGATATCCGTCTCCTTCCTTGTGGCGCTCACCTGCCCCGACTCCGCGTCACGACTGTCCACCACCAGCTCGCAAAGCACCACCCCTTCCCGGCGCACCGCCAACACTGCCCCCGGCTGAAACAATTCCGGCACACTCGGCCTGATCATCACGCAGTTCCACTCCGGATCAAATGAAGCCACCTGGCCGATAACTGCGCTGTGCGGCGAAGCAGCTTCCTCTTTCTGCTGCACAGCCCGAACTCGCGCCGCCTCCTCTTTCCTCTTAGCCGCCGCTACCACATTGTTCTCCTCAGCCTCGTTGATGGTCGCCTCATCCCGACGCGCTGCGGCCTCTTGCTCCAAACGCGCCCTCTCGACCTCCGGCGCCTCCACCTCAGGGTCGTATGCCATCATCTGCTGGCGATGAATGTCGCTCTTTTTCTCATATTCCGCTAGTTTCAGCGAAGATTGGTAGGCATCGTAATTGCCCTGCCAACTGGGTATGACAAAGAGTACAGCGTAGAACATCAGCCCCACCGACAAACACAGCAAGGTGAGTATGGTGATGCGAAATCCATTCATACGCCTCACCCTACCATATTTTCTCCCACGTTTCAAGCCTGTATTCTGTCAGGTCAACCGCATTAGAAAATGCGGTTGCCTCGCATTGCCTCAACAAATAAAGTTACCGAAAGGTCGCACCGAACAGAAAATGAACAAACACGCAAGGAGTGTGTTGCTTTCCGCAGATTGTCATTGGACTGTTGAGCGACATGAAAACGCTGGGGCGCTACGTCAAAACGAAAGGCTGCCTTTTCCTCACTCCTTCGCACCGTTCTCTTGGAGGAGTTTCACAATTTCATTCCGGTAGCTTTTTCTTTTCTCCTCCTGAGCGATCTGCAAGGCGGTCTTGCCTGCTTTATTCTTGATGTTCGGATCCGCCCCGGCATCCAGAAGGGCTTGAACGCCACTACTATCCCTTGTCACGGCCATCATGAGGGCGGTGTTGCCCTCGTTGTCCTGTGCGTTGATGCGGACGCCTCGTTGCATGAGAAGACGCACTGCGTCAGCGTCTCGTCTAACGTGGCAAGGAAAGAGAGTCGTCCTTCCCTTGGCATCGCGCACGCGCGCACCGGCGCCGGCATGGAGGAGCTGGGCAATCATTTCCACATCCTTTGCGTAGAAAAGCGGGGTCTGTCCATCTTGGTCGATCGGCTTGTTCACGTCAACTCCTGCTTCAATAAAGGCGGGCAGCACGTCAGCAATCCTGTACTCGTCCTCTTTTACAGAGGCAACAAAGTTGGCGAGGAGAGAGTTGCCGTTTTCGTCAATCTCATTCGGATTCGAACCCGTTTTTAAAAATGCGCGAAATGCGTTTTCATTCATGATTCCCTGCTCGTTATCGCGGTTTTCTTTTATCCACGCCATCAGATCCGGTTTGTAACCGTGCTTCTTGAGGATTTGGATGATATCAACGTAGTCCTCTTCGAGCCTGGCAGGATACTTGCTATGATCCGCCCATTTGACATCGCCCATGATCCGATCCGTCATGTCCTTGGGGATGCGGGCGCCGAGCTCGAGCAGCGGCTCGATGTTCTCCGGATCCACAACCTGGAGTTCTCCGGGGTCGATTCCCTTTTCCTTGAGCAGCTTCACGACCTCCACCGCACCTCCCTTCATGGCGAGACTCATAGCTGATTCCTCTTCGTCTTTCTCTCCGCATTTCACGGTCGGGTCCACCCTGGCATCCAG
>CANQBZ010000026.1 GCA_947589295.1 uncultured Akkermansia sp.
CTTCCCTTTGGTTGTCAGTTTTTGTTCGCCACTCATTGCGTCCATTTGTTAGCCACGCGCGCGAGTATATCTCTTTTAAAAAGAGATAGACAAGGCTCTTTTCTTCACCACGATTATGCATCAGCCCCCTCTCCTTTGTTCTGTTGACCTGTTGCCTTTAATTTTGCAATCCCCAAAATCGAGATATTTTCGTGAATTTTTTTGACTTTCACGGAGATGTAGTATAGTCTGAGTTCAGAAAGGCGGTTCTGCGCTCAACCCGCAGACGCTGCATGTGCAGTGTACAACCCGCAAACATGACCCCGGCTGCAGTTCATCCCTCCGGGGTCGCTTTATGTTCGATATGACGAAGCCCTTCAAAAATTTCGATGAGCAAGTGGATATCATCCTCGGTAGAGAGATGCGTAGTCGTGAACTGGATGAAAGAGAGCTGCGAGAAGAAATAAAACAGAGTTTATTAATAATGTGCGCGTTGCGCAAATTTTTCGAATCATCAACGTGTGCGGGTGAGTTCTCTGGATCCGTCATCATGATGACCGCTTGTTGTCATGATTTTTGATAGGCATCAACAATGGTATCAATCCATAAGGGCATTCTGTCTGTTGATTGGCTTCTTTCAAATGCGTTTGCCCTAAGATGTACCGCAGTAGGCTTGACAAGAGGCTACTCTGTGGTAAACTCTCGTGTAAATGACGTGATGACATGAGTGAGAAGGACTTTTTGATTGCAAAGTTGCGCGCTGCGGCTGAGGATGGGGATGCCAAGGCAGCGCTGACCTTGGGTGAAGTTTACATGAAGGGAGAAGAAGCATCGCGTGACGAGCAGGAAGCTTTACGTTGGTTTATGCGCGCGGCTCAGCTTAAAGACAGCATTGTTCCGGTGGTCGAGAGCGCGGTGACGGCACGTCGGCGCGGCAAGAGAGTTTTTTTTATGCTGATGATTTTTGTTGTGTTGCTGGGAGCTGTCGGCGTTGCTTGGTATTTTTATGCTCCGGAGTGGTATTATAACAACGCGCAGCAACAAGTGCTGCAGGGCAACAAACAACAGGCTATTGCTTATTTTACCCAAAGCGCCGAAATGGGGGATGTGCGAGCTCAAAACGCCCTAGGTATGGCGTATGAAAAAGGTGATGGAGTGACACCCAATCTTGGGACTTCTGCCAGTTGGTATGCCAAGGCAGCCGAGCAGGGTGATCCCCAGGCTCAGTACAGGCTCGCGCGGGCGTACGCCGAGGGACGGGGAGTGCCCCAAGATATGGCAAAGTACGAGCACTGGGTGCAGCTGGCAGCTGAGCAGGGGATGGTTCAAGCACAGACAGAGTTTGGACTCTATGAACTTTCCGGCAACTCTGCTTCGCGTAACCCGCAGCAAGCCCTGAGATGGTTGAGCGCAGCTGCCGGGCAGGGGGACGCGGATGCACAGTTGGCACTCTACCGCTGTTACCGCGATGGCGACGGCACGCAGCAGAATATGGCCGAGGCGTTCAATTGGCTGCGCGCTGCGGCGCAGAATGGTTCTGCGCTGGCCCAATGGGAGTTGGGAGAGCGGCTGATGCGCGGCGATGGAGTGCAGCCGGACCGCGCTGCTGCGGTCGATTGGTATCGCAAAGCGGCTGAGCAGGGAGAGATGCCTGCCGAACTCGCCCTAGCAGATTGCTACGCTTCTGGTGATGGCGTGGACCAAGATTTTCAACAAGCGGCTGAATACTACCGCCGCGCAGCAAATAAGGGGGATGAGCGTGCGGCGCATCGGCTTGCGTTGCAGATGTTGCATGGGCAGGGAGTCGAGAAGGATGCTGCAGGCGCTCTGCGCCTGCTGGAAGTGGCCGCGGCTAAAAAGTACGCTCCGGCCCAGTATGAACTGGGCATGTGCTATAAGAACGCAGTCGGTGTAGAAAAGGATGGAAGGGCGGCGGCAGAGGCATTCCGCTCGGCGGCTGAACACGGTTATGCCCCGGCGCAGTATGAATACGGAATGTGCCTGAATACTGGCGAAGGGGTGGACGCTAAGGACCCTGAGCGAGCTGTAGCACTTTTCCGTGCGGCGGCAGACCAGGGATACGCAGATGCGCAATATACCCTCGGTGTTTGCGTGAGCGGCCGTTTTCATGTGGAAGGTGATGATTCGGATGCATTTCGCTTGTATCGTGCAGCGGCACAGCAGGGGCACACTCTTGCTCAATACAATGTGGGCGTATGTTATGAACAAGGGCTGGGTGTAGCCAAAGACGCGGCAGAGGCTGTGGAATGGTACCGAAAGGCTGCGGAACGCGATTATGCGCGAGCTGAGTTTGCTATCGGAAATTGCTACGCAAACGGTACAGGAGTGAAAAAAGACCCAGAGCAGGCCGTGGAGTGGTATCGCAAAGCAGCTTCGCAAGGGTATGCAGCTGCGCAGCGGATCATGGGGACATGCTATGCGGTCGGCTTTGGTGTGCAGAAGGATGCCGGAATGGCTGTCAAGTGGTTCCGTTCGGCTGCAGAGCAGGGTTACCCCGCCGCTCTGTACAACTTGGGAGGCTGCTTGGCTACTGGTACGGGAATTGCCCGCGATATGGAAGCTGCCATGGCTTGTTTTCGAGCTGCTGCAGAACGCGGCAATGCTCCAGCTATGCTCCATTTGGGCGAGGGATATATGAGGGGGATAGGAATGCAGAAAGATGCGCAGCTCGCGTTTGAGTGGTTCAAAAAAGCGGCCGATAAGGGGTTTGTGCCGGCGCAGATGATGGTTGGGGTATGCTACTTCAACGGTGAAGGCGTTGAAAAAAATATGGCGGAGGCTGTGCGGTGGCTCAGGCTTGCGGCCGACAAGGGAGATGCGCGCGCTTACCTCCCACTGGGCATCTGCTACCTGAGAGGCGAGGGAGTGGAAAAGGACGAAAGAGAAGCAGTGCACTGGCTGCAAATGGCGGCTACTGGCGGCAATGTACAGGCGCAGACTTTGTTAGCTGATTGCTACATGAACGGCAATGGAGTGCAGAAAAACAGAGATGAAGGATTGCGGTTGTTACGAGAGGCTGCTGATCGGGGGGACTCTCGTGCGCAGTATAACATGGGGATGCGGCTATTGCGAGGATCGGAGGTGCCAAAGAATCCAGGAGAAGGAATCAAATATTTGCAGAAGTCGGCAGAGCAGGGTGATACCGAGGCTCAAGGAGAGCTCGCGCAATGCTACTCGCGCGGGGAGGGGGTAGACCGTAATCGGAATGAGGCAATTCGTTGGGCCAAGCCGGCAGCTGAAAGGGGCAATGAGCAGGCTAGGGATGTGCTACGCCGCTACCGCATCAAGTTTGAGACGACTCATTAAGCAATAAATTTTTCATTTTTCTTCCCATGTTTTCCCTACTTTCCGATAAATTGGACGCCGCGTTCCGCCACCTGCGCGGGCTAAGCAAGATCAGTGAGGACAATATAGCTGATGCGCTCAAGGAGATACGTCTGGCGTTATTGGAGGCTGATGTGGAATACAGTGTGGCGCGAAACTTCATAAACTTGGTGAAGGAGCGTGCCATTGGGGAGGAGGTTCTCAAGACAGTCAAACCCGGTGAGCAAATTGTCAAAATCTTTAGGGACGAACTGGCAAATTTACTTGGCGGAGAAGAGGTGGCGCTGAATCTCAGCCCGCCGGCTCGTATTTTGGTAGCGGGTCTCAACGGAGCAGGCAAAACAACGACTTGCGCCAAGCTTGCCCTGCGTCTCAAAAAGGAGGGGCGAAGTCCTGTGCTTATCGCCTGTGATCTTGTGCGTCCTGCCGCTGTGGAACAACTGGTCGCTCTGGCGGCTCAGGTGGATGTGCCTGTGATTACGCCGAATCCCGGCGAAAAAAATGCACTCAGGGCAATCAAGGATGCTCTGAGACGTGCCGAAGGTATGCAGCAGGATACCTTGATTATTGATACCGCCGGACGGCAGGAGGTGGATGAAACTCTTATTGATGAGCTGCGCAAGGTAGCACGTGAGCTGCGCCCGCAGGAGACGCTGTTGGTGGCAGATGCCGCTACCGGTCAGCAAGCAGTGCGTGTGGCGCATACGTTCCACGAGGCTGTGGGTATTACGGGCATCATTCTTACTAAGTTGGATGGCGATGCCCGCGGTGGCGCCGCTCTCTCCATGCGTGCCATAACAGGGCAGCCTATCAAGTTTATTGGCGAAGGGGAAAAGCCCGACATGCTCTCTCCTTTTGTCCCGAAACGCATGGCCGACCGCATTCTTGGCATGGGCGATATTGTGGGGCTTGTGGAGAAAGCTGCGGAGAAGATTGATCAGGATTCCGCCATGCACGGCGTGACTCGCATGATGAGTGGCGAGTTCAACTTTGAGGACTTTCTCTCCCAAATGCGCATGATGCAAAAACTAGGTCCATTGGAGGGGATATTAGGTCTGTTGCCGGGATTTAGCAAGATCCGCAAACAGCTTCCCCAAGGTGCATTGGATCCCAAAAAACTTAAGCGTACGGAGGCGATTGTGCTCTCTATGACCAAGGCAGAACGCCGCAATGACAAACTGCTGATTCCCTCTCGGCGGCGGCGCATTGCGAAGGGAGCGGGTGTCACGGAAATCGAGGTGAACCGTTTCATTAAAAACTTTCGCGACATGAAGGAGATGATGGGAGGGAAGGGCAAGAATGCCGGATTAATGAAAGCAATGCAGGGTATGAAGAGCATGCCGTCCATGTCTCGGGATGGGGAGATGCCGGACTTGAGCGCACTGGTGGGGGGAGAATTCCCAAATTGGGGAACACAAGCGCGCGGAAAAATTCCGCGCCGCGGACCAGGGTTAAACTCCGCCGGTGGATTCGGCAGTCTGTTCCACCGCCATCGCTGAGCTAGCACCCTTGCAACGCTGCTGCTAATTTGCTCGATCGAGCAATCGAAAATGTAGCAGCAGAAAAAGCTCCTCTATCGCGTGAATAGGATTGCGGCGCAGCCTGTGTCGACCGAAAATGGCGCGCCGCCTCTCGGTGGATTGCGCGGTTGCCGGTTTCGGGTGCTCGCGAATAATGGAGGCAATGTGAGAGAACATGTTGTAGCGCGTAGCAATTAATCGCTGAGCTTCCCGGATATGAGGAAGCCGCTTTTCATATTCGCCATTGTGGATAGCGCGCTGGATAATTGCCAATGCGGTAATCGGGTCGTCAATGGGTATGGGGATGAACGAATTCTCGGGCAGCTTTTCGCCGAGCAGCGGATCACCTGCGTAAAAGGGGAGGCATTGCGCCAAGATGGGGTCAGTTATTTTATCAGACCAATGGTGTGGATGGATGTAGTTTTCAACTGCTACGTGGTACTTGTAGGAATTGAGTGCCGTCTGTTTGGATTGGATAAAACATTTACCATACCCGTACCAGTCCAACTCTGGCAGACGTTCGGACAGGTAGTGAATGAGTCTGAGGCGTTCATGGTGCCGCGTATGCCTCATTTTTTTCGTGGAGCAACAAGTGGAGATTTCTTTGCTCTTCTCCCAATTTGGCAGATTGAAAACCTGCTCGGCAGTGTAGTCCACAATCCACTGCATACTCCCGTCCGAAAGCCTGCGGTTGCGATGCGGCAAGTATTTCTCATCATGCGTTGTGAGTACATAACCAAATTGTTTCGTGTAGCAGCGCGGGTAGAGCCTGATTGTTGGCGGCTCTGCCGTAATGAGTATTGTTTGTTCTGCAGGGCAAGCGAGTGGCTCTCTTTCCCCCTTGATGCTACCCACATCCTGCTTTGGTAAATCATCATACACAACCAACCAATCGTATTCCCGTTCGTCGGACCTAGCTATGAAAGTAACCCCATCATGCTCCATAATGTCGCCTTTCTCAAGATGCGCATGACCCACTGGAAAGGCTTGTGACATCCCGGGGAAAATCATTTTGACACGGATACTCACGGCTTGCATTCTACTTGTTCAGCGCTATTCGGTCAAGCTTTATCCCAGGGCAAACGCATTAGAAAATGCGGTTGCCTATTTACGATGACAAATTATGATTTATTGATGACGGGCTCATTGCGAATTTTTTTGAATCATGAACGTAGGCAGACAGGGTCTTGAAAGCCATCATCATGACGGACTGCCTGTTGTCATCATTTTTGATGCGTGTCAACAATCATATCAGCAACGAGAGCATTTTCTCCGTTGATGAACTTCTCTCAAGTGCGTTTGCCCTCAGCTTTATCCCCATGTGAGGCACGCCTTTCCAACAAATATAAAACTCTTGAGATCAGGGATCAACTTTTGAAAAGGGAAATGCGCGGAAGCTAATTATAATCCAGATTATCAATAACAGGGAACTCGGATGCTTGGTGGGGACCTTTCCCCTCAGAACGGATGTGTGGCAAGGGAACATGCCAAAGATTGCACTTGCAAAGCAAGACGAGGCGTGCTACCATGCAACCGCTTCGCGTGGGGCAACCGGAGTTTATATACCCATGAAAACAGAACTTATCGAGAAAGCAAGTCGCATAGTAGGGGACAATCAGCTGTTTATTAATATCGTTTCCAAGAGAGTGCAGCAGATCAACCACGGAGCAGATCCCTACGTGCCCACCACTCCGGAGATGGGAGCGGGCGATATTGCGCTTACGGAGATCATTGAGGGGAAGTTGCAATGGCATGCGGAAGACGGGGCTGGGGAAGCATCGGATGCTCCCAATATCCTGAACGGCGTGCAGGAGAAAGCTTGAGGCCCTTCTGAGGTTTGCGCGTGGCTTGGGCTCTCTTCTCACCATATAGCAGGGGTCATGCCTGAGTCGATGAAGAAGATACGATCGGATGTCAAAATAATCGCCGCCAACAAAAAGGCTGGGCGTGATTATGAGATAGGCGAGCGTTATGAGTGTGGGGTGGAATTACGAGGGACGGAGGTCAAATCTATTCGAGCGGGCAAAGTGAATGTGGCGGATGCTTTCGCCTGCGTCGAAAAGGGACAATTGTTTCTTTACGGTTGTGACATTCAGCCATGGGAGACAGCCGGTAGCTGGTTTCAGCATGAAACTCGTCGACCTCGCCGTTTGTTAGCCCATAAACGCGAAATTTTGAAAATGGAGCTGCGTACCACGCAGCGAGGTTTTGCTTTGCCGCTGCTGCGCCTGTATTGGAAGAACGGAAAAGTGAAGGCAGAGATCGGGCTTGGGAGAGGCAAGACGCACCGAGACCGACGCTATGATCTTAAAGCGCGGGCTGAAATGCTGGAGGCACGCCGGGAGGTGGTACGCTTCAATAAGGCAAATATGGCGCGCTGATTTGCGCATGTCCGGGGTGCTTTTTCACGATCCTGACTTCTAAAATTGCTTGCTCCGTATGCATGTTTGTGCTAGCATGAGGGCATGAAGACTGCTACCAACACCCAACACATGCGAGGCTTCACGCTCTTGGAGCTTATCGTTGTCATCGCAATTCTTGGCACGCTCATGGGTATTGCATACCCGGCGATTATCGGGGTGCAGGAGAATGCGCGCATTGCCGCCTCATCCAAAGTCTGTGCAGATGTGGTGGCTGGCGTTTCTAATTTTAAGCAGGATCACAACGGTATTATGCCCTACTACCCCAACAAGGCAAAACCCGATAAGAATGACCAAATCTATCTGACAACTTTGCCCGGGAAAGATGCTGGTCTGCTGGGCATTCTCACCGGTTATGAAGATGCAGATATAAAGCTCAATATCAACAATGAACCCTACATGAAGCCCACACGTGCCGAGAGTGCACGCGATGGGCTCTTCGGCGAGAGTGCGAGTCAACTTGGCCTCTATGATCCATGGGGGAAGCCTTATTATGTTGTGATGTGTGAGATGGCGGAGGGCTGTATTGATCCCTTTACAAATCGACGCATCGGGCGAGAGAATTGCCTGGTATATGGGCTTGGTCCGGACTCAGATGGTATAGCTCCTGCCCATTCTGACGGTCGACGGACAGTGCATGGAGTCAACACTCCCCCGAAGTCGGGAAAGAAAGGGAAAGAGATGAGCAAGGCAGAGGCAAAAAGAGCCCGCCAGGATGCCCAGGATGCGCTCAATGACGCTATACTTGATAATATATACTCATGGAAGAAAGCAGCGAAAAAATAACGCAACCGGTCATTACGGATGATGTCCGCATCACGGAAACACGACCTCTCATACCACCGGCAGTACTCATTCAAGATTTTCCCATAGGGATCGAGGCATCGCGCGTTGTATACAATGCTCGAGAGGATTATGGACGCATTTTGCAGGGGGAGGATGATCGGCTGGCAGTGATTGTCGGCCCGTGCTCCATACACGACACGGCAGCCGCGCTCGATTACGCCGAGCATTTGGCAGAAGTGATGCCCCAGTATGAGGAGGATTTGCTGCTTATCATGCGCGTCTATTTTGAGAAGCCTCGCACTACGGTGGGGTGGAAAGGACTTATCAATGATCCTTTCATGGACGGCACGTATAATGTGAACAGTGGTTTACGAATGGCGCGTGGATTGCTGCTGCGCTTGGCGGAGATGAAAGTGCCGGCCGCCACAGAGTTTTTGGATGTCATTACCCCGCAGTACATCAGCGATTTGATCGCCTGGGGGGCGATTGGAGCGCGCACGACGGAAAGCCAGGTGCATCGCGAGTTGGCCAGTGGCCTTTCCATGCCCATCGGTTTTAAGAATGGTACGACAGGTAGTGTGCAGATTGCGGTGGATGGGATGGTTTCTGCGGCTCATCCGCACTGTTTCCTTTCAGTTACGAAACAGGGCCTTTCCGCTATCGTATCCACCATGGGCAATCCATACTGTCACGTGATACTCCGAGGTTCCACTCAGGGACCCAATTACAGCAAGGAGCACGTGGCTAAAGCTTGGGCGGCTCAGCAAAAGGTCGGTATTTCCAACCGCATGATGATTGACTGCTCGCACGGCAATAGCCACAAAAAATGGCAAGAGCAGCTTACCGTAGCTCAGGATGTAGCCGCTCAGCTCGCTGCAGGTGATCAGCATATCGGGGCGGTGATGGTGGAGAGTAATTTGCTGCCCGGCAATCAGTCGTGTGATGGGAAATCTCCGTTGCAATACGGCGTGAGCATCACAGACGCTTGCGTGGGGTGGGATGGAACTGTGGAGATTCTTGATACGCTCGCCAAAGGAGTGCAGGAGCGCCGTAGACACGCGTAATTTCACGCAGTGAGTTCTTGCAGCAGCCGGGTGACTGGCAGCCCAATCACGTTGTCGATGTCGCCCTGTACATCGGCTACAATCAATTCGCTTTTTTCCTGCATGGCGTAGGCGCCCGCTTTGTCCAACACTGGCACTTCTGCAAGATAGCGGTCAATATCGCTCTCACTCATGGGAAGGAAAGTAACGTAGCTAGTTACGGCAAAATCGCGCCGCTTTCCATTGGGAAACAGGATCGCCACGGCAGTGCATACGCTATGGGTGCGTCCCTGAAGCTCGGTGAGCATGCGGTGTGCGTCCGCCATGTCAGTCGGCTTGCCCAACGGTTTGCCGTCCAGGAACACGAGCGTATCAGCCCCGATAATCGTATGGTCATGGAAGTCTTTTGCCACTGCTTCTGCTTTGGCAGAAGCATTTCGCGCGCAGAGTTGCTCAGGGGGCAGCGCCGCATGATTCTCTTCCTTGGCCGGGCGACTGAGGACGCAGAAATTCAGTTTCGTGCGCTGCAGGAGGTCGCGCCGACGCGGGGATTGGGATGCCAGAATTAGCATGCATCCCCCTTTTCCGGACTCATGCGTCCGAGTACGCGGCGACGCACGTCATCACTCAGTTCGTGGATGCGCTGAATCGTCGTACCTTTCATCTGTTCCGCGCGGGCACGGCAGATGTCGCGATCTTCACGGCTGGCAAACTCCAGTCCAACCAGCGCACGTCCCACCGATTCGCCTGAATAGCGGTAGTTGAAATAGCACAGATTAGCGTATTCACCCATTGCCCGCATAAATTCCAGGAAAGCTCCCGGACGTTCCGGGAACTCAATGACAAAAAAGACGGGATGACTCAGGTGCACGCGGTCGTAGGATATCATGCGGAAGACAACGTCCTCGTCGTTGGACACATCCTGCGCCTCCATACCATGCTCACTCAGGCGGCGCTGGATGTCCTCGAACTGTTGCTTGGTACCCAGCACGCCAAAGACCGGGTATTGCAGGTCAGAATTGATGCGACCGAATTGCACATCCATGAGCTGCACCCCGTCGGGAATGTTTTCCAGATAGCGCAATATTTGCCCTCTTTTTGTTTCCATGGGGATGCGCAGATAGCGCAGTTTTCGGTTGCTCTCACGCACGCCGGCCCGTCCCGCCACCACGCCGAGCTGAGAGAAGTCCATATTCGCGCCGGAGATAATGACAAGGCACTTTTCACCGGGTTGAATGCGTCCTTGATCCCAATCCTGCATCAGTGCGGCAAGTCCCATGGCGCCGGAAGGCTCGGGGGCAACACGCAGGCTGTTCCACACAGCGCGGATAGCCTGACAAACCTCATCATTGGTGACTGTTACGTAGCCATCCAGCAGTTGGCTGCAGAGCTGGTAAGTATGTTCTCCCGCAATGCGTACGGCCGTGCCATCGCAGAACACGTCCACATAAGAAAGCTCGCGGCGTTCGCCACTTTCTACCGCCAGCTTCATGGAAGCCTGGTCCACGCCTTCCACGCCGATGCAGCGGCATCCCGGCCAAAATTTTTTGAACCAGCAGGCGCACGCCGAGGCCAATCCGCCGCCTCCAATCTGCAAGTAGACGCGGTCAAAGGGACCCGTACCGCTCATGACAACTTCATCTGCCAGTGTGCCCTGTCCTCCCATGGTGGTCAAATCATCGTAAGGATGAACAAAGGTGAGTCCCCTCTGCTCAGCGAATTCGTGCGCAGCAGCTGAAGCCGCATCGTATGAATCTCCCGTCAAAATGATTTGCGCGTGCTCGCCGCCGTGCATGCGCACGGCATTTTGCTTGACGATGGGTGTGGAGCGAGGCATGAAGATATGCGCCATACATCCCAATTTCGCCGCCGCCAGGGCCACTCCCTGTCCATGGTTGCCGGCACTGGCCGCCACGACGCCGTTGGCTCGCTGCTCCGGGGTGAGTTTTGCCATGCAGTTGTATGCGCCACGCCATTTGTAAGCCTTGATGGGTCCCAAATCCTCACGTTTTGCGTACACATTGGCATCAATGCCTGGCAGGTTGAGACGCTGCAGCGGGGTTGCTTCACCCACGGCATACACGCGTTCACGCGCCTCCAAAATCTCGTCAAAGAGCTTATCACACACGTCCTTCATGGCTTATATGTTCGCTGCGCCTATTGTATGCATCCTATCGCCTTTTGCAAGTACGAATTAGCAGGTAATGATGCGCAAAGCCAGTTCAAGAGCGCGGGCAGTGACGATTTTTCGAAACTCGCTACGGCTGAGTCCGGGGAGTGACAAAGTGACAGCCTGTGCTTTCTCCCGCGCTTTCACGGCAATGCATACGGTGCCCACAGGCGGTTCATCCGCCGCAGCCGTGGGTCCAGCGTTGCCAGAGACGGCAATTGCCAGATCGGCCTTTGCCAGCTTGCGCGCCCCGTCTGCCATGGATAGCACTACGGGCTCACTCACCACGCTGTGTTGGGCAATGAGTGCCGCAGGCACATTGAGCAGGCGTTGTTTGGCCTCGTTGCAGTAAGTGACCCAGCCGTAGCGAAAGGCCTGCGAAGCGCCGGGGATGTCGGTGATGGCAGCAGCAATGAGACCTCCCGTGCAGCTTTCTGCCGTGGCGATGGTAAGTGATTGTTGCGTGAGCGCTTTGACAAGTTTTCCGGCTATGGGTTGGGCAGGCATGACAGTGGAGAGAGACCTTGGGTTACTCCGGCAGCAGCACACAGACGGTGGCAAAGGCGGCGATGCCTTCACCGCGTCCGATGCTCCCCAGCTTTTCATTGGTGGTCGCCTTGATGCCGATGCGCGCCGGTGCAACACCGAGTACATGTGAAAGCGCGTCTTTCATGGCGGGTACGTGAGGCAGGATGCGCGGCGCTTCGGCAATGAGCGTGCAGTCGGCGTTTCCAACTTTCCCTCCCTTTGCGCGCAGCAATTCCACGGCTTTTTCCACGATGCGCAGTGAGCAGATGCCAGCGCATGCCGGATCCGTGGGCGGGAACCAGTGGCCGATGTCCGGTTCGCCGATGGAGCCGAGTATGGCGTCTGCCAGCGCGTGGCAGAGCACATCGGCATCGCTGTGGCCATCCAGCCCGCGGGTATCGTGCACGCGCACGCCCCCGAGCACGAGCGGACGTGGAGCTGTGGAGAAGCGGTGAATATCGTAACCGAATCCGACAAGAGGTATCATGGTGTGTGTGGTCAGGTGAGGTTTAGTGGGCATCCAGCCAGTTGGAAGCGCGACCGGTCTCCACGAGGAGAGGCACTCCTCCGGGCAAGGGAAGAGCCGTCTGCATGGCGTTGACAATGGCTGGGACGAGTTCTTCTGCTTCATCATCGCAGAGGTCGAAGAGAAGTTCATCGTGGATCTGCATGATCATGCGCGTCCGGTAGGAACGTAACAGCTCCGCCACGCGAATCATGGCCAACTTGATCATATCCGCCGCGGTGCCTTGAATAGGCGTGTTGATGGCATTGCGCTCTGCTGCAGCTCGCAGGTTAAAGTTGCTCGCAGCGAGATCCGGCAAGTAGCGGCGGCGGCCACATAGCGTTTCAGCGTAGCCATTCTTTCGGGCTTGTTCCGTGAGTTCCTCCATGCAGGTTTTTACCCGTGGAAATTGGGTGAAATAGCTGTTGATGAGTTCAGCGGCTTCGGTACGCGCGCAGTTGAGTCGCTGGGCGAGTCCAAAGGCGGAGATGCCGTAGATAATGCCAAAGTTGACGGTTTTGGCTTTGCGGCGCATGTCGGCGGTCACTTCCTCGCGTGGCACGCCGTAAATGCGGGCTGCAGTTTCAGCATGGATGTCTCGTCCGTGGGTGAAGGCGGAGACGAGCGCCGGATCACCGGAGAGAGCTGCCATAATGCGCAATTCCACCTGCGAGTAATCGGCAGAGAGGATGCTCCACCCCTCGCCGCGAGCCACAAAAGCTCGCCGGATGAATCGGCCGGAGTCAGAGCGCACGGGGATATTCTGCAAGTTCGGAGATTGGGATGCAAGTCGACCAGTGGCGGTCACCATTTGCAGGAGGTTGGAGTGAATGCGTCCATCAACGGGAGAGATGAAGCGTGGCAAGGCGTCAATGTAGGTGCTCTTCAATTTAGAGAGCTCACGAAATTCCAAAATGTCACCCACGATAGGCGAGAGGGGCTCCAGACGCCGCAGGGTCTCCTCATCCGTCACATATTGACCCGTCCGAGTCTTCTTGGGCTTAGCCAGCAATTTCATGTCGTTGAAGAGAAGATCCCCCACTTGCTGAGGGGAGTTTAAGTTGATGGGACGCCCAACGATAGAGTCCACGCGCAGGCAAATATCGCTGATGCGAGCAGCCATTTCATCTGCGCTCTGTTGCAGCAAGGAGGGTTCCAGGCGCATGCCCTCAAGCTCAATGTCCGTCAGCACCGGGATAAGCGGAAACTCCACGCGCTCCATAAGTTCCGTGAGCCCGTGCTGTGCTAAATCCGACGCCAGGACGTCTGCCAGGCGCAACGTCACATCCGCGTCCTCCGCTCCGTATTCGGCGATCTTGGACAGGGGAACAGAGCTTGTATCACAGTTCTCCCCAGCTATTTCCTCAAGTCGTATCGTGCGGTACCCGAGCAGAGTGGCGGCCATATCGTCCATGTTGTGCCGCAGTTGCGGGTACAACGCGCTATGCGCCAGCATGGCATCAAAAAAAGGCCCTCGCACTTGCATCCCGGCGTGCCGCAGGACGCTCAGGTCGAACTTGAGATTCAGTCCTACCTTGAGCGCCTCGCTGGCAAAGGCCGTAGCAAAGTCCTGCACGTCCTGAGGGGTGGCGATGCTTGCGTAATAGGCCTCATGTGGGGTGATGCAGAATGATATGCCAATAAGGCGATCTTTCAGTGGATCCAATCCCGTGGTTTCGGTATCAAAAGCCCAGCGGGGAGCGGCAGCCAGTTGTTCTGCCAAAGCTCGGCGTTGTTGGGCTGTGGTGAGGGTGTGGTATGTATGCGGAATCGTGCCTATGTCGCTGAGCTGTGGCGTTGAGAAGAGATCCGGTTGCAACAGGTCGTCTTCATCGGCTGCTTGTTGAGGCGGATCTGGCGGGGAATCCGTATCCAAAAGCTTCAGCCTCTTGATGAGTCCACGAAATTCGAGCTTATCGAAGAGCGTGCGCAGGGCCGCTCGGTTGATTTCTCGGCGCTCGCATTCCTCAAGCGTACAGGGCAGGGGTGCATCCCGTCGTATGGTCGCCAGATCGTACGATAGGCGAGCTGAGTCGGCATTCTGTTCGATCTTTTCACGTAGTTTTCCCTTGATTTCTGCCGTACGCGCAAGCAGATTTTCGACGCTCCCAAACTGGGCGATAAGCTTGCGTGCCGTCACGGCTCCCACCCCCGGTACTCCCGGTATGTTGTCGGACGCATCACCCATCAACGCGAGTATATCGATAATTTGCATCGGTGTTGAGATTCCCCACTCCTCGCAAAATGCCGTGCTGTCGAGGGTTTCAAACTCATTCCCCTTCTTCCCGGGTTTGAGCAGCGAGCAGTGAGAGGATATGAGCTGCCCCAAGTCCTTGTCGGCCGATACCATGAAGGCTCGCATGTCCCCATTCCTTTCGTCCACCTGCCGCGTGAACGTGCCAATCAAATCATCCGCCTCATATCCCGCTACACGTGCCACCGGGATTCGCATAGCTTCCAACAACTCCAAGAGCAGTGGGATGGAGTCGCGCAGCTCCTGCGGCATCGCCTGCCGATTTGCCTTGTAGGCCGCATACTTCTCATGTCGGAACGTCGGCCCACTCGGATCCAGACACACGACAATGTGACTTGGCGCTCCCTTGTCCAGCAATGCCAGTAGTGTGTTGGTAAATCCGAACACTGCAGACGTGTTTAGCCCGCTTGCTGTGCGCATGGGCGCGTTGAACAACGCATAAAATGCGCGGTAGAGCAAAGCCATGCCGTCCAGGATGTACAGCGTCTTCATCCCGAGCATGATAGCATTCTTGCGCCGGATAATCAAGGCCAACGCGCGGCCTCGCGGCAACCGTTGGATAAAGTAGAACAGCAGGCAAAGAGGTTCTGTCTGTTACTGTTCATCTGAGGATTTCGCGCTTCAGGCGCGCGAAATTGCCGAATGAAATTGTGGAGATAAGCAGTCGCTCACGCTCCTTAATTTCAGCGACCGATTTTTCTTGGGGCAGACGCGGCCCCGTGTTATACTCCCTATGTAACGATTGTGCGTGCCATGACCGATCTTGCCCCCAGAATCATTGTTTCCACCGTGCTGGCGCTGCTGGTGGCCGCGGTTATCCACTTCGATGTGATGCTTCTCTACGAGCGCAGCAGGGCCCTGTGCGACCCGTCGCCATCCGTCCCTCGCATGCTGGTGAAGGCCGATTACAACTGGCACGGCTATTTCGACATCGACACCGATGCGATACGTCTCGGCGTTTCTCCCCTGATCGGGCAATCCATCTGGTGGGAAAAGGACGATTGGCAAAAGCTCATCAATAAGCGCGCTGAATCCGCCGCCTCCCTGCAGCCTTTCGAAGAGCGTCCGGCTCCTCCCCCTGAGATAACGAAGGCACGCTGCTTTCATCCCGGACAGGAACTGCCGGTTGCTGTTTTCTGGCGAGAAGGGGAGGATGGGATGCACACCATCAGCCGCATCGAGGCGCGCGGCAGTTCCGAGGATGTCCCACGCGAGGGAGAGTTGCGCACGCGCGGCGAGTTGTACGCGGATTCGACCTACGGAGACGTGGGTTCCGTGCGTCGCGGGGAGCAGCTCATCCCCGCCCCGTTCGCCGATGTCTTTATCGAAACTTACTACGTCGATGGAAGCGTACGGTTCCACCCGACGCGAAGTGAGAGGAAACTGCTGCGTTGGTGGGGTCATGGACACACCGATCCGGATTACGTGATGGAAGTCCTGCTCCCTCCAGGAAAATCTCCTGTGGCAAGGCAAATCTTTATCAATGGTCACCCCTATGAAGAGGGACTGGAGTACATGCGTCGCGGAGAATTCCCCCCGGATCGCCCGCTGAAAAAAGCCTCACCCTCCGAGTCCAAACGCTGAAATCGGGGCAAATGTATTTCCTAATGCGTTTGCCGTGTTCCCCTGCGTTTGCTGAGGAAGTAGTGCGTAATTTCACAGACTGCGACAGCGAGACCGCATATTACAAGGGAACTCCCGACAGGGGGTAAGAATCCTGCCGGAATCGCGCTCCCGGCGTAGAACCAACCAATTTGCACCGCTGAGCAAAAGAGGACGCAACTGATAAGAATTTCCCAACCGATGCGGAGGGTTGCCGGCTGATTCTTGAAGAAGAGAAACCATGCGAGAAAGAGAGGTGTGTACGCAAATGGAAGGGAAATCAGGGCAACCAATAAGGCGCCCGCAAGCGGCGCCTGGACGTAGCAGTGCACCAGGATCGACGAGAGAATGAACTCCGCAGCCAGCGTGGCGAGCGCGCACCACGCCCCGGTGTTCGGAAAGGCTTTTTTCACCTCCTCGCGTACTACGACTGAAGCTTTCTTCTCGCTTCGCACAAGTCACCGGCAGAAAAAGAGAGCTTCCACCACGATGATACACGCCGCCGTGGGGATTCCGACGTAGAATGCCGGGAAAAGGTAGATGAGCGCGCCCTGTGCATCGCTCGATGCCGCCTCCGGCGCTTCGATGTAAAACAGGATGGTCAGAATGACTGCCGGTATGGTGTATTCCCACGCGAGGCGTCGCATCAACTCTCCGGGGAGACGAAAAAGTACGTAACCAACAAGGGGTATGGGCGACGCGAAAATCACGAAAAAAAGAGCCGAACTTAACGCCTCCATTCCTTTCGGGTCCACTTCCGCAACGTAGAACAGGTAAATTGCGACCAGCAGCAGCGCGTGAATCACCGTCCCTACATTGGGAAACAGAGTTTTTTTGCATATTTCGTAGATCATGGCAGGATCAGCGCTTCGGAGAAAACTAAAACATGTCGGAAATTGATCCGACCCATATAGTCCCTTATACCATATGCCGTGCATGCGGTCAAGATCAGCAAACAGAGCAAACGCATTCGAGAATTCCAAGTCGCAGACGCGACAATTCCCCAAAATGAAATCACAATGATTGCCTTCTCTTGTCAAACGAATGGTCGGGTGATATAGTGAGCGCATGGAGCGAACTTTGGTAAAGCATGTGCTGCAGAGGGAGTGTGCAGCGGAGTCGATATGCGTGGAAGGTTGGGTGCGCACGCGGCGAGATGCCCGCCAATTTTCTTTTTTGGAGATCAATGACGGTACGTCTCAGGCGTCTTTGCAAGTGGTTGTCGATGTCGGCGTACCGGGGTCAGAAGATTTGGCGCGTATGAACACGGGCGCCGCTGTGCATGTGGAGGGAGATTTGGTGGAATCTCCGGGCAAGCAGAGGTGGGAGCTGCGCGCCACGCGTGTGCAGCTGATCGGCGCGGTGGCAGATGACTACCCCCTTCAGAAGAAACGTCACAGTCCGGAGTTTTTGCGCACTGTGGCCCATTTGCGTCCGCGCACCAATTTGTACGGAGCCATCTTTCGCATGCGCTCACGAGTAGCGGCGGCGGTTCACCGCTTTTTTCTGGAGCGCGATTTTATCTGGGTGCACACGCCCATCATCACGGCATCAGATTGCGAAGGTGCGGGAGAAATGTTCCGTGTAACGACTCTCGATCCTCTTGCCCCCAACGAAAACTATGACAAAGATTTCTTCGGCAAACCGGCATCACTCACGGTTTCCGGTCAACTGGAAGGCGAATCCTTCGCGTGTGCGCTGAGCCGTATCTACACCTTCGGTCCTACCTTCCGAGCGGAAAACAGCAACACCCCGCGTCACGCCGCTGAGTTCTGGATGATTGAACCCGAGGTCGCTTTCTGCGACCTGGCCGGGGATATGCAGCTGGCGGAGGATTTCCTCAAGTATGTGGCGTCCGATGTGCTGAACGACTCGAGCGGCGATCTCGATTTTTTCTGCCGCTTTGTCGACCCGGATGTACGCAGACGCTTGGAGGCCGTTCGTGATTGTCCTTTTGCGCGCTGTTCGTACACAGAAGCAGTGGAGCTCATGGAGAAGAGCGGTCAACATTTTGAATACACGCCACACTGGGGAATGGACATGCAGACCGAGCATGAGCGCTTTCTCACGGAAAAGCTCTTTCACGCTCCTGTTATCGTTTATGATTATCCGGCGGAAATTAAGCCTTTCTACATGCGCAGAAATCCGGACGGTCGCACGGTGACCGCCATGGACGTGCTGGTGCCCGGCGTTGGGGAACTCATGGGCGGCAGCCAGCGCGAAGAACGCGCCGATGTGCTGCTGGACAACATCCGCCGCGCCGGCATGAAAGAACAGGAGTACTCGCACTACATGGATTTGCGCCGCTTCGGCACGGTGCCGCACGCCGGCTTTGGCGTGGGCTTCGAACGCCTTATCATGTTTGTAACCGGCGTGCAGAATATCCGCGATGTGCTGCCCTTTCCTCGCACTCCGCACAACTGCGAGAGTTGAGGCTGGGATTGACTGCACAAGACGACGCCTCGCACCTTATGGGAGCATGCTGCGGATTTGCTGCACGCCAACGCCGTTGAGTAACAGACCGCGCTTCCAAGTGAGCGCCGGATAGTTCTTTTTTAGGTTGGCCACACTCGTGCTGATTCCACTGCCACCCGATGTGGCGAATGGAATGAGCGTTTTGCCTTGCAGTTGGTGTGCCTCAATAAAGGTGGCGATAATGCTTGGGTAGGTGTCCCACCAGATAGGGAAGCCGATGTAAACAGTGTCATACGCTGCAAGGTCAGCCACGGTTCCGCTGATCTCCGGTCGCGAGGCGGGATCATGCATCTCTACGTAGCACCGCGATTGGTGATCTCTCCAGTCCAAATCCGCTGCGCTGTAGGGCACTTTGGGGGTGATGGCATGCAGGGCGCCTCCGGTGGCTTCTGCAAGTTTTTTCGCCGCTCCTTCGGTTGTTCCTGTGGCAGAGAAATAAACTACCAGAGCCTTGCCGCTTGGGGGAGGCGTTGTGGATTCTGCCTGCGTTTCTCCGCAGCCTAGGGCGGCGGCTCCTGCTATTATCGCGAGTATTTTTTTCATCATGTCGTTTGCGGGTTGGCAATTTTCATCTTACAACTTCGACTCACTCGAAGTCAAGTATACGTCTGTCTCTTACAGGGCAAATGCGATATGACTCACAATTGCTATGACATTTTTGCACGCGTCTGAAAACATTGCGCGCCTCCCCAATTTTCTACCCGACCGAGGCACACCACGCACTCCCATACCCTTTGTGCAAAACTTCTCCCGTGGAGAGCCCTACGGACAGCTCAGTAATTGAGGCAAAAAAACATCGAATCATGTCGGGGAATTTGAGTTCTCAGTGAATAACCAGGGTCGGTCAACCTAGCTGCGTCATGCCTTTTCTTGTTCGCTATTTTTATCTCTTACGTCAGGTAATGAACGAGTTGCGTATGCTTATCTCTTTTTGAAAGAGATGTCAACCCTAAAAAGGCTATATTCATCAGAAAGATAAAAATTTAAGTGATTTGGGATACTCCCTTCTGATGATGGGTAACAGAGTTATTCCTGTTATTTTAATTTGTTATATTTGAATAATAATGAGACGCTTAAGATCGTTTAACAGGTTCATCTCTTTCAAAAAGAGATATACACTCTGCCGCGCAAGAGTAAAGACGAAGTATCTTATGGGATTCATTGCACAGGCGGGAGGACTCAGGGAGTACAGAGCTTATTCCAGACGGGGAATCCCAATACGAGGTGGAGAAGAGATATGAGAGGACTCCCGCCATACGATGTGAATGACTGGGGAGTGAAAGGTAAAGGCACAATGATCATGAGAGAGGGATATACAGGGACATTGAAGAGATATGCAACGTATCCAACACTTGCAGTTCATGTCCATTTGTATCGGGGTTGGATGTGGAAGAAGATACGATCGTACTTACAACATATGGGAGACTATCCGTATGACTTATACGTGACAATACCAAGAGAAGAGGAGAGCATAGCGACGGAAGTGTGCAAATTTCGTGAGGGTGCCTGCGTTTGGATTTTAGAGGAGAATCGCGGATATGACATTGCGCCATTTCTTGATTTTTTAAGGAGGATAAAATTGAAGAGATATGATCTGGTGATGAAGTTGCATACGAAAGACCCCCGCGGGGAAGGGTTCACGTGCATCAACCAGAGAATGGTAAGCCGACATTGGTGGGTCCGACTTTTATTTGAGGGAGTGTTAGGAAGCGAACAGGTATTTATGCGGAACATGGAGAGGTTTAAGAACATGTCGGCTTTAGGGATGGTCGGTTCACATTATTTGATAAGTTCGGATGTGGTAAATAGTACGGAGGTGGAAGCAAAGGTAAGGTGCATCATGAAGAGACTTGGATGCCCGGATTATCAACGGATTCTCTTTGTGCCGGGAACGATGTTTATTGCAAGGACAGATCTCCTGCAACCCATTGCTGAACACTACGAAACATCAGATTTTGAGGTGTCAAATGGGCAAGTAAAAGACGGAACATTGGCGCATGCTATGGAGAGAGTCTTTGGAGTTTTTGTAGATTGCCAAGGATACAAGATAGAGGGATATGATCGGAAAGTATCGTATGAATTAACATGGAGATTCTCAGTTCTAAAACGTTTTATTTTCAGAAAGAAAATAACGCATCGGGGGTATCTTCTCATCAAAATATGCAAATTGCCGGTAGTGCATCTGCGAATGAATATGTTGGAAGCCCATAGAAAGGGCTATATCTCGTGACCCTTTTTTACTTCGAAATACGAGTATTACCCCATGAAAAATCAGAAAAAGCGATCCAGACTGCGGGATGATTTTGCCCTCGTAAAAAAATCAGGATGGTTTGATGTCAAGTGGTACAGGCAGCGGTATATGAGTCACTCATTACGAGGAAAACATCCCATTCTCCATTATTTGCACAAGGGATGGAAAAAAGGATACGCTCCGTCTGCACAATTTGATCCAGTCTTTTACCTAAACAACAATCGAGATGTGGCAGAGGCCGGAATGTGTCCTCTTATTCACTACCTGCGACACGGACATGAGGAGGGAAGGATGGTACAGGCGTTGGAGTTTCAGGAAAAAAGCTGCATCAAGAGAAACTTTAGGATACTTCGTCCACTCTATCGTTTGGCGTACCACAGGCAGATAACGGCACATAAGGGAATACGTATTGCGGTGCATCTGCATCTCTATTACTTGGGGCTGTGGAGAGAAATCAAGCCCTATCTTCAGAATCTCAAGGCGTACAATTTCACACTTTTCGTTACATATACTCGAGATTTCCCGGAGGAACTCCGGAGAGAGATTTTGGAACTATGTCCGTCAGTTCGATTCATATGCGTACCCAACAAAGGGTTTGATGTGGGCGCTTTTGTGGAAGTGCTTCATAGGATAGAGTTAGACGATTACGATATTATCTTTAAAATCCATACAAAACGAGATGTTATACCCCGTGTGTACTATGGATCCTATATGGAGGGAAGTGAGTGGAGGAGATTTTTGCTGGATGGAATTCTGGGACCACGAACCGTGCATAAAACAATCGCATTGCTTAGCTGTCGCAACACTCGCATCGGCATGGTAGCGACCGCGCGATGCATTACCAAGGTTGACGGAGTCTATCAGAGAGAACAGGTACTACGTGCCATGAACGAATGCGGTTTTTCATCTCCTGTGGATTACCGTTATGTTGCAGGCACGATGTTTGCCGTCCGGGCTGAGGCGTTAAGCGAACTGAAGAAATGTGTCAGCCCCGCGCACTTTAAAGAGTCGGCGAGATCGATATTCAGTATGGCCCATTGTATGGAACGGGCTGTGTGCTTGAGTCTGTTGGCTCGGGGATGGAAAATGTATGGGATGCATTTGATGATCTTCCCCTCTCCTTTGCGGCTTCTACGTCAGGTACGATACAAAGCAAAGCAACCGGAACCTGTCCTGTGTCCGGATATGACGTTGCCGTACTCTTTCATTGAGGTAAGGGTGAAGAGACAAGGGAGAAAGATTTTTTTGAGTTCCCTGCTGAAAGAAAAAGACGCTGCTCTTTATCAGGCGCTGGCTGGCAACCACGGGGAAGGGCAACAAAGTGTCCAGCCGGTAGATCCGGCAACAATGAAGCATGCTCAGCTTCTCTACAAACTGGTCAACGAGCGCATTGTGGCCATAAAAGAATCTACCTTTGAGACAACTTATTTCCGGCTTTTAGGCAATCGCGTCGGGGTGGAGAAACTGAGTCGCTTTCATCGGAAACTTCGCATCCAAATTTATGATCAGAAATTCAGTTATATTTTGCATGGACAATATCTGAGGGATGTACTAGCGCGTGCGATGAATCGTGGTGACCTTCACGAACTGTGCCTTACGCTTTTCCCATATACCCAAGATGTCGTTGGCCGGTTCATGAGTCGATGCAATGGACGACTGTTGCCGGAAGCATGGGATGCCGTCCCTCGCAATGTGATCATTGATGATGAAGGAAAGTACCAATATTTCGACCTCAACATAAAATATCTGCCAGGCGTTACCTTGCCATACTTCCTGTACCGGGTGGCAGTCAATCTCTACCAAATGGCACAAGAGATGCAGCAGCCCGTACAGAACTGTCGAAAGTTGAGAAAGTACATCTACAGGGAACTTTGTACTCTTCATCGTGTGCCTTGTGTTCCACAAAAAATGCATCGCCTTGAGGTGTACGTGCAGAACATTATTCATGCTAAACAGCTCGGAATATTTTGTCGTTTCAAGGAGCGCATTATTCACTTCCTTTACCATATGCCCCCATTGAGAGCCAGATCATAATTTATCTTGCCGAGGGCTGGTTTCTCTGGGCTCAAAATCGTTTGTATCAAAAAAACAACTTATGTGAATACAAAAACAGGATTATCTATCACTCATGAACCGTTCCATTCTTAAGTACTCGTTCTTTAAAAAGCTACGCAGGATGCACCTCATCACTGATCAACGATACCACAGCATTATACGTCCGGGATACGAATACATTGCACGGTCAGAATACTTTGATGAAGCGTATTTCTGTTCTCGATACGGAGATTTATTCCCCAGAGGTCAAAATCCTATTTCATATTACCTATCAGGAGGATGGAGAGACGCGCCATGCACGAGTCCATTGTTTGACGGGGCAAAGTATTTGCGAAGGTATGAAGACGCAAGGAAAGCTGCTTGTCCCCCGTTGTCTCTTAAAAAAACGGGCGGGACTCCTTGAACCCCGCCTGCGGTACAACCATTATTTACTGTTTAACCACCAGAATTGGCAGCTGTAGCTCAGACGTACACCAAGGTTAAGTTGACTCTCAGTCTTGGCACATCCCTCTTCATCCCCAAAATCAGGGGCCCTAGCAACTCAACAACCTGCGCACTAAGCGGGACACCCTCCCTCTTCATCCCCAAAATCAGGGGCCCTAGCAACTGCATGAGCTGCAGGTGGAGATGGGGCATCGCAGAAGCCAAGCCCCCGCACTCGCTACGTGGCAATGTAGTGAGTAGAAGCATCACACGCTTCGTTTCAGGGGACATCTCTGAGTTTCTGCATAAAAATGTCGAGCTCATAAAATTGTTGCATACGGGGGAAAAGATGACGATGAGAACATACGTTAATTTCTCTGCTTGCCTAACGGAGTGATAGAGGGCAGGATGGAAGCATGAGAACATCTCCATTGCATCATCACCATGTGGCTCATGGAGCGCAGATGAAGGAAGTGGATGGCTGGGCAATTCCGCATGCGTTTCGCAGTTTGCTGGAGGAACACAAGGCAGCGCGCAGCGCCTGCGCCGTGTTTGATATCTCATACTTGACGAAGTTTCATTTGCGTGGAAATGGTACCGTGGGCTGGTTGGAGCATGTCCTGCACCGGCCGTTGGCAGATGTTCGCGATGGTACTTGTGTGTCGGCGGAGCTATGGAATGAAACGGATGGCTGTAGTACAGCGAGCGTTACCCTTCTGCGTGAGAGTGCGGGCAGCTTTTTCATGATAGCGCCGCCAGGCAGTGAGCATACTATCTTCGAATATTTGCAGACTCAGCGACTGAATGGAGCCATTGAGGTGCGCAATGAGACAAGTGAGCGCTGCGGTATGGCGCTCATTGGTCCACAGAGCGAGGAAGTATTGCAGCGTGTGCTGCATCGAGAAACAGAATTGCCGCTAAAGATGCGTTTTACACAGTTTTATTTGCAGGGACAGCAACTCATGCTGGGACGACTAGGACTGCACCAGGAGCGGGAGGAGGAAAAGGCCTATGAATTTTTCTGCCCGGCAGTGGAGGGTATCCGGTGGTATGAAGAATTGATTGCCTCCGGGGCTCAGCCTTGTGGTTTGGCTACGCGTGAGTGTCTGCGACTCGAGCGGGATTGCGCAGAGTTTGACCATTGTCCGGCGCAATAAAACGCTCTGGTGGAAGACCATGTTGTTGAAGCGCCGCAGCTAAATCTGCCAGCGTTTCTGAATAGCCCTCATTGGCAAGTTGCCACGTGCCGAAATGGCACGCGATGCCCTGCATGGCTTGTAGGGTCAAAAACGCTTCTATGGCGTCTGCCGGACTCGTGTGGTGGGATCGAATCCAGTTTGGTTTGTAGGCGCCGATGGGAAGCATAGCTACATCCGGCGCGCCCAAGCGTTCGCGAATGCGGGCGAACCAGCGTGTACGGGCGGTGTCGCCGGCAAAATAGAGACGCGGGCCATTGTGAGCGATAAGGTAGAAGCCGCACCATAGCGAACGATTAGCGGTATCCGTGGTGCGGTAACGTTTACTCCAGTGGCGCGCGGGAGTGAGGTGCACGGTGAGACGCGGTAGCTGCACGCTTTCCCACCAGTCCTTTTCCACGACGCGAACGCCTTTGCCCACATGGTACTCCAGAAGACTGCGCAGACCGAGCGGCAGGATGAAAAGCGGGTGGTCGCGTTGCTCCAGCATGCACAGCGTATCCACATCGAAGTGGTCGTAGTGGTCGTGCGAGAGCAGGCAAATGTCGATGGGCGGCAACTGTTCCCACGCAATGCCGGGTGGGCGTGTGCGGCGCGGGCCAATGCCTTGGATGGGGCTGGTGTAATCGCTCCACACGGGATCGGTGAGGATGTTGTAATCAGCCAAGCGCAGTAACATCGTGGAATGATTGACCATGGTGATTTCCCAATCCTGATCGGACACGCGTTGCGCGAGATGCGGGGCGTGCATGTTGTGGTCAACTTCCGGATACGCGCCACGACGCAGACGATCTTTCAACCAACGCAAAATCGGGGCGGAACCATAGTCGGCAGCAGGTGCGGGTTCTGACACATTGTGAAAAAACTTGCCGTCAAAATGGTCTGTGCGCGGGCCGTGCCATTCGCCCGGACGGCAAAGCGTGCGCGGCAACAGGAGGTCTACTCCTTTCCCGACAGCTGTCAGCGCTCCTAAACCCAGCAGAGAACGCAAAAACCAGCGACGTGTCCGCCCTCGATGCGGCTTGGAATTCGCAGCTCCCTGCATGGGAGCTTCCGGTGGGAGCGAACTCATATCAATGCAGCAACAACCGAACCGGGTTGAAGAGAAGTACTTGCAATTCAGCTGCGATGCGGTTGGCCGCCGCCAGGCTCACGCACGTCTCCGCTGCGTAGAACGTGTAGGGCAGGGTGTGATGTTGCGGCTCGGTGCGTCCGGCGCGGATGCCTACCTTCGGCGTGTGCCCGCGAAGCACCAGGGCAAAGGAGGGATGTGTGTCGTCGCTTAATTTTTTTGCTACCTGGGCTCGGGTTGTGTGGGCATCGCAGATGACGATATGAGGGCGGAAGTTTTGTGGTGCCGGTTGGTTTTGATCGCCCTCACGAGCAATGCGGTATATGCTCATATCCGCGGCGTCCGGCAAGGCTGTCGTCTGTTCGCCCTGCTGCTCAAATAGCAGAACATTTACCTTTTCCTCCGTCCATTCTTCCGTGCTCATGCAAGCTCTCACCATGGCGCGCACAACGTAGTCGAAGACCGAGTAACGCTTCTCCAGAAGTTTCTCACACTGCACGGCAATGGGGAAGCTGATGTCGGCCAATGCACTCATATCCACTTCGGCATCGTACACGTAATAGCCGTCCTTTGGTTCACGCGTCGGTGGCGTGGTAAAATCTGCCAGCTGTGTACCTTGGTTGCCGGTCGGCATCGACTTGGCGGCGCCTTTTACCGATCCTCGCCGGACATCCGCCGCCATGATGCGCCCGCGCGGACCACTACCGCACAGCTTGGTCGGATCCTTTCCCTGCGCAGCGCAGAGCTTGCGTGCTAGTGGAGAAATGAGCATGACCCCATTGCTTTCCAATCAGGCCTCGTAGCGTAATTCGCCGTCAATGTATGTTTTGAGGACGTTAAACTCGTCATCCAGCAGCACCATGTCTGCTGTATAACCCGGGCTGATCTTGCCGAGACCGCGCAGGCCGAGACTTTCAGCCTGGTTGAGCGAAGTCGCCTTCACCAACTCGCTGAGTGGCTGACCGGTGATCTTCCACACATTGTAGAGACCTTTGGCGTAGCGTAGAGTAGAACCGGCCAGGTTCCCGCTCTCCAGTCGCGCCACGCCATTCTTCACGATGATGGGTAAGCCGCCCAGCTGTCCCGGTCCATCCGGCATCCATGAACAGGCCAGTGAATCCGTGATCATTATCATCTGGTCAATCGGCTTGTTGGCAAAAGTGAGGTGGAGCATATCCGCGCACAGGTGGATGGTGTCGCAGATAATCTCGATGCGGATGTCGCGGTCGAGCATGCCGGAGCCCACCAGACCGATCTCGCGGTGGTGTTGGGGACTCATCTGGTTGCAGAA
Organism: uncultured Akkermansia sp.; assembly: GCA_947589295.1. Lineage (GTDB taxonomy): Bacteria > Verrucomicrobiota > Verrucomicrobiia > Verrucomicrobiales > Akkermansiaceae > Akkermansia. Next base: position 26,916 of record CANQBZ010000026.1, read on the forward strand.
ATGCGTGAGCCGACGCAGCCCGGCAGCTTTCGCCTTCATGAAGTCGGAATGAGAAGCGGCAGAGTGCCCGGCAGAGCAGGTGATGCCCGCAGCAGTTGCCCGCGCGATGAAGTCGATTGCCCCCGGCATCTCCGGTGCCAGCGTAATGTTGAGCACTGGGTAAATAGAGTGCAGCATCATCAGCTCATCCATGTCCGCCGGACGCACAAATGCAGGATTCTGAGCGCCGCATTGCTTGGGGTTGATGTACGGCCCTTCCAAGTGTATTCCGGGAGTTTTGGAGCCGTTCGGCGAATCCGCATATTCTTTCACGCAGCGGCATACATCCGCCAATGTGTTGGTACCCAAGGTAAGCGTGGTGGGCAGCCAAGTAGTCACGCCTTCCTTCATCTTGCAGTCCGCGATGGTGCGAATGCTTTCCACGCTGCAATCGCATGTGTCGCAGCCGCCCGCGCCGTGAGAATGAATGTCGATGAACCCCGGCATGAGCATGTGTCCGCCGACATCGTGTACGGCGTCTGCCTTAACGGTTTCGCCTGGTTGAAGCACAGCTATTACTTTGCCGTCTTCAATCAAGACACTCCCATCTTCAATATCAACTCCTGGAGAAACAATGTGCGCATTTGTGATAAATGTCTTCATAGCAGTATGGTAGAGTGCTAGGCGCGTTTCCCGCACCTCCCTTTCATCTTACTCGCCCCGGTCTACACTTTCAAGCCTAATTCGCATTCGGCGGGGAAAATGTGGATCGCAATCAACCGCTCTTCGTCACCCGTGTCCCAAGAAAAATACGCTCTTCGTATAATTTTGTGGAATGGCACCACGAAACAATTCCACAAAGTCGACAAAATACCCAGTATCTCACAAAAATCCTCAATCACCCTAATCAAACTCAGTCAGACTATGAAATTTGATCGTTATAAGTTTAGATTTTACCGCAGAATACCGGGGCATTCCCCATATGCCCCCCAATGTGACCCCAAACGGGCGAATTTTCGTGTCTATCAAACCTGTTCATAATCGTGTTAAGTTTAGATTTCACTAGGGCTGTGGGACTTTTTTTTTATGTGACCCACCTATACCACACCCCTCAATCCCTTGCCAAGACAAAAAATGCGTCTGTCAATCACTTACAACTTCTATCAGACGCTAAAATACTCGTTTTTTGATACGAAGTATAAGATTCGAACTTATGACCCCATCCGTGTGAAGGATGTGCTCTACCACTGAGCTAACTTCGCTTATTTCTCCCCCCAACGGAGGGAAAGCGGGGCTATTCTACCAAAAAGCCAGCTGCATGGCAAGACTTTTATTTTCTGAAAGTTTGATGTTTCAGAATAAAGGGGTAACATCAAATACATGTCCCTCAAGACGAGTAAAGAGACAAGAATAGAGATGCTTTTGTATTGAGGGTGTAATGTGGTGTGCTTCATTCTCATATCAGAAAGGAAAGATCATGGATTAACTCGTACAATTTCGACTGATTGAACAATGAGGAATGTGGAGAAGGCGAACCCAGAGGCGGATGAGAAGACGGCGGCGGTGTATATTCGGACGATGCCGCAGGGGGATGGGGAGCTGTACCGGAAGGGGCTTTTGCGCAATGCGACGAAGAGTAAGAGGGGTATTTTTATTGGGCGGCAGGCGCGGCAGAATTTGTTTGACTTGTTTATGGATGATAAGGTGAGCGCGAAGGATGCGGAGGTTATTTGCCAGTTGACGCAGAATTTGCGGGATGAGGCGCGGGTGGAGGAGATTCAGAGCCGGGCGGCGGGGTTGCTGAGGGATGGGAAGAGTTGGGAGTACATCGGGGCGATGACGCAGCTTTTGGCGAATAAGGAGCGGGTGACGATGCGGCAGGGGTTGCTGGATTTGGGGGCGGACTTTCAGGCGGATTTGGAGAAGATGGCGCGCTGTATTGAGCTGAATATGCAGGCGCTTAAGGAGAGTATCGGGCTGATGAAGCAAGGGCGCAGGCTGAGCAAGGAGAAGCGGGCGCAGGCGGAGAGGCTGGGGCTGGTGACGCAGACGGGTGAGGATAGTGAGGGGAAGTTGGCGGCGCTGACGGGGGAGTTGACGCGCTGGGAGTATATTGGGAGTTATCCGGATTTGATTGCAAGCGTGCAGATGTGGGACGGGGAGACGGTGCCGGACCCTGTTGGCAGGGTGCTTGAGGCGTATGAGCGGGAGCGCGCGCAAGCCGGGCGGCAGGAGAGCGCGGGGGAGTATGTGCCGGAGGGGCAAGGGGAGTTGTTCGGGAATGCCGAACAAGTGGGGAGTGATGTGAGCGCGAGTGTGAGGGAGGATTTTCGTGCGGAGTTGGAGGAGATACGGCAGCGGGCGCAGGAGGACGGGACGCTGGGGCTGGCGCCGAATGGGGAGAGGAGTAAACTGGATGAGAGGCTGTGGTGTGTGGTGCGGACGCGTGCGTTTAAGCGGTGGTTTGGGGATTGGGAGAAGGTGGCGGTGTTTCGCGCGGCGATGCAGAAGCTTGGGACGATGGGGGCTGTGGCGGAGTTGACGGGCGAGGAGTTTCCGCAGACGGGCAAGAGGGATTTGCCGGAGAGGGTGGAGGCTTACTGGATGGAGCGCGGTGTGAGTAAGGTTTACCGGGATGTGGTGGGTGAGGTGTATCTTGAGAGGAATGGGATTGATGCGTCGATAGCGCACGGGCTGGGCAGGGAGAAGTGCGCGGCGTTTGCGGCGGTGCCGGAGGTGATTGAGCTGGGTGTGCTGCTCAATTATGGGGAGAATTGGAAGGGGCGCGGGAGTGATAGTTATGTTTTTGCGGCGCCGGTGAAGCTGGGCGGTGAGGATTATGTGTGCGAGGCGGTGGTGATGCGCGGCAAGGATAAGTCCAGATACTACCTGCACGAGGTGCAAATGAAGAAAGGACTCCTTGATGAATTCAAGACCGGGGTGGTTACCGGACACCAAGGAGCCCTCAAGGGGCTTATACGAAATATTTTTGAGGATGTCAAGGAGAATGAGAGGAATTGCAGTAAGATTGTGGATGAGAATGGGGAGCCGCTGGTGGTGTGGCATGGGAGTGATGAGGAGTTTAGTGTGTTTGACCGGACGCGCGG
>CANQBZ010000027.1 GCA_947589295.1 uncultured Akkermansia sp.
GATAATCCTTGCTTTCCCATATCGAGAGGTTACCGAGGTATATTTTTCTCTCCACACAGAAAGTAACTCTATTCTTGCTTGTTTGCTCATCTTAAGTATCATATGTTTGATATTAACCCTTTATTTTTGAGGCATCAAGCATTCAGGAAATTCTCTTTTCCCGTTTTTGGCGACCCTTCGGTGACTTTATTTTTGAGGCAATGCGGCGTATCAAATGATTCATTACTTGCAAAAAAAATCACAACTTCTGTATTGACAGAAACAAACACTGTGGTAAACTGGCGAAACAGACAGGGAAAGCGATGCTCATTAACTTCACGTTCTCCAATTACAGATCTTTCCGTGACAAAGCCGAGTTTTCAATGATTGCTGGGAAAGGGATGTATGATCGTGCGACATTGCAGAAAGCTCCCGGATTCCGCAGCATGCATTTTCTTCCGATCAGTGCCATTTTTGGAGGAAACGCCTCTGGGAAAAGCAATTTTGTGAAAGCTCTTTACCACTTTCAGCAGATGGTGTTGAGTGGCAAGATTGAAACCGACGTCTTCAAGTTGGATTCTGAATCCATCAACGCCCCGTCTGTATTCGTAGTTTGCGCACTGGCAGATGAACGCGTGTGGGAATATTCGCTGTCTGTCAATAATAAAGAGATAGAAGAGGAGTCTCTGATTTGTGTTAAGGACAAGAGAGAAGTCCATATCTTTCACCGTACCGGTGATTCATTCTCCATGGGTGAGAACATTGATATTTCTCAGGAGAGCAGAAAGAAATTGGAACTGTTGGGGGAGTCTCTTGCCCCCGGTTCCATCTTCCTTCATTCCGTGCAAACATACCGCATCGAGGGCATCGAATCCATCCTGACCCCTATCTATGACTGGTTCCAAAACTCACTGTGCATTATTTCAGCAGACAGCCGACGCATAGCCTTGGGAGTCGATTTGATCAGGCAGCTGCGATTGTACAGCGATGCGTTAAGCAACGCCGATACCGGAGTGGATGAGTTAAAGCTGACGGAAGTGAATCTAGCGCAATTAAACATCAGTCAGGATGTGCTTGAAAAATTCAAACAAAGCGAGGCCAAGGTCATCTTCAATACCGAAGATTCCACGTTAGTACTGATCAAAGCAGACGATGGCATCCGTGCCTATCGTTGCTTATCCGTGCACCGTGATGAAAATGGCAAAGACGTCCCCTTTCTGTTTACTGATGAGTCTGATGGAACGCGCCGCTTATTGCACCTGTTGCCCACGTTAATAGATTATGAAGTCCGTCCGCGAGTTTATGTCGTGGATGAGCTCGACCGCAGCCTTCATACCAATTTGTCACGCTATCTGCTCGAACAACAACTAAAAATTGCCAGAAACGAAACACATTACCGTCAGCAACTCATCTTTACCACGCATGACGTCATGCTTATGGACCAAACTCTGCTCCGTAGGGATGAAATGTGGGCTGTCGAGCGAAATCACTCTAAGTCCAGCCAATTGATATCTTTTGAGGATTTTATAGAGATTCGCAAGGACAAAGATATCAGACGGAGCTATTTAACCGGACACATGGGTGGATTACCACATCTCATGTCACCATAGTTCGACTCATGGTAACTTCCAAAATCAGAAGCAGCAAACGACATTCGTACAAGAAGGTGTACTATATCGTCACTGAGGGGAAAACGACGGAACCTGCCTATTTCGAGATTGTGAGCGGCTACATACCTCGTGACGCATGGATTGCGATTTCCTGCAGATCTGCGGACAAATCTTCGATACCGTCCATCCTGGATAAGGCGAGATCGGTTGCTTCGCAAAACATGCATGAAAAAGATGAGATATGGATTGTTGCAGACCAAGATTTAGGCTCTCACTTTCCTCATCAATTTTCAAGATTAAAGGAATGGGAAAGTCAGGCTCAAAAACACCATATAGCCATCAGTGTACCTCGGTTTGAATATTGGCTGTTATGCCATTTTGAAGATTCGCCAAGTAGGAGTCATTCTCTGCATGACACGTATGTTGCTCAATACCTCCCCGGCTACGATCGCAGGAAATATCTTGACCGCAACAGGAGCAGAATCACTCTGCAGAGTATCCGACATGCTATAAGGGTTGCATCTCGCTCCCCTCAGTGCACTTACGACTCTTCCTGCCCCTGCTCCAATGTGTGGAAACTGGTTCAAGCCATACTCGGAGAAGAATGATTCTACACCGTTGGCCGACTGTTCTCAGGAGCGAGTGCAAAACAACCGATCAATTATTCGCCGTGGAAAAAGCTTCCCTCAGCTCTTCCATGTCGTTTTGAAGACTCGCCATATAAGGTAGGAAGCAATTCTCTGCTCGACACGTATGGCACTCAATACCACCCCTGTTCTGACGAGGGGACATCATCGAACTCCTCCAAGAGTACGGCGCGAAGGAGTGAAGATTGGAAGATTTTGTTTAATTACCTGATATTTCTCTTGCCTCGCTTGGTGAAGTATGGTAGATTGGCATCACTTCCCATAAAAACATTCGTTATGCCTCACATCGTCGTTACCCCCCCCCGTTTTTGTTATTAGCTTATTGTAAGCGTTTTATAATTCTTACCCTGACAAGCATACTGATACTCGCCGGGGCGACGGGAGCGAAAGAAAAGGCGACAAAGCAGGAGGCACCGCAGCAGGGAGTGGAACTCCTCTTCCCGGCAGGCACGGGGAAGCGCGCGAAAGGCGCCAAGCTCAGCAAGGAAGAAAAACTTGCCAATGCCCTGCTCAAGAAACTGAAAGCCATCGAAAAGGGAGGGAACGTCAATGCCGCAGACAAGCGCGGACAGACCGCCCTCATGCACGCCGCGGCGGCGAATAACCGCCTCGCCGTCTGCTGGCTCATAGCCAAAGGAGCGAATGCCACCATCAAGAGCTTAAAGGGAGAAAAAGCGGCGGAGTTAACAAAGGACAAAAGCCTGCAGGCTTTCCTGGAAGCATGCAGCGTGGACAGACGTTCGCTCTCAGACAAAGAAAAGAAGGAGCTGCAAGATGCCGGATTCACAAAGGAAAATACTTACGGAACAGAAAATGTAGACAGGGACAAGGGAGAAGAACTCAAACTGGCTACACAACTTCTCAGACTCGGCTGCAAAGAAGAGAATCTTCATCATTTCGGATACCCTTCATCGGATCCATTATATGCAACCTTGTTCTCACGACATGGGTATGAACTCAACAAGGCAGGAGAGGAAATGGATTGGCAAAAGCCCGAAGTGTTGCGGCTTCTGCTGGCGCTGGGAATCAAAATGGGCAAGGGTGACGCGTTGTCGCAAGCAAAGGTTGCCATGCTACTGGACGATGCTCAAACCTTGCATAAAATAGTAGAAGAGCACCCTGACTTTGCGACAAATCGTGGTTTGGCGAGCAAAATCATTGCCTATCTGGGCGCGCCGGAGACGCTTCAGGTACTCATTGATGCAGGACTTGACCCAAAGGTCTCATGGGATTACGTTTACAAAAATTCAACAGAGAGTTTCATTCAAATCTTGCTTTATGGAAGGCGCCGCAGCGCAGCAGGAATCCGAGCGCTGGCGGCCGCAGGAGCGCCCCTTCCCATACTTAGCGAACATAAGAATTTGCTTAGCCGTGATTTGGAGGATAACGAATACGATCCTGAAATGGTCGATGCTCTCATTGAAGCTGGGGTAGATGTCAATGCCGTAGGAAGTGGTCAAAAAACGCGACGTGGCACATACAGTGGCGTTCCTCCGCTCATCGCAGCAATAAGACACGGAGAAAAAGCAGTAAAACAGCTGCTGAACAAAGGGGCAAAAGTGGACTCTCGGATGCTGGCCCCGGGAACAAGCGACGACGGCCGAACCGCTCTGCAGTGTGCTCTTGCCTGGGGGAAAACCTCTGCGGCACGCCTTCTCATCGAAAAAGGAGCCGATGTCAATGCCAAGTGTTCATCCGGGATAGATGTTATTTCCTGCGCTTTGTTTGGCTCTCACGACGCTCCTGAAAACGGAGAGGCTGATTTCTTATCTGTGGTAGAACGCCTGCTCAGGGCGGGGGCAGACGTGCCCAAGAATATCCTCGCTCAAGGAGAAGTGAGGCCGGAAATATCCCCTGCCGGACGGGAGAAGCTGGCTCTCATGCTGCTCGATGCCGGCGCTGACCCGCTGGCAAAAAGTAAACGGAAGTGGCCGCCCACCGGATGGACCACCCTCATGACCAACGGCATTTGGGGGCCCAAGATTGCCCAGCGTCTGCTGGATGCCGGAGTGGACCCGACCGTGAAATGCGGAGAAACCTCCGCGATGAGTCTCGCCATGGAGCAAGGAGCGGTGGAAGTCGTCAAGCTGCTCAAGGAAAGGGGAATCGCCCCCGGAGAACTCTGGGTTGTAAGCCCTGAAGCGACAAAATTCTTGCTCGAACTCGGCGCCCGCATCCCTAAGGACATGACGGATCGTCTCATGGGCGATTTCAAATGGGTGGGTCATTTCGAGTATCCCGCCAGGTCCTGCGAGGACTACATTAAGATTATCCAAATCCTCAAGCAACACGGTTACAAACCGGATCTGATGGCGTGGGCAAAAAAAGACCACAGCGGTGAGATCTGGGTCATGTCCAGAGCTGATTTTTTTCGCGCATTTTTCAAAACAGGAGAGAATCCGAATGAAGTCGATGAAAACGGTAACTCCCTTCTCGCCAACTACGTTTCGTCTGCAAAAAAGGGCAGGATTGCCGACGCGCTGCCCGCCTTTATTGAAGCAGGAGTTGACCGTGAACAAGCCGATCAACCAGGACGGTCAAACCCCGCTTTTCTACGCATGGGATGTGGAAACGATTGCCCAGCTCCTTCGTGCCGGCGCCGATGCACGCGTGTGCGATGCTAAGGGAAGAACGCCTCTCTTTCCTTGCCAATTTTACAATGGTCGAGATACTAAAGCAGTCCGTCTCCTCATGCAACGAGGCGTCCGCATCAATGCACAGGACAACGAGGGCAACACCGCCCTCATGATGGCCGTGACAAAGGACAGTTATGGCGTTCAAGCCCTTCTGGACGCCGGGGCGGATCCGAACATCAAGAATAAAGCGGGTAAGACTGCCTTGCAAATCGCTCAGGAGAAGAAGGACGACGACATCATCAAACTCCTCCAGGAGCACGGCGCGAAGGAGTGAGGAGGAGTCAGCCTTTCGCTTTCACGTAGCGCCTCAGCGTTTTCATGCCGCTCAACAGTCGAATGACCATCCGCAGAAAGCAACACCTTCTTGAGTATTTGCTCATTTTCCGTTCGGCGCGACCCTTTGGTGACTTTATTTTTGAGGCAATGCGGAGGCAATGCGCATCACGAAAAAACGCTTCCAAACGTGTCATTCCTCTTTTCAGACGGCGCGTGCGGGTGTAGAATGAGCGCGTTTATGGCGGATGATTTGAAGCAGGCTGGGGCGGCCAAGTTTCGGAACTTGGCAATTATTGCTCATGTAGACCACGGAAAAACAACTCTGGTAGACCAGCTTTTGAAAGCCGGTGGCACCTACCGCGAAAATCAAGCTGTTCAAGAACGCGCCATGGATTCCATGGATCTGGAACGCGAAAAGGGTATCACCATCAAGGCAAAAAACACCTCCATCCGATGGAACGGTTATACCATCAACATAGTGGACACTCCCGGCCACGCCGATTTTGGCGCCGAGGTCGAACGCGTCATGAAAATGGTGGACGGCGTCATCCTTGTGGTAGATGCTTATGAAGGTCCCCAGGCGCAGACGCGCTTTGTGCTGCGCAAGGCATTGGAAGAAGGGCTGCTTCCCATCGTGGTCATCAATAAAATTGACCGTCCGCACGCCGATCCTGCTGCTGTGCATGACCAGGTACTTGAGCTGCTGATGGACCTGGATGCCACCGAGGAACAGTTTGATGCTCCTTTCGTATATGGATCCGCCAAGGATGGTTACTTCATGAACAGCTTGGAAAATGAGCCGCCCGTGGATTGCTCTCCCCTGCTTTTCCGCATTATTGAGCGCATTCCCCCACCCAAAGAGGCCGACCCATCACGCAGCTTCAAAATGCTCATCTCAAATATTGATTGGGATGACTACGTGGGGCGTGTGGCAGTGGGTCGCATCTCCTATGGAACTGTACGAAAAGGCGACACGCTTTATCTGCTGCGCCCCGATGGCTCACAGGTGCAGGCCAAGGTGACCCGACTCTTTGAATATAGCGGGTTACAAACAAATGACTCCGCCGTAGGCGAGGCGGGCAACATCATTGGACTTTCCGGGTTTGAAGATGCCGATATCGGCGAAACGCTTGTGGCGAATTCCACAGACTCCCCCCTTCCTTTCGTCAATATAGAACCGCCCACCGTACAGATGGAATTCAGCATCAACGATGGACCTCTGGGCGGACGCGATGGCAAAAATGTGACTTCCCGCGTCATCCGCGATCGTCTCATGCGTGAGCAGAGAACCAACATCTCCATCAAGGTCGAGGATACGGATCAAGCTGGCATTTTCCTCGTGTCTGCTCGCGGCACCATGCAAGTAGCCATTCTGGTGGAGCAGATGCGGCGCGAAGACTACGAGCTGCTCATCTCGCGCCCCCAAGTGATCACACGCGAGATTGACGGGCGAAAGATGGAGCCTTTTGAAACGCTCTACATCGAAGTTCCGGATGACTGCGTGAACGGAGCCGTGCGCATCCTGGGCAATCGTCGCGGCGTGCTGGAAAGCATGGAGACTAAAGGAGCCGGACGCACCTTTATCTCCGCCACCATCCCAACTCGCGGTCTCATCGGCTTTGAATTCGAACTGGTCAATCTTACCAGTGGCCGCGGCATTTTTTCCCATCTCTTCAAGGAATATGCCCCCCTTGCGGGGGACATCACAACTCGCCGCAGCGGCACACTCGTATCCATGGAAAATGGGATCGCGCGACCCTACGCGCTGGAAGCCATGGAGGAACGCGGCTCACTCTTTATCTCCCCGGGCGATGAAGTGTACGAAGGCATGATTGTGGGCGAGACTCCAAAACCGGTCGATATTCCCGTTAACCCCACCCGCGAAAAACACCTCACGAACCACCGCTCAGCCAACAAGAACGAATCCATCCAACTGACCCCGCCGCGCATCTTCTCATTGGAACGAGCTATTGAATATATCGAGCCCGATGAACTTGTGGAGGCTACGCCCCACTTTATTCGATTGCGCAAGCGAATCACCGATGCTACGGCCCGCAAACGCGCTTCCTTCCAATCTTGAATTATGTTATTGTGTACCATTGACTGGGCCTCCCTTTTTTCGTGGGATTCCGTGAGCGGCAGTTTGCTCTATGTTCTTGCAATACTGCTGTTTCTACTGGGCATCCTCGGCTGTGCACTGCCCTACCCCGGACATGCTGTCTTGTTGGGTGGCTGCGTCGCCTACGCTTGTGCGCAGGGCGCTCCTTATCCGGCGTGGTGGCTGTGGGGAACGCTTGGTTTACTCGCTCTACTGGGCTCCTTTACCGACACGCTTCTTTCTATGGTGGGCGCGAAGCGTTACGGATGCGGTGCAGCGGCTATCTGGTGCAGCGCACTGGGAATGGCTATCGGTGGCATTTTCTTTTTCCCCATCGGGCTGCTCATCGGCCCATTTCTCGGCGCCTTTCTTTGCGAACTAACCTTCGCACGCAAATCCCTAAAGGCTTCCATTAAATCCGGAACCGGCGCGCTTCTTGGCGCAATTTGGGGCACTCTGGCCAAGTTTGTGGTGGCGCTGCTAATGCTTCTCCTCTTTTTCATATTCTGATCTCTTCCTGTACTGAACAGCTGGCCGGGAGACTCGCCTCTGCCTCCCTGGCCCGACTTTTCGCTCACACGAGTGAAAAAAATTGAAATTAACAGCATTTTTTCCTTGCATGTTCCTGTGGGATGTGCTAATGGTCTTGGTACCATGAAGCGTATTCTTCTCTCTGTCCTGCTTTTGGCGATGTTTGGTTCCGCTTACGGCGATATCCAAGCTCCTCCCGCCTCTGAATACACGGCGACTCGCAAGCTCGGTCGCGCGGTGGGCAACATCCTTTGGGGCATTGAAGAACTGCCTGTCACCATGCTGCGTTGGCAGGAACGCGAGGGAGACTATGCTGGCTATTCTGTCGGTATTGTGGAAGGTTTTTCACGCACTTTCACCCGCATGGGGTATGGCTTTTATGAGTTGGTCACTTTCTGGGCGCCCACCTACAAATGCACCTATCGTCCGCCTTACCAAGGCAGTTGCGGTCGTAGTGGGCTTAAGGAGTACAATACGTGGTCTGGCTTCTCCGAATTCCCAGAAGAGCTCGGGTTCCAGAGCAAGTTCCCATACTCACGCCGCCAGATGGATTAGCTCTCTGTGTCGTGGGGAGCCGCGCTTCTTATGTTTCGCAGGATTGTTCTCCCGGTTGTTTCGGGGCACTGTGGCAATGCAGAAACCACGATGAGGGTAAGCCCGTAGGCAAATAGGATTGGAAGGGTGAACTTACTCTACTGTTGATCGTACAGTGAATCGTTCCTCCACGAGACACAAAGTTCGTGTCGCTTCAGGTTGTCGTTGCTTCTGTGCAGTGGCAGGTTCCGCCGTTTACCTCCCTCCTGGGCGAAAATAATCCCGAGACCGTAACCGTGTGAGAAATATAATACACAGTTATCCTTTAACAAACTCCGGTTCTAGGTCCAAATCTCAACAGGGTCAGAGTTGGAAAAGCTAGGGCGTTTCTTTGCTTCTGGATTTGAAAACTGTGGAATACAGCATCGACCGCAATTTGAGCTCCGTTTCTTCCTTGCCAACCTGCACATGATTTTGTATAATGCATGCATGGCCATTATTGTAGCTGTCGTCGTTGCTCTGTTCTTTTTTTTAGCCGGATGTGTGAAGATGGGGATTTTCATCTCGAGATGCCCCGACACAGATATTCCAGCGCTTGTCGACCAACTCTTGCTGCAAGCATGGCCTTTGGGTGTCGCTGCATTACTCTTTGTGCTTATCGACATTTGTCTGCGTCGGCGCTCAACCAGCCTAGTAGCAGATGAAGTCTCAAATATTCCAGAACATCCGCTGTCCGCGCCGTTGAAAAACTCACATCCAGTCACTGACAATATTCAGAGCGCATCAAGTCAATCGTATTTTCATATTGATGGTCAGCAGCTTCCTCAATTTTCTCCAGAACCAAAAACTCACGCTAAGCAACAGTCCTATAGTCAGGGACCCGTCCCTTTTTCCACCCCTCCCCCCTTTGAAGAATCTGCTCCAACTCCCCCCTCGGCTCACCCCACTGTTCCCCCGCCAGACTCCTACGGGAAACAGGATGCCTCCCTGAGCTTCTTCAAGCTCTGAGTTTTCTTTTCTTGCCATGGTCTCTCTCCCTCCCCAAGATGGGTGTGTTGTTCTGTCAGAACTCATGGCTGATTATACCAATGCCCCTGTACAACCTAGGCACATGGTCATGATCGCAGAAGGAGCCTCCGGACGTTGCATCATGCGTTGCTCGGTACCCGAATGCACCGGAATCATCGGTATTTATTGGACTCCTCAACGCGCAGACAATGCCTCATTCTTGCCGGCAGCAGACGGTCTGCTGTCAGCCGGAGTTCCGGTGCCTCGCGTCTTCGCTCGCCGTGTATTCAACAACGACTGCGGGGCCTGTCTCGTTGAGGACCTGGGAGAGAGGAGCCTCCTGTCCCTGCGATATGCCCCACGGACAACCCGGCTGAAGGCCTATACCGCCGCTCTGCGCACCATGCAAACATTTCATTCCATACAGCCCACTTGGCCGCTCCAGCCGCCATTTGATGCCGCACTTTATACATGGGAACATGAGTACTTTGCCGAGCATCTGTTAGGACGCTATTTACAGCACTCGCTGGCAACATCCTTTGCCAGGCTCCCTGCCGCACACGAGCTGGCTAGTTGGCTTGGAGAGCTGCCGCGCCAACCAGTACACCGCGATTATCAAAGCCAAAACATCATCTTACGCTCAGGAACTGCCTTTTGCATTGATTTTCAGGGGATGCGTCTCGGTCTACCAGAATATGATCTTGCCTCCTTGCTTTTCGATCCTTACATGGAACTGGCTCAAGATGAACGCTCAACTCTTCTGGAGTCGCTTGTTGCTACGCACGGTAGTGACGGATTGCGACAAGATATACTGCTGGCCTGCGCTCTCCAGCGCTTGATGCAGGCTCTGGGTGCTTACGCCAACATCGGTTTGAACCAACACAAGGATTGGTACTTGCGACTCATCCCGCCCACTCTACATTCCCTGCGCCGTCTCTGCACTACAATCTCCAGGCGATCCCCTGCCTACCCCCTCGCCACATGTCTCGTTTCCGTCATTTAGTAGCCATTCTATCCTGGCTTGGAGTATTGGGTCTTGTTGCTTGGCTGGCAGTCCCTGGATTCTATCATGCGGATGAAGCCCTCTACAGCGCCGCTGCCGAGCAACCGGGGAAGCCGCTACGTCTGTTGTTCCCTGGTCAGGAGCCACGCGACCTCAAGGTGCTAACCCCTCACCACGTCCCTGAATATCCCACCGTGCTCTTCACCGTCTGGGACTCGGAGCTCGACCAATCCCCAGCGCCTGCTCCCAAGCTCCAAGAACTCTCCACAATCCTGCACTGCCTCGCTACTCGTCACGGTGTGCGCCTTGTTGCGCTTTCTTCCCCTCTCTCATGGGCCGACGAAGATAATGAGATGGTTCACCTCATGTTCGAGCACGCGCTGCAATCTCTCCAGAACCTCTCTGTTGGCCTGCAGGCCTATAATGCCGTGCAAGCCCAAATCACGCCGAGCCTGCTGCAAGGCTGCGCTATTCCCCCTGACAATTTGACGGGTGATTCGGTCGGTCTGCCCACCGCGAATATGGCGCGTCCTTACCACCTGCCCCACCAAGTGAACGATACAGTAAATCTAGCGCCCGATTTTGTGGAGGATGAACTGCTCGGCTGCCGAGAAGCGGAGCAGCGCGGTCTCTCTCTCCCTCTGTTAATGCGTTGGAACGATGATATTTTGCCCACTCTGCCGCTCAGCATCGCCCTGCGTCATTTAGGGCTCAGCCCGGCAGATATACATGTGCATTTCGGTCACTCTCTACGCTTGGGTAAGAATATCTTCCCCTTAGATGCACATGGGCGCACCCCACTCGGCGCCGCACGCGCCGAACAACTCCCTCTTTATGCAGCCCTGCGCCCTGCAACCAACGCCTCACAGCCACACAACGATGCATCTAGTGTTATCGCGGTGCTCTTCCGTCCCTCTGTTGCCAACGGCTCGACCAACCGTGGAGAACTCATCGCTGCCACCATTTCCTGCCTGCTTGCTCAGAATCGCACTACCTACCTGCCTGGAACTCGCACTGAACAAGCGTATTTCCTACGCCTTACTCCTCTGCAAGCTACGCCTACAGGTCTTTCCTGCCTTGTTCTGCTTACCTTAGCTGGACTCATCCTTCTGCCCCGTTTACCGATTCTGCCGCGCCTCACTCTGATGATTGCCGGTCTTGCTGGCATCTGGCTACTCGCGTGGCTTTCTTTCCGTGCCGGGCTTTGGATAAGCCTGTGCGCGTGGTTATCGTGCTGGCTTCTCCTGTTTGTGGCCCTCTCAGCACTGGCTCCGCGTCACGGCTCACCGCCCCCGCCTACTCTCTGGGACTGACGGAAGTTGTCGACAGAGTGCGGCGGAAGACCCCGCAGCATCCCTCTTCTAAGAGGGGTGTCGTCGTTCTAACCGGTTTACAACCAATTAAAGTTCGACGCAAGACCATGGAAGGCCATAGCGAGCGAGAGCCTCCATAAAGGGATCCGGATCGTTCTGTTCCATGTTGTAAACTCCGGCGCCCGACCAAATGCCTGAAAGTATGAGACGACCGCCGATAGCAGCAGGCACGCCTGTGGTATATGAAATGGCTTGAGAACCAACTTCGCGGAAGCACGATTCGTGATCGCAAATGTTGTATATGTACACCTTTTTACTCTTCCCATCTTTCTTGCCCTCAATCATACAACCGATGCATGTCTTTCCATGGGTTGACTTGCCCAATTCGCCTGGATTCGGCAGTACAGCTTTGAGAAACTGCAAGGGCACGATTTTTACCCCATTGTAAAGTACGGGGTCAATACGCGTCATTCCCACATTTTTTAGCACAGTTAAGTGATCGATGTAGCTCGGTGAAAAGCTCATCCAAAACTGAGCACGTTTAATGGTGGGAATATGGCGCACCAGCGACTCCATTTCTTCATGGTACATACGATAAATCTCGTAAGTTCCAACACCTTCAGGGCAGGTGAAAGCTTTGTGCAAACTCATGGGCGGAGTTTCCACAAATCGACCGTTCTCCCAGTGACGACAGGGAGCTGAAACCTCGCGGATATTAATCTCGGGGTTAAAATTAGTTGCAAAGGCATGGCCATGGTCACCACCATTGACATCAATAATATCCAGATACTCAATAGAGTCAAAGTGATGCTTGAGAGCCCAAGCTGTATAAACATTCGTCACTCCCGGGTCAAATCCGGAACCCAGCAGGGCAAAGAGATTAGCCTGCTTAAAACGCTCTTGATAAGCCCATTGCCAGCTATATTCGAACTTAGCGACATCACGAGGCTCATAGTTAGCTGTGTCCATATAATGGCAGCCAGCCTCAAGGCACGCATCCATCAGAGGTAAATCCTGGTAAGGCAATGCCACATTGAGCAACAAGCCCGGTCTGAGTTCGCGCAGCAATGCCACGGTTGCCGGTACATCATCTGCATCCAGCTGGTGTGTTGTAATATGCACCCCCTCACGCGCCAATACATCCTCCGCAATGGCCTGGCACTTGCTCAGTGTGCGCGAGGCTAAGTGTATCTCTTGGTACACATCCGCCATTTGTGCGCATTTGTGCGCTACCACATGGCCCACTCCACCGGCGCCAACGATGAGAACGGATTTTGTCATCATGCGCTCAAGCGTTGTACATCTTTACATAGTACTCATCCGCCATGCGGTCGGATTCAAAGGCTGGTATGATGTCATGCATGGCTGTAAAGACGAGACTTGTCCATGCATCCGGATTATCATAATACATCGGCAAAACCTTCGATTCCAGGAGATTATAGAAATTATCGCGGTCTGAACGGTCACGAGCCTCCACCGGCAATCCAGCTTTAGCCTCGGGGATGATAAAACAGTTTTCACCATCGCGGGCAAACTCACGCACCCAGCCATCATTGGTCGAGATGGTGATGGAACCGTTCATGGTGGCAGACATACCGGAAGTGCCAGAGGCTTCACGCGTGACCACCGGGTTATTCAACCAAATATCTGAGCCATTCTTGAGCAAGCGGGAAAGTTCCAGTTCATAACCAGTAAGAACAGCACAACGCGGATACTTGTTACTCAGTTCATTTAATTTATTGAAAATGTCAACCGCCGCGAAATCAGTGGGATAGGGTTTACCGGCCCAAATCATTTGAACCGGACGGTTGGTGCGCTGCAGCATGCGTTCAAACATGACCGGGTTCTCCGTAATGAGCGCCGGGCGCTTGTAGGCAGCAAACCGGCGCGCCCACACGATGGTGAGCGTATCTTGGTCAAAGAGGTGTCCCGTCTGCTCCCCGACCACACGGAAGAGATCCTTCTTCAAGGCGCGCTTGCGGGCGCGAAATGCTTTTTTATCGCCCTCGCGGAACGCTTCTGCCAGTTCAGGGTCCTGCCAATAGGCCCTATTCTGGGCGTTAGTCACGTGGGTAATGGGGCAGATATCCGAATATCCCTGCCACATTTGGCGGGAGACTTCCCCATGTAGGGCTGAGACACCGTTGGCGATGTGCGAAAGACGCAGAGCAGCAAGCGTGTAGTTGAAAGTTTGTTCTCCGGGGTCAAGCTTGAGCATTGAGCGCACTTGGTCAAGCGAGAGCCCATCAAAGAAAGAGAAGTTTGCCATCAAGTTGATATCCATCTTTTCGTTGCCAGCCTCCTCCGGGGTATGCGTAGTGAAAACAAAGTGCTTTCGCACATCCTCCACATTCCCGCCGTTGTGGGCAAGCATATTGAAAGCAGCGCCAATGGCGTGAGCCTCATTCATATGGTAAATTTCGGGCTCCACCCCGAGTTCCTCAAAGAGTCGAGCACCTCCCTGCCCCAACACAATGTACTGAGAAATACGCGTCATTGGGTTAGAATCGTAGAGGCGCTGGGTAATAGAGCGACTCATGGCATCATTCTCCGGCACGTCTGTTGTCAAGAAAAACATGGGGGCAGTGCCAAAAGTTTCCGGTCGCAGGAAGAGCGCTTTCACCCACACTGGGGAGTCACACACACGAATGAGAAACTTGATATTGTGATCTTCCAAGAATGTATAATCACGGCGGCGGTATTGTGCGGCCATGGATCCATCCTCAGCACGGATCTGGCTGTAATAGCCGTAGGACCACAAGATACCTACCCCCACCAAATTCTGGTGCAAGGCTCCGGCAGAGCGCATGTGGGAACCAGCCAAATAACCAAGGCCTCCCGAATAAATCTTAAACACATTATCAATGGCATATTCCATGCAGAAATAGGCCACTGACTTGCTGTATTTGGGGTCAATTTCGTATGGGTGCGCGTACTGCGCCGGCAGGAAGGATTGTGTACTCATGATTGTCTCGTTGTCTGTCTGCCTATTTCCATCATCAAACAGGCACGCGCTATTCTACACCTGCGAGCAGCTTATGAAAAGAAAAATAAGTTGCTTATAGCTGAAAAAATAAAAATCTTGATGATGAAGGGCTAAAAATCAACGCGGCATATAGGTGCGCAACAGGGCCACAGCATCCGATGCAAGTCGGGCAATGGCCGCGCGTTTATTGCGTATGTGAGGAAGCCCCCAAAGCGTAAAATCGTCGTGCGCCAATATGTTGAAGTACATGCCGCGTAAACAAGTGAAACACCACAACCAGTCATCCCGTCGCATGCCTGGAAAAAAGGACTTGAGCGCCTCTGTCCACTCCTCCATTGCAAAGGCATAATGGGAATCATAAACTCCGCGAGTGAGCTCCGGGGATTCATAACCCATTTTGTTCAAGAAGCAGAGTACCTGCTCGCCGGTAGCCACAGAGCAATCTTGCCAATGTGTAAGCGGGGCCGCCAGCCATGCATCCACAATGCGCACAGGATCACGAGCGGGCAGAGCATTACGCAGGGCTGCACGACAAGCTGTGTTGTATGGTAAAGAAACATAAGCCAACGTATCCCGGTAGAGGTCTGCCTTTGCACCAAAATGGTACGCTATTGCGCCCATTGTCACACCGGCAGTGCGAGCAATGTCACGCAGCGCCACCCCACGAAAACTCAGTGCCGTGAACTCCTGAATTGCAGCGCGCATGATGCGTGCCTTGGTCATATCTGATTTGCTCATGGTTCCTCCGGCTCACTTGTTGGCTCCTGTTTTTGGGGCAAAAGAGAGCGCAGGAAGTCGGCATCCTCTTTGCAGAATTGCGAAATCTTAGTACGAGAAATACGGCCTCCGCTCTCGCGCAAGAAAGCCACCTGCTGCCGCTCATCCACACGCATCAGTTTGGCAAAGACAGAAGCGTGACCACGGGCAGATTTCCATACTCTGTAACCACGATCGACAAGCTCCTGTTTGTACTCATTATACCTTTTTTGAGCGAGAGCCACCCCTGCTTTCAACTCTGGGATAAAACCGGAAAGAAAGCCATTGAATCCATCAATGCGCGCTGTAATTTTTCCGTTGGGAGTGATCACCGCGAAGGCTGGTTTTTTGAAAAGGCCATAGCGATGTTGCAGGGCATTGATATTATCAGATTTGTACTTGGCACGCTCGGCCCCATTGTCGCTCAATGAAGCACCGGAATCCAAGCGCACGCACACTGCCCGTGTACTTGCCCAGTCCTCAAATTCCTTGGTTTCAAGATATTCTTTGCCGAGCTGTCCGCTTCTCGGTGAAATTAGCGAGTCATGAAACCAAACGATAAGCGGTAATTCTTGCTTGCGAGCCAACTGAATTGCCCGTCCCAAATCCACCTGCCATCCTCGACCCAATCGCTTATTCTCAAAAATAGCGGTCAAGCCGGGGATTTCAGCGTCCGGATCATCCGGATTTGTCCACACAAGCTCCTCTTCTGAGCCGTTATCAATATGACGCAGTTCCTCTTCCGAGGAAACGCTGATATTGACAGCATCCAGGTCCCCCTTATTCGCAAGAAGCGGGTTGCCCATATTATGGGTGACCTGCTCAACTGTGGTTTCAGACCCTTTTGCAGGTTTTTCCTCCTCCCTGTGCAAGGTGCAGGATACCAGCGACAAAGTCAACATGAACAAAGCTAGTGAGATCAAATTCATGATTGGAGAGAAGCCCTGCTCCCAGCTTTCTCCCGAGCCTTCTGAGCATTCCACGCACGGTCAAGCATCTCAACCGATGCCTCTTGCAAAGAAATGCCGGCTGAAGCCAGCGCTGCTTCCATAGCGTTAAATCGTCGCAGAAACTTCTGATTAGCAGCGTGCATGGCCTCCTCGGGATTCACGCCGCGACGGCGACAAAGATTCACCACCGATAACATGAGATCCCCCAATTCCTCAGCTACGCGGGGATCCTCGTCCGCCAAGGACAAAGTATCGCGCACCTCATCTAATTCTTCGTGCACCTTTGCTAGCACAGCCTCATTACTCCCCCAATCAAAGCCTACCTTAGCCGCCTTGGCCGAAATCTTGGCGGCGCGCATCAGTTCTGGGAGACCCTTCCCGCAATTATGCAAGTAGGGCTTGCATTCGCCATGCTGTTCTCTGCGCTTAATTTGATCCCAGCGAGCAAGCACTGCGTCAGCATTCTCTGCTGTGGCATCCCCGAAAACATGCGGATGGCGGCGTACCATTTTATCACACAGCCCGCGCGCCACATCTTGCACGTTGAAGTTCTCTGTCGCATTTTCTTGCGCCAACTCAGCGTGGAACAACACCTGCAGCAACACATCGCCCAGTTCCTCGCACAGGTGGACGGCATCCCGTTCGCGGATGGCATCAATACACTCGTAGCACTCTTCAATGAGGTTTGAAATGAGGCTCTCATGAGTTTGTTGAGCATCCCAGGGACAGCCACCAGGAGCACGCAAGCGGTGCATGATGGCTACGGCGCGCTCGAACTGACGCGCTGGGTCCGAGCAATGGATCATTTCATCATCATTCATGGTTGCGTAAGTCTCGGCGTTCATTGACGGCTTTCCCGTCCAAGATATCTTGCACCTGCTGCACAAGCTTCCATGACACACGACGGCGGCTGTATTTTCGCCTCAGCAGGTCGAGCAGCTCTTGCCATATTTCCGGGGTAAAATCTACAGACTGCGCCTCATCCATCTCCCGGTAAGAACGCGGCCTTTTTGGGACGCACGAAAGCTGCCACCACCCCCCGAAATAGGTAGCCTCATATACGATCTTATCGCCCTCGTCAGTGCGTGCCTGCCAGCTGAATGTTTCCACAATGATTCTCAGCGGATGAAGTGAGTGAACTTACGCTCCACAGGGGCAGCAGCGGGCTCCGCGGCATTAGCTCGCACAACGCGTGCCATATTCCGGCCAAGTTGGCGCATGATGGACACGCCCTCCTCATCAGCCATCACATCGGCCGGGGCAAAACCATGCACCTCATTCCAATAAAAGGAGGAGACCACAGGCATCTGAGCTATCGTAAAATGCTTTTGAATAGCGTCCAGCGTCGCGAGTGAGCCCGCTCGACGGCTGGATGCCACGGCTGCGGCAGGCTTGCCTGAGAAGACATTTCCGGCAGCATAGAATGCACGGTCCATGGCGCTTAGCAGGCGCCCACTTGGGTGGCCAAAATAGACGGGAGAACCAAACACAAATCCATGCGCTGTCCGGGCCCTGGCGATAAGTTCATTCACGCAATCTTGATCCCATATGCAACGGCCAGGGTGCTTCTTGCAACTGCCGCAAGCCATGCAATCCTGCACCGGTGCCGTGCCCAGATGAAAGACTTCAGTCTCCACTCCGGCCGCTTGGAGCTCTTGCGCTACGAGATGGAGCGCCGTGTAAGTGCAACCCTCCATATGCGGGCTGCCATTCACGAGAAGTACGCGTAACTTGCTGCCTGTCGCTGCGGCAGAAGCAGGAGTTTCCCCCGCCACAGCTGCGGCCGCCAATGCACCACTTGCCAATCCTAGTTTTGTCATAAATGTTCGTCGGTCAGTCATAGTGAAAAAGTTAGCGGCGAACCGGAGCCCCACCCAGTTCGCGATGAATGCGGCTCACATCCTCCCGCATCGTTGGAGCGATACTCGCGCTGCGAGCCGGATCAAGCGACACAATAATAGGTTTGGAGCGATTGCCGTCTGCTGAATATTTGTATATCACGCGCTGGACGAGCTTACCTTGAGGGTGAGAAAACATACGCTCCTCAATAAGCCGCGCCGAACTGTCATACCCGTAAGCCACCTTGTATATGAGAGCCCGCTCGTGATTGTAGATATTGCAGCCAACCAGTTGCCCATACTTTCCTTCGTGATAATCATTGATGGCTGCCAACCTACCGCTGGCCGTGTAAGTAGCACAACGCATTCCCTTGGCGCCACGCTGACGTTTATATACTGAGCGCGAGCCATCCGGGTGGCGCACCACGCGCGCCAAATCCCTACTCTCATTGACCAAGTTCGGGCTTTGTGCCGGCGCGATCCCCCCTGCCCACGCCATCAGCACGCATACTGCCATGGTGGTGTACCTGTCCATGGCCTGCATTCTACCCCGCTCCGAGCCCAGTGGCAAGACATTTCACTATCGGTAGCCAAGCTGGGCAGTACAAAATTGCCTAATGCCTATATATTTCACTTGACAATGTGGGGCGTCATACCGTATATCGAAAGCGAATGCATGATGCGCTTAGACATATGATTTTCACGATATACCGAAGTTGTGTGGCGGTGCTGTGCGCAGCTCTTGGATTTAGTTTGAGCTCCTGCCTCAGTCAAATAGTTGGGCAAATGGTACGTCAGCAAATTCGAGATGCTGTTGGAACGGATTTGATGGATGCCAAGGACAAAAAGTTCCGGCAATTAGGCTCGAAAGCCTACGCCGACTTCATGCAAAAAGTAAGCCAGGCCTCCTCTGCGAAGGTATGGGTGCGCAAAGGTCTTCGCAATGGAGTAACGAAAGATTTTACTCTTGGACCCGAAGAGTTTGAACAGCTCAAGCAGATTCTTCAACACACGTGCCCTGTGCCGCATGCCAAACAGGAGCTGCTACCCATGACTATTTCACTTGCCTACAACAAGCGGCTGGTGCTTTTTGATGCCACCGGGCGACAGTTGTATTCTGTAGCTTACAGCAATAAGTGGATGAAGGAATCTCAAATGAAGCAACTTTCCAAAGACCGTACTGCGGGACTTTTTGAAGCTGATTGGTACCTTCCGGATGCCGATTACGATGCGCTTTTCTCATTACCGAGCATTTTGTCGGCTGAGAATTGGTAGAGCACAGCAAAGTGAAAACACTGTAAACTGAGTCTCAACCCGGATGCTTTGTCCTTGCGGGATCTTGGCTGATGTGATATGCTGGGGACATGGCGAGCGAGCAGACCAGTTTCGTATATTTTGGGGGCGATGAAGGAGCCGCAGCTGATGCCGCCGCAAAAAAATATGAGCAACTCAATGGAGGGACTGAGGGCTGGGGAAATGAAGTGATTGATGGCATGGCTTCCACGGTGGATGAAGCTACGCAAGCCCTTCGGCGCACCTGCGATGCCTTACAGATGATCAGCATGTTCGGTGGGCGCAAGGTTGTTTGGCTGCGTGGGGTTAATTTCATGGCTGATACGCCAAGTGGCGCTCGCAGTGAAGATGTGCTGCATGGCATTGATGAACTCATTGAAATCCTCCAAAATATGCCGGCAGAAACGTTTCTGGTGATTAGTGCTACCGATGTGGACAAACGTCGCACTTTCTTCAAGAAGCTCAACTCCATAGCCAAAGTGCAGGAATTTGCTAGTATTGACATCACCCGCGATGGCTGGGAAGGCGAGGTTTCTGCCCTCACCCTGAAGCTGGCTCAGCCACTTGGGCTCAAGTTTGACAATGCCGCTTTAGAGCTTTTTGTGCAGCGCGTGAATGAGAGCACACGACAAATCTCCGGCGAACTCGCTAAGCTCGACACGTACTTAGGCCAAGAGAATCGCTCGGTCACCGAAGAAGACGTGCAAACTATGGTACCTGTTTCTCGCCACGGTGTCATTTTCGAGATATCGCGAGCCATTGAGCGGCGTAATGGTCAACTGGCCATTCGTTTGCTCAGTGAGCAATTGGCGCAAGGAGAACAAGCAATCACTATCATGCGGGCGGCTATTGTGCCCACAGTAAGGCGGCGCTACTGCGTGCGGTTATTGATAGATGAATATGGACTGGACACACGGCGCGGTTACCGCAATTTCGAAAGTGTGCTCAATGCCCTGCCGGATGAGGCGCGCAAACTGGTCCCACGCAAGAAGGACGGGAGCCTGAGCTGCTATACCATCTACACCACCGCACTTTCTCTCAAAGAACTCAGTCTCACTCAGGCCAAGCAACAGCTCTTTGCCTGTGCCAAGGCCGACCGCCGACTGGTGAGTACCCAAGCCGATGTGCGTGATGTGTTGCACACACTCATCATGACACTCACTGCATAATGCCCGTAAAAAGTCTCCAGATTCCGCCCTGCGATGTGCTGGTAGTGGGCGGCGGCCACGCCGGAATCGAGGCCGCACTAGCAGCAACACGATTGGGCGGGAAAGTGACCCTGCTCACACAGAATTTGGACACTATCGGACAAATGAGCTGCAACCCCTCAGTTGGCGGACTCGCCAAGGGGCATCTCGTCAGCGAAATTGATGCGATGGGCGGTGCTATGGGGCTAAATACGGATGCCACTGCACTGCAGTTGCGCGTACTCAATGCCTCCAAAGGACCGAGTGTACGGGCCCTGCGCGCCCAGTGCGACAAAACAGCGTACCGCACGCGTATGAAATGGGTACTTGAACGCACAGCTGGGCTAAAACTACTTCAGGGGGACGTGTGCGAAATATGCATAGAATCCGGGCATGTGACGGGTGCGATCACCACTTGGGGGCAGCGCATTGCTGCGCGCAGCGTGGTACTCTGCAGCGGGACCTTCATGCGTGGGTTGCTGCATGTGGGCGAACGTCACCTGCCTGGGGGACGCTTAGGCTGCGCGCCTAGCGGTATTTCAGCATGTCTGTCAAAACTGGGCTTCCCCTTGCAACGCTTCAAAACCGGCACCTCTCCGCGCGTAAAGGGGACAAGCATCGACTTTGCCGGACTGGAGTTGCAAGACGGCGATGAACCCGCACCACTCTTCAGCCGCCGCTCCCACCGAGAATTGACTCGTAACCGAGAACCACACTGCACACTGAATTTTTTGGGGGAGAATGATTTCGACTTTCGCCAACTTCCATGTGCCATCACCTACACCTGTCAAACCACGCATGATATCATACGTCACAATTTGCAACGCAGCCCGCTCTACGCTGGTATCATCAAAGGCGTTGGACCCCGCTATTGCCCCAGCATTGAGGACAAGGTGGTGCGCTTTTCGGATAAAGAGCGACACCAAATATTTGTGGAACCGGAGGGACGAAGCACTGATGAATACTACTTGAATGGCCTTTCCACCAGCCTGCCCTTCGACGTGCAGGAAGCTATTGTGCACAGCATCCCCGGGCTGGAACATGCGCAAATTATCCGTCCCGGCTACGCCGTAGAGTACGATTATGTGCCGCCCACCGAGCTACAGACTACACTTGAAACCAAGCGCGTGCATGGCCTTTACTTTGCCGGACAAATCAACGGCACGAGCGGTTATGAGGAAGCAGCAGCCCAAGGATTGCTCGCGGGGGCAAATGCACTGCTCATCTCGCGTGGAGAAGAACCGATCGTTCTACGACGGGATGAAGCATACATGGGCGTGATGGTGGACGACTTGGTCACTCGGGGAGTAGATGAACCCTACCGTCTGTTCACGAGCCGCGCGGAAATGCGCTTACTGCTGCGGCAGGACAATGCGGATCTGAGGCTTAGCCACATTGCGGCAAAGGCGGGCCTTATTGACCAAGCAACGGCCCAGCAAACAGAAACCCGCCGTAGGGCTATTGCAGAGGGCATTGCATACTGCCACTCCACCAAGTGGCAGGGGGTCACCTTGGAACATTGGTTACGCCGCCCGGAAAACAACATCTCTCAACTACCAAAAGAGCTGTTGCCACAAGCGGATAACGCAGAGCTTTGGAACACTGTGGTCACGGAAATTACCTACGCCGGGCATATTAAGCGCATGCGCACCGCCGCCGAGCACTTGATCAAGCAAGAAGACAAAAAAATTCCACCGGATATAGATTATTCTACTATCTCTGCCCTCAGAATCGAAGCTCGGCAAAGATTAGAGCGCGTACGCCCCGCCACCTTGGGCCAAGCAGCACGCATACCCGGCATCACTCCCGCAGATTTGGCGCTTCTGCTGGTGTGGTGCAAGCGATGGAAACCCCAACGCTTAGAGACTTGCAATTAGTGCATCATGGTTTTTGATCGGGCTGCATGGTACCACGTAAGGCTGCCTGCTTCGCCCTCAACTCCTTGAGCCTTTCAGTGTATTGAGTCTGTCCTTCCTCAGTCTGCACAAGCCTTTCATAAAGCTCCTCGGCGCGCTTAAGCCATTGGACTGCCTGCTTTTTATCACCATGACTACTCAGCAACTGATCAGCGGAACTCACCAGCGAGTCTGCATACAGTGCCTGCATAGCCGTATTATTTGGGCTAGCATGCAACAACTGCTCTGCCAAATGGCGGTAGTGGGTGTACTCCGCAGAGGCCTTCTCAGCGAAGTACGCAGAGCGACTGTGCGCCTTAGCCAAACCACGCCAAGCAAGCGCCTCCAGCTCTGCATAGTCCATGTTATCTGGTGCCGTGCGGCGCAATAACTCAACCCTGCTCATGATTGTCCTGCAATACGACTCTGCGAGATTAGGCTGCTCATTGCGAAGCAGAATATCCACCATACTAGACAAAGCGCGACTGAGCATATAGGGGTACTCTGTCTGTTTTTCATCCTGGGTCTCGAGGTAAGAAACCAAATTGTTATGCTTATGAAAGGCCTCTATGGCGAGCTCATCGTATCGTTTGCGCTCCTCAAGAGGGGCCGAGTCGCCAGCCCGGCAGTACAGATTGCCGAGCGCGTAGAGAGTGAGTGAGAGTCCCTTCTTAAATGAGAGGCGATATGGGTGCTCTGCCGCAAGCGTAGTGAAAATCTGTTTCGCTTCATCGAGCATCCTATCTGCCTCGAGGAACATCTTTTGCTCAGTGGCAAAACGAGCTTGGTACAGCAAGGCATATCCAAGTCCTTGGCGTGCTTTCACGTGATCTGAGTAACTGCTGATCAAACCTCGGTACAGAGCGAGCATCTCATCCAGAGCAGCTTTATAGGCAGCGTTATTCCCCTCGATACGAGCAAGCAGAGCTTGCTCACCAAGAGCCTGTCCAAGTGCGCAGCGGAACTCCGGATTGTATGGGATTTGTGCGCTGAGCTCCCGCAGAATTCGCGTGCTTTCTGAGAGCAAGAAACGTACTCTATCTGTCTGGTTTCGACTACGCGCCACCTCCACTCGATTAAGCAGCACACATGCTAGATCGTAGCGATAGCTCAGGGTGTCACGATGCTCCTTGTAGAGCTGCCGGAAAAACCCTTCCGCATTGGACAGGTCTGAATCAGCCTCCTTCAGCATTCCCTGCTGTAAGCGCAAAGTGCCGAGATTACGCCATGAAGCCGCCAGGGAGCGAGTCAACTTCTCATCGCGACCACCAGGGGGCTTGCCCATGTTGTTCAGGTAGGCATTCAGATGGTCGCCCAAGATGCCTTGCAAATGGGTAGAAGCAGGTATATCCGTGATCTCCTGATTAAAATCATTGAGCAAACGCTCCGTAAAATGTGCACTGTTATCGTACGCGCGAATAGCCTCACGTCGCTCCCAGAGCGCCCACGAGCTGATGCCGATGAGGATGGTCAACACCCCCGCCAGTATAAATAAAGAAAAGCGGAAACGGCGCTGTTTCTCCGGCTCAGTGGGCAATACGCCTTCGCCAATAGCAATACGCCAGGCTGCCGCATTCTGCCACCGGTCTTGCACCTTGAGCTCAAGGGCACGATCAATCGCACGAAGGAAAGCCGCTCCGTAGAGAGTCTCCAAATCCGCGCGCCCGGCCAAAGGGGTGTAGGGGTCTGTGCCGGCTATGATTCGCAAATCCGAGCGCGGTGGAAACAACCGAGTAACGAGAAAATAAAAGCATGCCCCCAGCGCGTACAAATCTGTCCACGGTCCAAGTTGAGAGCTCATCTCCTCATCCGTAGCAGAGTGAGTCTGCTCAGGTGCAGCAAAATCCGGCGTAAATACATTGGTAAACACTTTTCCCGGCTGGAGTTGACGTGCCGAACCAAAATCAAGCAGAATCGTCGAACCTTCCTCCGTCACTAAGATATTATCCGGTTTAATGTCACGGTGAACAATGCGATGTTGACGTAAGTAATCGAGGATGGAGAGCATGCTGAGCAAGAGGCGGCGGTTATGGCGAGCCTGCTGAGACTGTTGCTCAAAACTCAAGGAAGCTTGCTCGGGCACCGACATAGGCGTCCCCTTCATGAAAGGCATCACATAATAAGCAGTGCCGTTTGCTTCGAAAGCATTAAGAATGGGAACAATGCCGGGGTGGGAAATTCCCATGAGTACACTCACCTCTTGCAAAAACTCGTTGACACTAGCCTTGAAACGTTCCTCCTTCTCTGGAGAGGAATGTACCACGTAGGTGCCGTTGATCTCGCGCGCAGCGAGTCCTTCAGGCATATGCTCCTTGATGGCGACTGTCGTGCCATCTTCCACGTTAGTGGCGGAGTATACAATACCAAAACCGCCAATACCAATTTTCTCTGTAATGGAGTATTTGCCGACTCGCGTGCCATTAGGCAGAGGAGTACGTTCATCTTGGGTGCTACTGCCAGCGCCTATGCGACCGGTAGCCGACACGCCGGAAGAATGCAGGCGGCTACGGGCTCCCGCCGGTCGAATCGTAGATGCAGGGTGTACTATTGCCGCAGAGGCAGCAGCCCCCGCCCCTCTCTCGTCTTGGGGAGAATGCAATGTGGGGGCGGAAGGTGCCAATGCCTCAGGGCGGTTAACAGATGCACGTGAAAGTGCCGGCGGTACAGAAGGCAGCGAAGTCGGCGAAGCCGGGGCTTCCGGCTGCACCGGCACGGGCGGTGGTACAAGACCACTTGGCACGGGCGGCGGCATAGAAGGCACCCTTTCCGATTGGTCGGAGGGTGCAGTCAGATCAGATTCTTGCATAACGTGATCGTGTTCTCTTGGTTATCAGTAAAATCGTATGAACTTTCATCTACCCCAAGGATGGGAACCTGCTCCAGAGGATTGTAACGCGGGGCCGAGAAACTCAGCAGTACTTCTGCACGCTTTTTGGTGCAGTGGAAGATTAAGTGCACAGGCGTAGAATCCGGCAGCACACGCACCACGGCGCACAAGACCTCCTGCACAGCTGTAATGTCCGCAGGCGCCGCTAAAAGTTCTTCCATCAGGCTCGCCACTCGGGATGCGGCTTCCTTCTCCTGCCCTGCAATAAAGTCGAGTACAACCTCATTGGCGGGTTCACCCAAATACTCTAACGCCAGCATCGTCACATCCCTGTCCATGCGACAACCATCCAAGTACTGGCGCAGAGAGGAGCGAACCATTTGCAGCGCATCTGTCACAGTAGGAGCATCTTTGCACAGCACATCCTTGAGCCGAGCCTCGCTAAAGGGAATATTGTGAGCATTGGTCGCGCCAAGAACTCCTTCGGTGTACAAAAACAGGCGGTCTCCCGGGACGAGCTGTCGGGTCTGTGTATGAAATGGCATGTCCGGCTTATCGCCAAGCACATAATCAGCACTCGTAGTGAGCACACTATACTCTCCTCCTTTCATTTGGCGCAGGCTATGCAAATGCCCAGCATTCACAAACTCCAGCCGTCCTGTGGTAATATCAAGGCTCCCATAGAAGAGAGTCATATGGATGCCAGTTTGATTTCCTTGGCAAAGTTCCGTGTTTGCCTCAGTAACGATTGACTCGGGCGATCCGCCGGAACGCGTCAAAGTTCGGATAATTGTCATGGCGCGCATCATAAAAAGTGCAGCGGCGATTCCAGAAGCATCCACGTCAGCCACAAGGAAGTGTATGTGGTTGTCATCCGGCATGGAGAAGTCATAAAAGTCACCACCCACATCATTTGCTTGGATACAGGTAGCATACAAATCAAACTGCTCCACATTCGGAAAAGCAGGAAACTTGTTGGGAAGAACAGTATTCTGAATAGTGCGGGCGAGTTCCAAATCACGTTTCACATGGAATTGACGTTCCTCACCCACACTGCGTAGAGAATCCACCATAAAATTGATACCATTGGAAAGGCGGACAAATTCCGGACAGGTCGTTACATCTACCTTGCATTCCAAATCGCCCTCCGTGATCTCCATGAGTGATTCATTCACTCGTGAAATCCCGCGCAGCACAATACGCTGCAGCAACCAGCTTACCACGCCAAATATGAGTACAAAAAGCACTAAATTGCTTGATACCATCACCTTCACCGTACGCCAACCCGCGCCGTACACCTCTCGCGCCGGCAAAACTCCAACAAGGCGATATCCATTCGCATCCAACGCATAAGCGTAGTAATTTACTCCATCTGCCTGCGTCATGCTAATGCGCCCCGGTTCAAGAGCCAGCAGCTCAGTCTCCGGCACGGCAGAGCGCTCACGATTGAGGCAAACTCCTCGGCGAAATACCACGATGAACCCCTCCCTGCCAAGGCGCAGTTTCACAGGGGTATTGTTGAGCGAGGCATCGGCACGCGCTCGCTGCTCCAACCGTGCGCGAAAGCCTAAGCGAACACGTCCGGGGTGGTCTTGGCGTTTTACATTGGCAAACTGCATGCTCTCGCGCGATATGCCGCTCACTTCAGTAAGCACCTCATTCCCATGGTCACTTAATGTGATAATGGGAATCATATTCTCTCCATCTGCCAAATTGCGTCCCACTAAACTGGCAGGAACGGCAGCTTCTATAATGCCATTCCCATCTGTAACCGCAACCTGTTCCGCTCCGAGCCGATTACATATACCCTGCAACTCTTCCTGTTTATGGAGTATATCTGGGTTGAGCATAATAATTTCTGCCAAGGCGTTCGCACGGTCCATGGTGCTTGTAGTATTCACACGGTTGAGAAACCCCACCGTCTGCTCCACATGCATCATGAAATCGAGCATGTCGCTAAGGCGTGTCTTTATCATTTGCTCAGCTCTATCCTCCAGCCGCGCAGTAAATTGGAAATACACCAGCCCTGCCGTCAACAGAAATGCGGCAAAAATATAGGCAGATAGTCTGAGAAGAAACTGGCGACGCATGCCGGGGAAAAAGACCGCATTAGTATACGGTTTTTCAGGCTAAAATCAAGTCCCATCTCGTGCCCTCATGCAAGCTGCAAAGCGTAAAAGAAGTCCACTCATATTCGCCTTTCGGGCGCAAATCGTTAATCGCTCGGAGGCAATGGCGGTTCCGAAGCTGTGCCAATATTGGTGCGAGGGCGCACGCCCATTTTTTCCAACTCACGACACTGCCAGAGGAAGTTCCCCTGCCCTTCGAAACCCTTGCTCTTGGCTTGTGAATACGCCTTTTGCAGCTCGCCGATCCTTTTTTCAATCAGAGAAAAATCATCGTAAAATCCTGCAAACTTGTCGTAGAGCAGCTTAGCGCGCGAAAAGATATTCTCCACATTTTGCAATCGGGCCTCGTTGAGCCACAGGTGGTGTGCCATCTTCAGCGCCATACCCAGATTTGTGGGGCCGACCAACAGCACTTTCTGCCGCAGAGCATATTCGACCAGCCCACGGTCTGCCTGTACCGCAGCAATATAGCTCGATTCATTCGGGATGAACATGAGTACACTTTCCACACTGTCACGCAG
>CANQBZ010000028.1 GCA_947589295.1 uncultured Akkermansia sp.
TTTCTCTCCACACAGAAAGTAACTCTATTCTTGTTTGTTTACTCATCTTAAGTGACATATGTTTGATATTAACCCTTCATTTTTGAGGCATCAAGCATTCAGGAAATTCTCTTTTCCCGTTTTTGGCGACCCTTCGGTGACTTTATTTTTGAGGCAATGCGGATTGTGGCAAACTTTACACTTTTTTAGAGAAAAGACTTGCATTCGTCTCCAAAAAAGGGTAACATGCGCCCCGCTTCCTAGTGGTAGGGAGCGGGATAATCCGGCGTAGCTCAGCGGAAGAGCGGGTGACTGTTAATCACTAGGTCGTTGGTTCGAACCCAACCGCCGGAGCTTCAGCAGGTGGGTAGGCGGATGAGGTCCTGATTTTTGGTGGTGGTCATCGCGCGTCATTGGACGGCGAAGCGGTGTTGAATGAGTACGCGGAAATGGTCTCCCGCGCCGGGGCAGCGCAGCAGGTGTGCCTCCGCATGTTCACTGAGATTGGCACAGGGTAGCAAGTAGTCGCGTTGAGTGAGTAGTTGCACAACGTCTCCGGCGTTACGCCGTGCAAGTTGCAGCAAGTCAGTAAAGTTCACATCGGTCGTGATATCGCAGTAGCCGGCTAGGGCAGGCAATTCGTCAGCCGAAAGCAGAGTGTGCGCTTTGTAACCGCGCAGCGTGCCGTGAGGGCGTCGGTGGTAGAGGGTGTCGATCGGCTCGCCATAATCAATCGTGACGAAACAACCGCATTTCCAGAGGGACTGCCATGTCGTGTACCAGCGGTGGTAGGATTCGTGCACCTCAACGATCTGTCCTTCCGGAACGGACAGGGAGAAGACCGATGAGGCAGGCAGT
Organism: uncultured Akkermansia sp.; assembly: GCA_947589295.1. Classification (GTDB taxonomy): domain Bacteria; phylum Verrucomicrobiota; class Verrucomicrobiia; order Verrucomicrobiales; family Akkermansiaceae; genus Akkermansia. The sequence goes on from CANQBZ010000028.1 coordinate 838, forward strand.
TGCTGGCAGGGCCGGGCAGATTGCACGATACGCGCATCCGGTAGAACCTCCCAGCCGAGCTCTTGCCATAAACCGGCATGATGAATAAAGCGACGTGCAGGAAAGGCGTCCGGCAGCTCATTGCAAAAAATGAAAGCATAGCCCTCTGTGCGGTTGAGGGCCTGTTGCATGCTTTGGAAAACGCGCAGGAAGTTCCCGCAGGCGAGGGATTGAAGCGCGCGCAACGCCGGCGACCTTTCCACCATGTAATAGCGCGTGCGCAGACGCTGCCAAAAACTCATGGCGCGGTGAATGGCCAAAGCGAGTGATGCGTTTCCCCCGCCAATTTCGATGATAGGCAGGTTGCGCCCCGCTGCGCGGCAGCTCTCCAACCAATGCTGCACCAGTCTGCGTGCGGGCAGACTGCTCATCGTTGCTGCTGTGGAGAAGTCGCCTCGAGGGCCTATATCAGCCACATGGCGGCTGTAGTATCCCTCGCTCTCGTGGTAGAGAGCCAATTCCATGAACAGCTCATTGGAAATCCAGCCGCCGTGTTCGGCAATGTAAGCTGCCATATTCATGGGCGGCGCGCGTGGCTAGGAGAAGGGTTAGCAAGAGAGATCAAGCATACGCTGCAAGGGAGCTAAGGCGCGCAAGCGCAGGTCCTCCGGCAGGGAGATCACAGGCCGCATATCGCGCAAGCAGTTGCGGAGCTTTTCGAGCGTATTGAGCTTCATGAATTCGCATTCGGCGCATCCACATGAGCCTGTCCTGAGAGGAATAAAATCTTTTTCGGGCACGAGTTTGCGCAAGCGGTGCAGGATGCCGTTTTCCGTGACGATGATGAAGCGTTTGGCCAAGCTCTGTCGACAATAGTCAATCATTTTCTCGGTAGAGCAGATGTGGTCAGCCAGCAAGCGTACCACCTCCCGGCATTCAGGGTGGCACACAACTTCAGCATCAGGGAACTGCTGCTTGGCTTGCATGATTTGGTCGCGGGTGAAGAGGCGGTGCACGTGGCAGGCGCCGTGCCACAGTGTCATCCTTCGTCCGGTTTTTTCCGCCACCCAAGCGCCCAGATTTTCATCCGGCACAAAGAGGATGGGCCGGTCGGCGGGGGCGGCTTGCACAATCTGCTGGGCGTTGCCGCTTGTGACGATGACGTCTGCCAAGGCTTTAACCTGAATAGAGCAGTTGATGTAGGCAATCACGTAGTAATTCTTCTGCCTGTTTTCTTGCAGGAAAGCGGACAACTCATCGGCCGGGCAGCTCGACTCAAGCGAGCAGCTGGCATCCAAATCCGGCAGCAGCACCGTGCGCGTTGGGTTGAGGATGCAGGCAGTCTCTGCCATAAAATGCACGCCGCAGAAAACAATGACATCGCATTGCGCTTGCTGGGCTCTACGGGCCAGGGCCAAGGAATCGCCTACAAAATCGGCCACATCTTGAATCTCCGGACGCTGGTAGCTATGCGCGAGAATAAGCGCGTTTTTTTGCGTTTTGAGCTGCTGGATTTCAGCGATCAGACCAGAGGCTTGCATGAGTCAAGAGTAGCACTCTGCCCGGCAGGAGTCAACGCAATTCTCACAGGGGCAAATCGCCGGTTGGTGCTTGCCAGACATCTACGCCTCTGCGCTCCGGGGCAGGCTCCTGGAAGTCCTCGCCCACACTCGTACTCGTTTTATTGGCGTCCGTATCCACCACCGGTCCCTTGCTGGGAGGGCTGTAGTCGTTGTTGAGATCGGAAGCTGCATCATCAAAGTTAACTGTGCGTAACTTGGCATTAGCAGGGGGTGTCATGGCAGGCGCAGCGCCATCGGCCGTGAAGTCGGAGGTGTCCACCAGGTCAATTTCGCCGAGGGCGTAGAGCACGATCGTGGGCAAATTATCCTTGATTAGCTCGTTGACGGGGAAAGAGGCCGCGCCATCCGGCGTGCGCACGCTCACCCTCTTGTCTTGCAGACGGGAGATCGTGGCGTTTGCGTACACGCGGCCACGCTTGGTACTCACGTTGCCCACGGGGAGACCTGGTAACAAGCCTCGCGCCACAATGCGACTTTCCTTGTCGGCTTGGCGGATTTCGTGTTGCAGGGCGAGGACGCGGTTTTGCTGCTCGGCGATGGAGGCTCGCAGTTGGGCATTTTTGGCAGAAAAATCACTCAATTTGCTTTCGAGATGGGCAAGCATGCGGCGCATGTGAAGCTGCTCATCGGCCAGGTTGGCAGCATCTTGCAGGGCTTCACGCTGTGCGTACAGTTCCATGCACTGCGCTTGGGTCAGTTCCATGACCGTAGGCACACGGTACTTCTCCCACTGTTTTTTCATGTAATAGCCGCCGCCGCCCAACACGCCTACCACAAGCGAGACCAACAGGGAATCCAGCGCAATGCCCTGCCACTTTTTGCCCCTGCTTCCCTCATTGTGCGGGGATTGAACGGTCGCTCGATCACGAGTGTCCTGCCGGGTCTCGGCAGGTTGGTCAGCATCCCCTCGCGAATCACCTTCGGATTCACGCGTTACAATGTCCGGCACCCTCGGAATGACGCCGCCGAGCGAGATCTGCGGAGAATCGTCAGATTGCTTGTTCTGGTTGGCAGAAAGACTCATGGCGCGCTACGAACAGATGAGACGATACGACTTTGCAGCTCCCGGAAAGTCTCGCGGAAGGAATCCAAGCGACCTTCCAACTCAATACGGCGCATATTAACCTCCGTTTCTTGAGTTTTCAAGGCTTTGAGAGTCGCATAGGCTTGGGCGACTTCCTTATTGCGTTGTTCGATTTGGCCTTGCAGATTGGGGTCGTTTTCTCCGGCGCGTTGGATCAAATTCTTCATCCCTGCGATCTCTTGGCGCAAGGCAGCATTGCGGCGTTGCAACTCGGTGAGCTTGTCGATGTTGGGCCCCTGCGGCTTGCATCCAGTGCCGGCCAGTAACAGCGCCCCCACCCCCACGCAGCTCCACATGATGCTGGGTATCTTCACGTTTCCATTTTCCACCAATGGCCCATGGGCGTCAAGCTCGTAATGCGTCAATTTGAGGCGTCGGCAGGCTGCGGGGTGGGAAAGAGCGCACCGACTGCAAAAGTAACCAAAGTGCCGATGGTGACGCGCCATGGAAAGGCGACGGGCGGAATCAGTTGAAAATGTCCCAGCAGCTCAAGTGCAATGACGGCGAGAAAACCGGTGCCCATGGCAAGCAGATTGCCAGAGTCGCACCCCCGCTTGTGCGTCAGCATGCCCAACAGGAAAATACCAAGCAGCGAGCCGTAAGTGTAGCCGAAGATACCGAGGGCAATGGGGAGAATGCGTATCGTGGGGTCCATGACGCTGTACCAAGCAGTCAGGGAGCCTACGATGATGAGCAAAGCGGCGAAGCCTACGGTCGAGAGTCGTGCTACGAGCAGAGTTTGACGCTCGGTGGCGTCAGGTCGAAACACCCCGCGGTACCAATCACGGGTGGCGGTGGTGGCAAGAGCGTTCAGTGCGGTAGAGAGGGACCCCATAGCCGTGGCCAATAACGCGGCAATGAGTAACCCGCGCAGTCCTGCCGGCAGATGGTGGATGATAAAGTAGGGGAATATCTCAATGGCCTTTGTCGGCGGGGCTATGCCCTGCTTTTGGAAGAACACAAACACGAGCATGCCGCATGCCAAAAATACCAGCACAATGGGCATATCCAGGATGCCGGAGACAATCACGGCGCGTGCGCCGGTGCTGCTGTCGCGGGCGGCGAGCATGCGCTGGACCATATCTTGGTCCGTGCCCATGGTGGCCATGGTGATAAAGGTAGCGCCCAGCAAGGCGGACCACACCGTATACTCATTGCCCAAGATGTACTTAAGGTCCTGCATGAAACCGCAGCCGGTGATGCCAAAATCGAAGACTACCCAAGGTTGTAGCGGTTCTTGGCGACAAGGGTTGGAGGAAGTGTCCGAGATTGTGGCAAGGATGGACTGCCACGCATCGGTCAATGTGCCTTCCCCCATGATACCCAGAATGAGGAACACCAGAGTGGATGCCACAGACACGGCGAGAATACACGCCTGCAGCACATCGGTCCACACCACGGCCTTAAGCCCGCCCAGCGTGGTGTAGATGGTCGTGATCACTGTGATCAGCGAGAGGGCGCCAAGGTAGATCACCACAGTTTCTCCGGCCGTGGCGTCCTGCTTGCCGGTGAGCAGCGTGTAGGCGATGACGAGCAGAATGCCCGCAAAAAAAAGACGCGTGCCGCTCGCCAGGACGCGCGACAACAGAAACACTAAGCTGGCCCCGCGCCGCGTGGTGCGCCCAAAGCGTTTTTCCAAGTACTCGTAGATGGAGACCACGCGGTACCGGTAGAAGGGTCTGAGGAAAAGTTGACCCACAATAATGCGGCCCAGCAAGGTGCCCATTCCCAACTGAACGTAAGTAAAGTTGCGCAGCACAAAGCCCTCCCCGGGGGTGCCGAGGAACGAGGCAGCGCTGATTTCTGCTGCGATGATGGAGGCCAGGATAGCCCACCAGGGGAAGGAGCGGTTGCCCAACGCGTAGCTTTCCAGGCTATCCTGCTTGCGACCGGCGTACAGTCCGATGCCAAAAATCGCGCAGAAGTACGCCATGATAACAAGCAGGTCCGTAGTCATGCGCGGGGATTTCTCTCACATTTCCGACAAAGGGCACGCGTGTTTAGCCCTGTTTGCGTTCAAGGGCCGCGGCCACAAGACCTTGGAAGAGTGGGTGCGGGGTAGTAGGTCGGCTTTGGAATTCCGGATGAAATTGGCAAGCGATGAAGAAAGGATGTCCCGGCAGCTCCACCACTTCGACAAGTCCGTGTTCATCATTCACGGCGGATATGACCAGCCCTGCATTTTCGCATGCTTCGCGGTAATCGGCATTGAACTCGTAACGGTGGCGGTGGCGTTCGGAGACGACCTCGCACCCCCCGTAGAGTTTGCTGCACAGTGTGCCGGGCAAGATGTGGGCAGGGTAGGCGCCTAAACGCATTGTGGCCCCCATATTTTCGATATGCTTTTGCTCTTCCTGCAGGCAGATGACTGGGTGCCGGGTGTCCTTTTCGAATTCAGTGGAGTTGGCGTCTTTCAGGCCCAGTGTGTTACGAGCGAACTCAATGACGGCCACCTGCATGCCCAGGCAGATGCCTAGGAAGGGTATCTGTTTCTCACGAGCATAGCGCACCGCCATAATCTTCCCCTCGATGCCGCGGCCTCCAAATCCGCCCGGCACCAGAATGCCATCCACATCCCCTATCATTTCTTCGCAGGAACCGTTCTCCAATGCCTCGGCATCCACGCGCACAATTTCCACGCGGCAATCATTGGCGGCGCCGGCGTGGGTGAAACTCTCGTAGATGGACTTGTAGGCGTCCTGCAGGGAGATGTATTTGCCTACCACTGCAATGCGCACGCTGTGCGAGGGGTGGATGACGCGGCCCACAAACTTCTGCCATTCGTCCATCTTTGGCTTGGGCACAGTGATGCCCAAAACCTCGGTGACGATGCGATCCACGCGGTCGCGTCCCAAATCCAACGGGCACTCGTAGATGGAATGACGCACATCGGCAAAGGCTACCACATGGTCCGGAGCCACGTTGCAGAACATGCCGATTTTCTTCTTTTCCTCATCCGTCAGGTTGTCCATTTCCGTTCGGCATACGATGATGTCGGGCATGATGCCGATTTCACGCAATTTGGCCACGCTTTGCTGAGTGGGCTTGGTTTTGGTTTCGCCTGCCGCCTTGATGTAAGGCAGCAGCGTCACGTGAATGAAGCAGCAGTTCTGCCGCCCAACCTCCAGCGCAAATTGTCGCAGCGCCTCCAAAAAGAGATACCCCTCGATGTCCCCCACCGTGCCGCCGATCTCCGTGATGATGACATCGCATTCCTTGTTTTTCTCGGTCAGGTCATAGAGGCGTTGCTTGATCTCATCGGTCACATGCGGGATATACTGCACCGTCTTGCCCAAATAATCTCCCCGGCGTTCTTTTTCCAGCACGTGCTCAAACACTTTTCCACTTGTCAGGTTGTTGAGTCGCGAGAGCTGGCAGTGTACAAAGCGCTCATAATGCCCGAGGTCCAAATCAGTCTCCGCCCCATCGTTGAGTACATAGACCTCCCCATGCTGGTAAGGGTTCATGGTGCCGGGGTCAATATTCAGGTACGGATCAAATTTCTGCATGGTGACCTCCAACCCGCAGTGCTCTAACAGCGTTCCAATCGAGGCCGCTGCCAACCCTTTGCCCAGGGATGAGACCACGCCGCCTGTCACGAAGATGTATTTCATAGGTGTGTTGCTTCTCCCCGCTTATCCTATCATACGACGCTCCGCCCTGTCCAGTCCACTCTATTCGAACCACGCCTTCCCCGGCGACCTCTTCACAAACCTGTCATCCTATTTTATCATTGATTATCAACTTCTAAAAAATGAAACTTGACAATACGTAAAACATGATCCACACTTTATAAAGCAACTTTATAAAGTGAGGCAAGCGACAAGGCAGATAAGGGAGGCGCTCCTGCAAGTCCAACGGGCAACATGCCCGCAGCTGGCGCGAGCGACGGGGAAGAGTCTGGTGACGGTGCATCGTGAAATTCAGGAGCTGAGAGATCGGGGGGAGGTCCGGGAAGTGGGGAGGGAGAAGAGAGGAGGTCGGCCGTCCCCGGTATATGAATATGATCGGGATTACGCGGCGCGGATATATGTGCAGATGCGGCGGAGCCAAGGGATTACACGGGTGCAGCTGGAGCGCTGGGATATGGCTGGTGAGGTTCAGGTAAGCCGGGCGTGGAATTACGCAGCCGTAGAGCAGGAGAGCCTTGACGGTCGGTTGGACGAGCTGGTAAGCGGGCAGAGGGTGGCGGGGATAGGAATCAGCAGCGCGCCGGGGGATCGTCCGGAGCAGCTGCTGGGGCACCTCAGTGAGCGGTACGGTTGCTCGGTGCAATATCTTAATGCGGCTCAGGCGTTGGCTCAGCGCGAGGAGAAGGGTGCAACAATTTACTTGGCGCGCGGGGAGCTCCCCCAGGGCTGCATTCGGCAACAGGGAGCGCTCTGCGACTTGGGCAGGCTTGACAGGCTCAGTCTGCCCGTGGTGTGGGAAGAGCTTGATTACACAGACCACACCATGGTCGAGGAGATGGTGGCGCGGTTGCTGCAGGCGCTCATCTGTGTATTGAATCCGAGCGGAGTAAGTTTCTATGCCGATTTCTGGAGCAGCCGGCTCATCGAGCGGATTCGCTTCAATGTGCAGACCAAGTTACGCGGTACGGCTCCGCCGCTGCGCTTTGGCGCTTGCACCGAGCAAGCGCTTGGCGCGGCTCTGCGTCGCTGCTGCCTCAAGATTGGCGAAGCAGGCTGACAGAAAGCTTGAAGAGGCGTACTTCAGGGGTCCTGCCACAGGTAAGAGTGGCGGGAATCCACGAGTTTGCCGTCGGAGTACAAGTTGATGCGCCATGAGAGCACATCTCCGTTTTTTGCGCGTTGCGGTCCATTGAAGGTAAACACGCACTTACGCATGCCGGAGAAGCGGCGCGGACGAACCAAGTCAACGTGGCGCTCCAGCACCTTGGAGGCAGTCCCGGCCTGGGTATAAAGCATTTCTACGCGAGCAGGCAGCGATGGCTGAGCGTCGTGCCACAGCACGTAGTAGTAATCGCCCATACGCGCAGAGCGTTCTTTGCCGGAGTTGGCTCCGTACAGCACGTACTGGGCATTGGCTCGCATAGAGCTGAGCTCCCATCCCATACCAGGCAAGCTGGTGTTCTTCAGGGGCAAGTCCGAGATGGTCCTGATGGAAGAAACAGTGGCGCAGCCGGGCATCAGCGCGGCGGCAAAAAATGCGCCGAGAAACGCCAGCGCGCGCCAGGAAAAGTGATGGGTGGAGAAGCACATAGGGTCAGTCAGTTTTTTTTTCGCTCATGCCTTTCAGGAAGGGCCAATCAGCCAGGCTTGGGAACGGGATTTCTACAGTACCTATGCGTGCGCGCAGCAGGAACCAGAGTTTACGAAAATTGCCTACGCTGTAGCGTCGCTCAAAGACGCGGTATTCATCCGCCTGCATTTTCTCCAGAATGGTGTGGTAAATAAGGCTCATCGCCTGGGCAGGGATGAGAGCGTTGCGATCATCCACACTCAGGGCCTGGTATGCATCTTCCGCATCCCCGAAAAACTTTTCCGCTAAAGCGGCTTCGTAGGCCAAAAGCTGGCGCATGCGATAGGTGTAGCGTTGCTCACAAATATCCTGCAGCGTCACATCAAAGAGCTCCATGTCTTCTGCAGGCAGGTACACCCGACCGTACTTGTGGCAATCTTCCGCCACATCGCGCAGGATGTTCACCAACTGGAGGGCGTAGCCCAAGGCGATGGCGTACTTGCGTGCATCGTCGCTGGCTCCCATCACTGTGGCGGCGGTTATACCCACGCAGGAGGCCACTTTATAGGCATACGACAGCAGCTCGTTGCGCGTGCGCGGCTGCACTTGGGAAATATCCCCGCGACAGCCCTCAATGAGCTGCAGCATAGGCGCGGGGTCAAGCTTCATCTCGCGCACGAGTTCCTGCACCTCTTGCTCAATGCCGGGGGATGCCTCTACGGCGCAGGTGACAATCTGCGTCCATCGATCCAGGGCAGCGTGGCGCTCGGGGTCATCCATGACCGGCTCATCTACAATATCATCGACGATGCGGCAGAAAGCGTAGAACTCAGCCATGTGCCGTCGGCGTTCCTCGGGCAGATCCACGAGCGTGAAGGCAAGGTTGGATTTAGCGTTGCGGGTAATGGCATCGGATTGAGAAGGCTCGCTCATGTTTTTTATGGAATAACTCCCCAATGTTTCGTGAAAGGCCACAGAGAAAAAGCTGCCGGGCCCAGGATATTGAACTGGCGAACCGGGCCCCAGTAGCGGGAGTCCAGAGAGTTGGTAGTGTTGTCGCCCAACGCCAAATACTCGCGCAGGTTGGGCAGGGACGGGGAATTGTTCAGGTGCACCTCCTTCCCGCGCAGAAGGTATGCGGCAGGGGCGAAGCGGGACTCCAGGGGCAAATAGCCGTACGGGGTGTACGGAGGTTGGGCGGCGCTCACCCGGGCAATCCCCCCCTGATTGGCCGGTGAACCATTGACGATGAGATGAGGCGGGATGATGCGCACGGAGTCGCCGGGCAGACCGCAGAGGCGTTTGATGTAGTGCGTGGCGTGGCTTTGCTCGCTCAGTGCGGCGTTAGTGTTTGTGTTGATGCCGCGCGTATCAAACACAAAGGTTTCTCCACGCTCCGGCCTGCGGAAGTGGTAGGCAAGACGGTTCACCAGCACCATATCCCCGGCGTCCACACGGGCGCGCATGATGGTCTCTCCTGCCTGGTAGGGCACGTAGTAAGGACCGTTCGGGGTGTCAATGCGCTTGCCTTGGGCCCGCAGGTAGTCAATGACCGTGCCGGAAGCGGCGGGAATGGCAATCGTATCCCGTCCCTCCTCATCGAAGGAAAGGATGGTGCGCGTGAAAAGCAGCATGTAGCGTTCATCGTGGATGCTTTTGATCTGCTTTGCACGTTCGGCGGTGATGTCTACGTAGGAGCTGCCCAGAGTGACGGCGTCCCAAAGTCGTTTAGCCGGGCCGGGCAGTTGATCGATGGGGTGCACCACGATGCCATTCAGACTGGGCCACATCGAGTTGGTGGGAATGCGGAACGGCTGCACAAAATAGGTGCGTATGCCTAGGAATACGACTGTAATGACAAAGGCGGACTCAATGAACTCAACCAACAGACCGCGCCGAAAGCCAGGAAGTGCAGCGTGTGATTCTTCCAGTTCCCGCACGGCTTGCAGGGCATCTTGCTTGCGCCAGTGCAGCAGGGCTTCGCGCAGCGCTTGCTCCAGGCGCTGCATGTCCTCTCGTTGCGCTGTCGGCACTGCCGGGCCGTACTGGTGGATGTAGCGCGACAGCATGGCGCGCGCCTCGTGGGCACGTCGCCGCCACACCGGCGTGAACCACGCCAGGCAGGTGTCTACAAGGGCATTGCTAAGACGCAGCAGCAAACGCATCATTCCACGGCCATTCTACACACCAACCGCCGTGGGGAAAAGCTAAAAAAACGTCTGTACACCACAAATGCGGCTGGGGCAAGCGCCCGCTCCCGTGCCATCCCGTGCGCGGGCCGACGTCGCGGGAGGCCGCCGTGGTCTAGCGGTCGGTAGTGGAAGTCCGGAGGCGCAGCAGGTCTCGCGCATGGGCTTCCGCTGTGGGGCCGGAGGCGCCGAGCATGCGCACAATCTCTGCGATGCGGGTACGGCCTTTGACTTCTGCGAGAGCGGAAATGCTGCGACCGCCCGAGACCTGCTTGGAGATGAGAAAATGGTGAGATGCGAGGGAGGCAACCTGTGGGAAATGGGTGATGGCGATGACCTGGTGGTTGCGGCCGAGCTCAAGCATCTTCATACCCACCGCGCGGGCAATTTCCCCGCCCACATTCGCATCGATCTCGTCAAAGATAAGCAGGGGCGTATCATCCTGTTTGGCGAGGGCCGATTTAAGGGCGAGCATGACACGGGCCAATTCACCGCCCGAAGCAATGAGTCGAAGCGGTTTAAGCGGTTCACCTGGATTGGGGCCGAAGAGAAATTCCACTTCCTCTGCACCGCGCGGACCCGGTTCTGGCAAAGCGTTGAGCTGTGCACAAAAGAGCGCCTGCCGAAAGCCCAAATGCTCGGCGTGCTGCAAAAAAGTCTTCTCGAGGAGCGGAGCCGCTTTTTTTCTCCTGGACGAGAGGAGCTGGGCGGCCTTCACCATGGCCCCATGAGCCGTTTCCTCCGCTCGTTGCAATTCGCTTAGGCGCTCCTCACGGTTTTCGAGAGAGGCGAGCTTGCTGCGGCACGATTCCAAGTGGTCTCGGATGGCCGAAAAGTCATTGCCGTACTTACGGCGCAACGTGTCAAACAAAGCTACGCGTTGCTCCAGTTGCGCCCTCTCCGACGGGTCGCTGCAGAGCGAGCCCAAGTAATCGCGTACGTGGGCGCACACCTCGTCCAGGCACTCCACGGCCTCCGCCATGGGGCTGAGCCAGACCGCGCAGCCGGGGTCGAGTCGCTCCAGCTCTCGGGCGCGGCGCACTGCCTGCTGCAGGCGAGGAAGCACCGCCTGCTCATCGCCGCCCAGCAGTGCAAGAATGGGCGAAGCGGCGTCTTGCAAGCGCGAGGCATTGTGGGCGCGCTGCCAATGTTCCTCAAGCGTGGCGACCTCTTCTTGGGTGAAGGCGGCTTGCTCAATTTCATCGATCTGGTGGCGCAGAAAATCCAGCTCCCGCTCATTGGCGGCCTCGCTCTGTTCCAGCTCGGTGCGCTCGCGGCGGGCTTGCAGCCATGTTCGGTAGGCAGTCTCATAGCTGTTCACTTGGGATTCGGCGCCGGCAAAGGCATCCAGCAGGGCAAGCTGGCGCTCACGCGAGGTAAGCGATCGCGGGGAATCCGGGTGGTGCATGTCCACCAGCCCGCTGCTGAGTTGGCGCAGCAGACTCAGGGTGACCGGTGAGTTGTTGATAAATTGGCGGTTCGTAGTAGGGGTGATCACACGGCGTATGAGCAGCTCTCCCTGTTCGCAAGGGGGCACTCCCGCTTCTTCCAGTCGGCGGTTGAGTGCATCGGCATTTGGCAGAGAAAAGACAGCTTCCAGAGAACATTGCTCAGCGCCGGCCCGGATCACCGACTTGTCCGCCCGCTCGCCGAGCGCCAGCGAAATGCCCTCCATGATGACGGATTTGCCCGCGCCCGTTTCGCCCGTTATGCTCAAGAACCCAGGGCCAGGCTCCCACGTCAGGTCATCCACCAAAGCAAGATTGCGAATCTTGAGAAGCGCGAGCATAATTTGCTTTCCGTTGCTCGCCTATTATGGCATAATGCCGCCGGAAATCAATCCCCAATATCGGTGATGAAAGTACTTTTTCTGGGCAGTGGCACTTCCGTGGGAGTGCCGGTCATCGGCTGCAAGTGCGGGGTGTGTCGCTCGACGGACCCCCGCAACAAACGCCTGCGCTCCGCCGTACTTGTCACCACAGATTCAACGACGCTGCTCATTGATTTTGGACCGGACCTCCGCGCCCAGGCCTTGCGTTACGGCGTGTCTGCAGTGGATGCCGTGCTGTGCACCCACGAGCACCTGGATCACATTGCGGGCTTTGATGATCTGCGCGCTTTCTGTTGGGAGAGATCGGGTCGCTTGCCCATCCATGCCGGCGATCAATGTACAGCGCGCCTTGCAACGATGTACCCCTGGGCCTTTGCTCCGGGGGGCTACCGCGGCTACGTGCGGGCCGATGGAATCCGTCACTCCGGCGCGCCTTTTCAGGTGGGCGATGTGGCGGTTCAGCCTGTGCCTGTGGAGCACGGCTCCGTCGAGACCTACGGCTATGTCCTGCGCGCGGGCTCGGCGCGCTTTGGCTATGTGCCGGACGTGAAGCAGATGCCCGCTTCCTCTCTCGAACTGCTGCGCGGGTTGGACGCGCTGGCCATGGATGGCCTCTGCTTCCCGCAGCACCCCACCCATCTGAGCATTGATGAGAACATCGCCCTCATGCGCGAATTGGCGCCCGCGCGCGGAATTGTGACGCACACGGGACATCGGGTGGATTATCATCAGCTGGCCGCTTATCTGCCGCGCTTCATGCAGCCTGCGTACGACGGCTTGCAGCTTACGCTCTAGCCCAGGGAGCTGTTTTTCTCATTGAGCGCGAGATTTCAGAAACTTTGCACGAGAGTGCGGGTGCGCTCGCGCACGTGGCGAACGCGCTCCTGCAGCTCGGTCTTGTACGCTTCCAAGTCCGGCAAGTCGCGCTGAGCCACGCCGGAGATGACGGCCGCCTGCGCGATGGCCGGGCAGAGGTAAGTAATCATGCGCGGGTCGAAGGGCTTGGGAATGACGTAATCGTGCCCGAACTCCAGCGGCACGCCGCCGTTGGCCTCAATCACCTCCTGCGGCACCGGGCAGCGCGCCAAATCCGCCAGGGCGCGCGATGCGGCAATCTTCATCGCCTCGCTGATGCTGGTGGCTTGCATGTCGAGGGCTGCGCGGAAGATGTACGGGAAGCAGCTCACGTTGTTCACTTGGTTGGGCCAGTCGCTTCGGCCGGAGCCCATGATGCAGTCCGGTCGCGCCTCCTTGGCTTCTTGGTAGGTGATTTCGGGGTCAGGGTTGGCGCAGGCAAAGATGATCGGGTTGGGGGCCATGCTCGCCACCATCTCCGGCTTGAGCAGTCCCTTGCGCGAGAGCCCCAGAAAGATGTCGGCCCCCTGCAGCGCCACTTCCAAGGTGCAGTCCTCGCTCTGCGCAAACATCGCCTTCGTCGGGTGCAGGTCCAGTCGCCCGGTGTGGATGAGCCCCTTCGAGTCGAACATGTAGATGTTCTCGCGCCGTATCCCCAGCGCCATGTAAAACTTCGCGCAGGCAATGCCCGCGGCCCCGGCTCCGCAGACCACGCATTTCATGTCCTGCAGCAGCCGCCCCGTCAAGTGCGCCGCATTCAGCAACGCCGCTCCGGAGATGACAGCCGTGCCGTGCTGGTCATCATGAAACACGGGAATGTTCATCTCCTCGCGCAGGCGCTGTTCTACGTAGAAGCATTCCGGCGCCTTGATGTCCTCCAAATTGATGGCCCCGAACGTAGGTTCCATCGTTTTGATGACCTCAATGAGAGTCTCTGGCTTCGTGACGTCCAGCTCAATATCAAATACGTCCACATCCGCATAAATCTTGAAGAGCAACCCCTTGCCCTCCATCACAGGTTTTGCAGCGCGCGCTCCTATATTGCCCAAGCCTAACACGGCGGTCCCGTTGGAGATGACACCTACCAAATTGCTACGTCCCGTGTACAGGGCGGCGGCGGAGGGATCGGCGGCGATCGCGCGGCAGGGCGCCGCCACGCCCGGGGAATAGGCCAGCGTCAGGTCTTCTATGGAAAAGCAAGATTTGCAAGGAAGCACTTCCAGTTTGCCGGGGCGGGGGCTCTCATGGTAGTGAAGCGCCTGCTGTTCGATGGAATCATTCATAAACTTCGAGGGCGCATTATACTCCGCATACCTTTCGTGAGCAAGCAGAATTGCAAATGACAGCCAAGGAGCGCCCCGCCTCATCCATCCGGTCCCCAAGAAGCTCGCTCATAGCGGGCCCTTCGGCGGGGCACGACAACTACGCACGAGAGGACTCGAACCTCCACGGTGTTACCCACTAGAACCTGAAACTAGCGCGTCTACCAATTCCGCCACGTGCGCGTGGTGCGATGCTACGCAGCGCATTGAAGCATATTTTGTCGGCCCGTGCAAGACTAAAGTGCGTGCATGAGAGCATTTTTTTGCGGCGTAAACGAGGCGGCGCCCCATAACAGAACAAGTCCGGCGCGAAAAATAAGATTGACATGTGGAATCGTTTTGCTACAATGCGCGAGATGCCGTGCATCCCTGTTCGAGCCGTCCCCGCAGGGGCTGTGAGACAAGAAAACGGTTAAAACTAGTACTACCTGACATGAAAGTTCGACACATAACACTCGCGATGGCGGCCATGTTGACGCCGGTAATGGCGGCAGAGCCGATTTCTGCAGAGGCATTTGCCCAACTTCCTGCTCTTTCCGCAAAGCGCTTGACGGGGTCCTTCACGATGGGTTACGACACCAACTACGTGGGACGTGGGCTGGTGATTTCGCACTCTGTGGCGGAGGGCGACAGCTGTGAGTTGGGGGCCTTGAAGCTCAATTACGACGTCGGCCGCAAGCAGCAGCAGTGGAGCATTGACAGTGCGATCGCCTACAAAGCCGTGAGCTCGGGCCACACCATGTACGGACCGGAGCCGTATGCGAAAATCGGCAGCCTCACGGGTGGAAGAATGCAGGTAAGCCCGCGCAACGTGGAAAATGAGTTTGCAGTGCTGACTGCCGTGAAGTACAGCGGTAAGAAAGGGCATGTGTCGTTGGGCCACGAGTTTGTGCACGGCGGCTTGTTGGGCGCCTTTGCCAAGCACTTCCGCCAGCAAAGTGCATCCTGCGTGAATGAAGTCTATTTGGAGACGGTGTGGACGCCGGCGAAGTGGGCCGAAGTGGGGCACACGACGCGCCTGAGCTTCCAGGGCGTGCAGGGCTGGTGGTTCGAGCCGTATGTGACCCTCAAGGCTCCCGTCATCGGTCGCGATGAGCACGTGAAGATGGCCGCTCTACTCACCTTGGCCATGACGGCTACGGCTAACTACTTCGACGAAGGACACCACGCCAACGCCAACGGCGCTCAGGCTTTCTGGGTCAAGCTCTCCACGCCGTACTTTGCCACTAAGAATATGATCATCACCCCGGCGGTGAGCTTCAACTGGTTGGGTTCTGGCGCTCAGAAAGCAGCCAAAACATCCTCCCTGCGTCAGGCGATGACCCTGCTCGGGCAGGATGGCTCCACGCTGGTTCCGTACCGCAACTTTGCGGTGGTGGGCAGCGTGACTTGCACCCGCAAATTCTGATCGTACAAAACTATGATTTAGGTTCCATCAGGGCGGGCCTGTTTTCCAGCAGGTTCGCCCTCTTTCTATCGCCCATGCGGCGATCTTGAGCCGGTTGGCTCATGCGCGGGGGCTGCGGCTCAGTGATCATTCCATATCGACTATGTCCAACCTCAGAATACACGGACAGGAGAATGTCGTAACTCCGGGATTTTACATGCCTAACCGCCTCAGCGTGCAGGCGTGCAAAACGCTCAATTACTTGTTGCGGGGTCGGCTTTGCTATATCACGGACTGTGACTTCCCTCCGGAGCCGGATGTGGCGGAATACCTGAACAACAAGCGCATCCCTTTCCACCGCTTCGATTTTCGACATGGCACGCCTCTGTCCGCCCGGGGCCATATTCACAGCCTGCTTCAGCAGGGGAAAAGCGTCGTCTTTCTCCCCGGTCAGCTGGCGCGCGTACGCGGGGCGCTCACGGATGTACCCTCCCTCTTCTTGGAGTACGTCGACAGGATGAACATCCCGGTGGTGCCGCTGTTTTTGGGGTACTACGGCACGAGTTTTGACACGCTCTACCGGGAGCGGTCCGAGAAGGACAGCCGGGAGGAATTCTACGTGCTGCCGCAGGTCGTCGCCGGTACGAGGAATATGGGAGCTCGCCTCATGACGGCGTGGATGGAGACGGGAGCGGCTGTTTTTTCGTCTCAGCCGTTCTTGCAGGAGTCGCTGACCACCCATTTAGTGCATTCTCTGCGCAGACACAGCAGCACGGTGATGATCGACGGGATGAACCATTCCTCCACCTCGTACTGCAAAATGCTCGGCGTGGCTATGACGGTGGCCAAGCGCCTGCGCCGACGGGACGATCGGCGCATTGGCGTGATATTGCCGCCGGGTCCGGGAGGAACGATTTGCCTTCTGGCCTGTCTTCTGGCCGGCATCACGCCGGTGATGATCAACTACGCCACCTCGCGCGCTTCCTTTGAGAGCTCCGTACGCCAGGCCGAAATCAAGATTTTCATCACGGCGCGCGCCTTCATGAAGAAGCTGCCCGCCTTTGCGTGGCCGCCGGAGGAACATCTCATCTTGCTCGAGGACCTCTTGCGCTCGTTGCCCAAGCTGTGCCTCATTGGCAATGTTTTGTTGGCGCGGTTTGCGCCGCCGAGCCTGCTCTGCAAGCTGCACAATACGGATGCCCGCCACGGCGAGGAAGAGGCCGTGCTGCTCTTCACGGCGGGCTCCACGGGCAAGCCGAAGGGCGTGGCGCTTACCCACCGCATGCTGATGGCCAACATTGCGCAGAGCTGTTGCCGACTCTCCCTGGATCAGGAGCGGGTGTTGGGCAGTTTGCCGCTCTTTCACAGTTTCGGCCTCACCATCGCTCTGCTCCTGCCTCTGATTAAGGGACGCCCCATCTGCACCTACCCGAGCCCGACGGAGGCGCGCACGCTCTGTGAGCTCATCGAGACGTACAAGCTCACGATGCTGTGCGCCACGCCCACCTTTGCCCGGGCCATGCTGCGGCGAGCCGAGGCCTACACCTTTGCCACGGTGCGTTATTTCATCGTGGGGGCGGAGCGTCTGCAGCCCGATCTGGAGAGGGAGTTTTTAACGCGCTGCGGCGTGCAACTTTTGGAGGGCTACGGGCTCACGGAGGCCGCTCCCGTGTGTTCGGTAAACCTGCCGGACGAGGAGCGCGTGCGGGGGTCGGCTTTCCTGATACCGAGTCTGCGTCCCGGCTCCATTGGCCAGCTTCTGCCCGGCATGGCCGTGCGTATCACCGATGTGGACGACGACAATCAGATTCTCCCCTTCACGGAACGCGGGATGATATGGCTCAAGGGCGCCAATGTCTTCCGCGGCTACACGAACGATCCCGAGGCCAATCAATCCATCTTCAAAGACGCCTGGTTCAAGACCGGCGATGTGGGGCAAATGGACCTCAACGGCTTTGTGACGCTCGCGGGTCGCTTCTCGCGCTTCTCCAAGATCGGTGGCGAAATGGTGCCCCATGAAGGCGTGGAAAACGTTCTCAACGACATCCTCAAACTCACCGGCGAGGAAGAAGTCAAAATATCCGTCACCGGAGCGCTGGATGAGCAAAAGGGCGAGACCCTCGTGATGCTCTCTGCCGTGCCGGAACATGCAGACCCGGCTGTGCAGCACGAGACGCTCAGCATGCTGCGCACGGAGCTTGCCAAGCGCGGTCTGCCCAATTTGTGGGCTCCCAGGCGCCTGGTGGCCGTTCCGGCCATACCTATGCTGGCGAGCGGTAAGCAGGACCTGCAGCGCTGCCGCCAGTTGGCTGCGGAGGCCCTTTCCGGCGCACGTGGGGACTGATCAGGCGGTTCTGCCCCGGCTTGCGCGGTGACTACTCGCGGGCGAGTCCCGCTTTGCGCAGGGCGGCCCAACCGCCCTCCAGCACATAGATCGGAGCCTTGATGAGGCCGGAGTTGCGCAGCTCCTGCGCTACTTGGTCGGAGGAGTTGCAGCTCTCGGTGCAGAAAACGACAATGCACTCCCCTTTCTCGTGGGCGGCGATGAGTCGCTCAATGGCAGCGTCGACGAGCTGCTGCATGGCGTACCCGGGGCGAATGGGGAACATGCGGTTGTCCGGGAACATGAGGTGGTTGAGCTCGTAGTCGCTCTCACTGCGGGCATCCACCCAGACGATTTTGTAGCGGGTCGGGTCTTCCGGGTCTTTTTGGGAAGAGAACATCGTTTCCGGGCAAATGTGCCCGGGCGGCAGCTGCTCCTGCACACAGGGCGGCAGGCGGCGCGGGCCGAAGTAGAACGCATCCAGCGCGCCGAGAAGTCCCGCCAGCGCCAGAATGCTCAGCCCGAAAAGCAGCATCTGGGTGAAGGTGTCTCTCATGATGGCGTGCGCATGCGTTGTCGAGCCAGGCCGAACGCTCAGCTGATGGAGCAGAAGGAATCCTGCTGCGCGTTCTCCGCCATGCTCTGTTGAGCGCAGCCCGACTCAGCCAAGTGCACCAAGGCGTGGTAGGTATCCTCCTCGTCCGCGCCCAGGGCGGCGGCGATTTGCCCTGCGGTGGCGGGCTGGCGAGTGAGCTGGGTTCGCACTCGGCCCATCAGCTCCAGGAAGGACCCCGCCGCCTTTTTGCCGGCTTGCACGCCCGGCTGGTGGTAGGCGTTGATGTGAATCAGGCTGGCGTAGTAGCCGACGGCGCGCTCAAAGAGGGCAATGAGAGCCCCGAGAGAAGCCGCGTTTACAGTCGGGATGGAGATCGTGATGCTGGGGCGCCCGCTTTCAGCCAGCGCCTTGCGTGTGCCGCGCAGGAAGCCCTGCAAATAGTCGCCGGCCGTGAACCCGGGCTCCACCTCCACGGCGTCGTCCTCGCAGCGGCGAACCTCGATGAAGGTGACGAAAAAGTTGTTCAACCCATCGCGCAGCTGCTGCACGTAGGCGTGTTGGTCCGTGGAGCCCTTGTTGCCGTACACCGAGAGCCCCTGGTGGACGGGCTCGCCGTCCAGGTCCAGCTCCTTGCCGAGCGACTCCATGATGAGCTGCTGCAGGTATTTGGAGAAGAGCGCCAGGCTGTCCTTGTAGGGCAGCACCACCATATCCCTCTTGCCGTGGCCGTCGCCCAGGGAATGCCAGGCAAGCGCCAGGCGCATGGCGGCGTTGCTCTGCGTGTCTCGCGTGCGCGTGCGTGCGTCCATCTGTGCGGCCCCTGCCAGCAGGGCGTCCACATCCACTCCCTGCAAGGCGGCCGGCAACAGCCCCACCACCGAGGTCTCCGACGTGCGCCCCCCCACCCAGTCTTCCATCGGGAAGCGTTGCAGCCAGTCCTCCTCGCGCGCCACACAGTCCAGCTGAGAGCCGACGCCGGTCACTGCCACCGCCTGCCGCGCGAACGAGAGGCCGTGCTCACGGAAGAAAGCCTGAGTGCGCACCATGCCGTTGCGCGTTTCCGGGGTGCCGCCGCTTTTGGAGATCACCACCGCCAGTGTCGTCGCCAGCGGGAGCCGGTTCAGCACGCGCAGCATGCCGTCCGGATCCGTGTTGTCCATGAAATGCATCGCGAGGCCGCTGGCGGGCAGGGCGTCCGCCACCAGTTCCGGCCCCAGGGCAGACCCGCCGATGCCGATCACCAGGCAGTCGGTGAAGCGCGATCCTCCCGGCGCGACAATGCGGCCCGCGTGCACATCGGCCGCAAATTGCAGGAGCTGGGCGAGCGGCGCGTCAATTTTCTCCCGCAGTTCGGGGGAGGGCGCCAGCGCGCTGTTGCGCAGCCAATAGTGGCCGACCATGCGGTGTTCATCCGGGTTGGCTATGGCGCCGTTCTCCAAGGCCTCCATTTGCTCATAGGCTCGTTGCACCAGGGGCTCCATGGGCTGCCGGGCGGGGGGCGTCTTTGAAAAGTCCAGCGTTATCCCCATTTCCGGGTAGCGCAACAAACAGGCGGCGTAATTCTTCATAACGCGCGCATTATACTACCCCGCATCGGCCGACGCAAGCAGAATTGCGGCGAGTTCTCCGAGCTCCGCGTACGAGCCCACGCGCGCCAACGCCGGGCGAAGCCGCTTGGAACCGGGAATCCCCTTCGCATACGCCAAGATGCGCGCCCGCATCGCCCGCATCGTGCAGGCTTCATCCCCGTAAATCGCGCTTCCAATCGCGCATCGCACGTGCCACAGCAGCAGGTCGATGCGCTCCTGCGCCGTCGGCTCCGGCGGTAGTTGCCCGGTCGTCAGCAGGGCCTTGGCGCGCTGAAAAATCCAAGGGTTGTGCATTGCGGCGCGGCCGATCATCACCCCGGCCACCGCGCCCAAGTCGCGCTCGCGCAGCACATCCTGCGGGGTGGTGATGTCCCCGTTGCCGATGATGGGAATGCGCACCAGCGAGGCGCAGTGGCGAATCATATCCCAGTCCGCCGCGCCTCCGTACTGCTGGGCGCGTGTGCGGCCATGAATCGTTATCGCCCGCACTCCCGTCTCCTCCAGGCGGCGGCAGACTTCCGGCGCGCAAATGCTCCGCGCGTCCCATCCGGTGCGCATCTTTACCGTCACCGGGCAGTCGTCGCGCAATTCTTGCACAACCGCCCCGGCAATCGACGTCAGCAGCTCAACATCCCGCAGCAGCGAGGCTCCTCCATTGCGCCCCACCACCTTTGGCACCGGGCATCCGGCGTTGATCTCCACAAAATCCGGCCGCACAGCCTCCACAATCACCCGGGCGGCTCGTGCCATCCGCTCCGCATTTGCCCCAAACAACTGCACCCCCACCGGCCTCTCCCCTTCCCCGATCTGCACGTAACGCTTCGTCCTCTCCCACGCCTGCAGCACCCCCTCCGCCGACACAAACTCGCTCTGCGTCACATCCGCCCCCAGTTCGCGGCATATCCGGCGAAAAATCGCATCCGACACCCCCGCCATCGGTGCCAAATACAGACTAAAGGATTGCAGCCAGTACATCGCAAAAACAAGTCGATAAAAAACCTTCCACAGCACGCAACTGCGGAAGGTAGAGAGCGCTCATGCCAGCGCGCCGCGCCGACGGTTTGTCGTCCCCCATCACTCGCCCTGCTGCGCCGCGCGAACTTTCTTGATGATGGATGCGACAGTTTCGGACGGCTTGGCGCCTGTCTTGATCCACTTGTCTGCTTTCTCCAGATCAAGGGTGTAGTTCACCCCCTCCACGAGCGGGTCGTAGACGCCGAGCTGCTCAATGTAGGCGCCATCGCGTCGTTTGTGGCTGTCCACAACAACGATTTTGTAGTACGGGCGATTCTTGGTGCCTTGGCGGTTGAGACGTATTGAAACCATAGTAAAGATGTTGTTTGTTCCCCGCGTTCCCACCCATCGGCGGAATGCTGCGGGGCCGTAACGTACCACACCGCCCCCGCTTTGTCAAGCGCAAAGAAAAAATTTCATCGCTTTCTGATCGATTTCAAATTGGCTGGAGAAGGCGGAGGTGCGTCGAAGGAAAAAGAATTGACGTCACAATGAGTGCCGAGTTGGTGTGGTAGCAAAAGCTGTTAAGATGAGCAAGATGAGCGGCGCCCTCCAAGGCGCTTATCTCTTTTCAAAAACGATGTCCAGCTCTTTTTTCATTATCTGGAGAAAAATTTTCAGAGATTCTCATCGTCGGGCCAGAAGAGGGAGGAGATCATAGACAGTCTGACACCCAATCTCTTAGCCCGTAAGGAAAGCGTGTCTCTCTTTTCAAAAGAGATACGCTGTTCGGGACGCCAAGGACCTTGAAAATGCGTGTATGACATACAGGAAACGCTACTTTGCTTCTTTTGAAAAAAGACGCATTGAAAGGAATAAACATTCTTATCATCAACAATTTAAAGGCTCATAACATGTATATCTCTTTTGAAAAGAGATATACATCTGTTTTGCTACACTGATTGTTCGCTATGAAACTTCATTTACCTCTCGGATTACGTCGCGTTTTGATGGCTTGTCTCACGGCCGTTTCCTTGACCGTTGCCTCCTCTTCAGGTTGGGCCTCCTTGCTCTTCCTCTCTGCCCCCATGGTCGAACTTGCTCAGGCAGACTGGCCTTCTGGGAATTATGGCAGTACTGAGACGGTTTCTGGTGACTCTTATACGGTCCGGTCTGGGGACCATCAAATCGACCTGCAAGGGGTCCAAGGGAACTCTGACCCGAAAGATGTTACCTTAAGTCGAGAGTCCCCTAGTGGCTCTGCAAACCTCAAGATCGTTGGGGAAGCATATGGCAACCCAACCAATAATGGGGCGTACCGATTTCAGGCGGATTCGGTTATAGACATTGATTCTGTGTGGATTGATGTATTGGGAGATACAAACAAGACAGGATTTCGTCTGAAGCTTGATACTACCGTCAATTCAAAAAAGGCCGACAATATTCATGTTCGTGACTTTTACGTAGGCGATTTGGGGGAGGGGAGTAGCCAATGTGGACAGCTGTGGCTTAATACGTACACGGGCAATGGAATATGGAGCTTGCACTTGGGAAAAACATCCTACCATGAGAACAATTTTTCTCACGTTTGTAACGCTGCTTTGCGTGTGGACACTGCCGCCACTACGACAGGGTACCTTGAAACCCTGCAAGATGCAATTATCACGGGCACGAGCAACGCTCGATTCAGCGTTGGTGGGCTTCGGGGAGGCTACAAGCTCTCCCTGGACGGCATGGATGTTCTGACGCTCACCATTACGGGGAATAATGAAACGAACGAAGACTTCACGGGAATTCTTGAATTTTTGCAACCAAACGGCAGCGGCCATGTCACACTCGATGTGCAAGCCAATGCAGTACAAACTGTCGGAGGCCTGAGTAGCGCAACGGGCGGCACCACGACCAACAACAAAGTCACAGGAAACGGGAAACTGATCTTGGTGGGGAGTCAGTCTAGCGCTTTCAAGGGAAGTTATGGATCATCCAGTGCGTATGGTCCGACCTTGGCGACAAGTGAAGATTACACAGGGACGCAGACTTTCGAGGCGGTGGTGTATGCGAAGTCACTTGATATTAAGGGAGGGACGATCAATGTGACCGCTACAGCAAGCGGCAGCAGTAGTATCCTCCTTAAGACGCAGGAGGGTGGCAGCATAAGCGGTGGTGAAGTGATCGTGGGGAAGAGTGGTAGTACTGTGCCGAGTGGAAGCACAAAGTCTGACACCTTGCACAGCGAAGGAGACATGACGGTGAGCAACGGTGGTAAGCTGACTGTTTACGGTGCATTCGGATTGGGCGATGGTAGTACCAACAAGAAAAATCTCACGGTGAGTGGCGCCGGTACTACTGTGGCTATTGATGGTCGCTTGAGCAGCTACGGCAGTGGTGGTTTCACCGGGAATGTCACGGTGAATAGTGGCGGCGACCTTGAGGTGGGAAAGAGAGGAACGAGCAGCGGTGCATCTGTCGGCAACAACATGGATGCTTGGACGAGTGTTGTGACGGTAAGCGGATCAGGCAGCAGCATGAAGGTAGCCGGCAGCTTGGGAACGAACGGCAGTGTTATTACAGTGAGCGAGAGCGGCACGTTGGAAATTGGTCATGCGATTTGCAGCGGCGATAATAACAACACCTGCACAGGAGCGCTGACAATTTCGGGAGGGGGCACGGTCACCGTGGGTAAGGAAGGGATGGTAGGGACGCCCGACCATGCCGGGAATGCCTATGTAGCGAGCCTCACCATGAGCAACGAGGGGAGCGAGTTGACGGTGCACAAGAATCTGTATGCCGGGACGGGAACGAACAACTTCAATGGTGCCGTCACCATCAACGGGGGGACGGCTGATGTGAAGGGAGAACTGCATGCGGGAGCCGTGAGTGTGACAGGCGGCGATCTCACTGTGGGGACGACAGCCGGAGTAAACAGCTTAACCGTGAGCGGGGACGCAACCAATGTGTCCGTCACCGGTTTGACGACCGTAAGTGGCAATGTCAGTGTAACGAGCGGCACGGTTACCTTGACAGGAGGGCTGACCGCTACGAACCATGCCGTGAGTGTGACAGGCGGCAGTTTCTCCGTTGGAGCAGCGGCCACGGTAGGCAGTTTGACTGTGAATGGAGACGCAACCACCGTCACCGTCACTGGTGCGTCCACCGTAAGTGGCAATGTCAGTGTAACGAGCGGTACGGTTACCTTGAGCAACGGGTTGACTGTCCAGAATAACGGTAATGTCAACATAACGGGTGGTGATGTCACTGTGAATAACGGGCTGACTGTCCAGAATGGTGCGGTCACTGTGAACGGAGGTGAAGTCACGGTGTCAGGAACCATCAATGTAACTCCCGGCACAAGTGGAAACTACGTCACGATTGACAAGGGCGGCACGCTCAAGCTGAGCGGCGCCTCCACCGTTCAGAGTGCGCAGAACTGGACTCTGGGGAGTGAGGGCACGCTCGATGCCACCGGAGCAAATAGTTTGACTGTGGGAGGTAGCAATAAGCTGACCATTACCGTTTCTGCATCGACTTCGGAGGCGGGCGGCGTTCACCACGTCGGCAACTTGAAACTGAAGAGCGAATTGCTGACGAACTTGTCGAAGGACAAATTCGGTTTGACCTTGGGGGGCGTGACGGACGAGATGTTGTGGGCCGAAGGAGGCTGGACTTGCGACTTGCTGGCGGGGAGCGAGGGTTTAGCAGACACCGCTGCATGCGAGAGCTTCCTGAAAGGGGCTCTGCAGGGCTTGTCTGACCGCACGGAAGTGACCGTTTCTGCGGATGGCAACGTGACTCTCGCGCTTCATACGAGAAATCTCTCTTGGAACAGCGGGGTGACGAGCGACTGGAAAGACGATGATGAGAACACCTGGACGTGGAACAACGGAGAGGTACCTGAAACCACGAGTGATTTCAGGAAGGGGGACAGCGTCACGTTCTTAGATGAAACGGCTCCTAAAACGAACCACGACATCCATGTCAGCGGTACGGTGGAGCCGGGTAGTGTTACGGTTAAGAAAGGGACGTGGACCTTCAGCCCGTCAGCGGCAGCGGGCGGCAGCGCCACGGTGAAAACGGGTGCAATGAGCATCAGCGGCGAGGGGGCGCATTTGACGCTGTCCGACGCGCTGGGTGTGGAAGCGAGCGGTGGTGTCTCTGTTGAGAAGGGCGGCAAGCTGACCGTGAGTTCCACGGGAACCAAGCAATTCAGCGTGAATGTAGACGCAACCTCCACCATGGAGGTCACCACGGATCAGAACTGGGACGGCGCCACCGTGTCCGGCGACGGCACTCTTGTGCTCACGGGCATGAACGATGCGCATACGTGGGGAAAAGGGGATGACAAGACGGGCTTCCTGCGCCAGATGCTGGGGGGAGGAAGTACCGGCATCGGGACTCTCAAACTCGGCAGTGGCACCAAGCTGAGCGTGAGCGATGCAGGGGATGCGACCGTTTTCGGGAAGGTCAATAAGGAACTGGTTGTCGATAGCGGCGCCACGTTGGCCGTCTCCGTGGACGACTGCTTCACGGACACGACCGGGGGGAAGACCCTGCACCTGGCGGGCGCAGGGATCGGTGATTCCGGAGCTGCGCTGGCCCTGTCGAATGGAGCCGGGATCGGCTGGAATGTCGTTCTGGATGGGGACACCACCGTCAGCGTCAACGACGGCTCATCATCCACCCTCACCGGCTCGTTGAACTTCGGGGAGGATGCCGCGCACACCCTCACCAAGAAGGGCGCCGGAACCTTGGCGCTTGCCGGCGGTGCATCGGGCGAGGGCACGCTGGACATTCAGGAAGGCGGCGTGACCTTGCAGGCGCAGGACCTCGACCTAGGAGGGGTTGACGTCAAGACGGCTGCTTCTACCACCTTGAAGGTCGAAGCGGATGCCAGCATCAAATCGCTGAGCGGTGGTGGGGAAGTCACTGTGAACAATGAGGAGCTTATCATCGTGGGAGCTACTGTCCCGGGCGACGCCGCTTTCACAGGCACGCTCAAGAAGGGGGCAGGTTTTGTGACCGTTGACAGCGGAGCCACCCTGAAACTGGGAAGTGGCGCAACGCAAGAGGAGGGATCCAAGTTGCGCGTGGTCGGCACCCTCGATGTGAACGCTGGAACAAACGGCAGTGTTACCCTCGAAGGAACTGTCACGGGTTCGAGCGCCCCCGACGGTGGCGGCGCCCTGAAGGTGACATCGGGCAACCTGACCCTGAGCGGCGCCGTGGACGTCAGCAAGATCCAACTGGAGAACGGGAGCAAGACCACCATCTCCGGCGGGGATGCTTTGGGAAGCACGGACACCACCCTGACCCTCAACGGCGGCAGCCTGATCGCTGCTAGCGGCGACAGCGCCACGGCAGGCGCCGGGATCGTGGAGGTGAACAAGGATACAACCCTCGGCGGGACCCTCACCCTCACCGGCGACCTCACCGACGCAGAGTCGGGAAGCGGCGCGCTGAACTTGGACAATGCGAGCGCTGTCACCCTCTCCGGGGATATCGCGAACTACAAGGGCAAGCTGAACACGGGCAGTAGCGATGCGAACAGTTTCACCCTGACGAGTACCGCCTTGGGGACGAGCGCCATCACCAATGCAGTGTCTGGAAGCGGCAGCATCAACTTTGCCGGGAGCGCCGTCTTCAGCGGGCAAGTGGACGGCAGCGTGACGCTGAATGAAACGGGTGACGGAGAGCTGACCATCACCTCTCAAACCACGTCCGAAAGCGCCAAACTGGGGAAAGGGAAGATCACTCTGGGATCAATCGATGGAGCAGCTCAGTGGAAGGGGACGAGTCTGGGAGATGCCACGGACGAGTCAGTGATCACCCTTGCCAACGTCACCCTGGGAACGACCGGAACGGATTACACCCCCACCAAGAACGGCAGCACCAAGCTGTATGTCGACACCGCCAAGGGAGCGAAGAAAACGAGCCCGGGCGGTATCGTGAACGTCAATGGAATGGCTGCTGACAAGCTGGATGGCATCACCGTCAACCTCCATGGCAAGCTCACCAACCTCACGGGCACGTACGCAGTTGGGGAGAACAAAGAGCTGGAGCTGCATTTCAGCGACGACAACTGGAAACGACACTCGGCAAACTCCATTTCGTTGACGTCCGTTGCGGATGACAAAACCGTCGCCCTGGTTGAGGGGAAAGCGGGCAGCGATGACACGCTCATCCAGAGAGATACTGATGGAAAGAATACCCACCTGGTCTTCCGGTCAACGGAC
>CANQBZ010000029.1 GCA_947589295.1 uncultured Akkermansia sp.
CTCTGGACTCGCCTGCATCGGGAGGCAGGCTTCACAGTCTGGCAACCGGACGTCCTGCGTCACACCTTTGCCACGCATCATCTGGCCACCTTCCGCAACTATGCCGAGCTGCAGTTGGAGATGGGGCACCGTTCGGCGGAACTCCTACGCACACGCTACATCGCCATGGAGGGCGTGTACCGCCGTGAGGACTCCCTGCTGGCCGGGTGAATCACCTTTCACACGGTGCGATGAGAAGATCAACCCCGTTCTTCGCAAACCTGCAAGGGGACAAAAAAGGGGAGACCAATTTAGCCTCCCCTTTTGCAGAAACATGTCGTTGTCCTCAAAGCAGAGAGAAGACGATGTTCAAGCCTGCGGTAACGATACTTACCATGCTCATGAGCTTGATGAGAATGTTGAGCGATGGACCGGAAGTGTCCTTGAAGGGATCACCCACGGTGTCGCCCACAACGGAGGCGTCATGAATCGGCGTGTGCTTGCCGCAGAACGCCGCATCGCCGGTTTCAATGAACTTCTTGGCATTGTCCCACGCACCGCCGGAATTCGCCATGAACACGGCCAGTACAAAGCCGCCGGCGAGACCGCCCGCCAGCAAGCCGAATACACCGGCCACGCCCATGAACAAGCCCGTGAGAATCGGCACCACCACGGCAATGAGCGAGGGCACGATCATCTCGCGCTGAGCGCCCTGGGTGGAAATGCCTACGCAGCGCGCGTAGTCCGCTTTCTTGCGTCCCTCCAGCACATCCTTGTCGGAAAGCTGACTGCGCACTTCCTCCACCATGCGCTTGGCGGCACGTCCCACGGCATTCATCGTGAGTCCGCAGAAGAGGAAGGAAAGCATGGCCCCGATGAAGATGCCCAGCAGCACCTTCGGATTCATCAGCGTCACCTCGAACTTGCTCATGAAAGTGGCGATATCCCAGGTGGCAACCTCCGTTCCTTTGCCGATAGGGCCGCTGAAGAGGCTCAGCGTGATGTCCGCGTCGCCCAGACGACCGGCGGCAATTTTAAGTTCCTCGATGTAGGAGGCAAGCAACGCCAGAGCCGTGAGAGCCGCAGAGCCGATCGCGAATCCCTTGCCGGTAGCTGCCGTGGTGTTGCCAAGGGCATCCAAGGCATCCGTGCGCGAGCGCACGCTCTCGCCCAGCCCGCTCATCTCAGCATTGCCGCCTGCGTTGTCAGAGATGGGACCGTAGGCGTCCGTTGCCAGTGTGAGACCGAGGGTGGAGAGCATGCCGACTGCCGCAATACCGATGCCGTAAAGCCCCATGCTCAGATTGGCGGAGGAGAACTCAAGTCCGCCGGCTGCACACAGGTAGGCGCCAATGGTGCCCAGCACGATGAAAATCACCGGCCAGCAAGTGGAAATCATGCCCACGCCGATACCGGAGATAATGACGGTGGCGGGCCCCGTCGTGGCGTTCTCCGCGATGAACTTAACGGGTTTGTACTCGAAAGAGGTGTAGTACTCTGTCACCTTGCCGATCAGGATGCCCACCACCAGGCCGATCACAATCGATCCCCACAAACCGAGCCAGTTTTCAATGCCCAACAGGTAGAGAACCCCGGCCGCAGCGAGCGCGATCAACACGCCGGAGAAGTTGATGCCGCGGTTGAGCGCCGCCATCAGCTGACTCTGCGTCGCACCCTGCTTCGTGCGTACGATGAAAATGCCCAACACGGAAAGAATGGCCCCCACGGCTCCGATAATCATGGGCGCCATGACCATCTGCAAACCTTGCTCAGGTGTACCATGAGCCGAGGCCACAGCGGCTGCACCCAACGCTGCAGAAGCCAAAATCGATCCGGCGTAGGACTCATACAGGTCTGCGCCCATGCCTGCCACATCGCCCACGTTGTCGCCCACGTTGTCGGCAATCGTGGCGGGGTTGCGGGGATCATCCTCATTGAAGTGGAACTCGGTCTTGCCCACGAGGTCTGCGCCCACATCCGCCGCCTTCGTGTAGATTCCGCCGCCCACGCGTGCGAAGAGCGCCTGCAATGACGCGCCCATACCGAAGGTCAGCATAATCGTGGTGATCTCCACCAACTTGCTCACTCCCTCGCCCTGCACAAGGCCTGTGTTGTCCAAGATGAGATACCACGCCGAAATATCCAGCAAGCCGAAGCCTACCACAGTAAGTCCCAGCACGGCGCCGGAGCGAAAGGCAAGCTTCAGCCCGCGGTTCAGCCCGTCGTGTTCGTCGCGGCACGCCTCAGCCACACGCCCGGAGGCGTAGGTGGCCGTTTTCATGCCAATGAATCCCGCAAGACCCGAGAAAATGCCGCCCGTCAGGAATGCCACGGGCACAATGTTGTTCTGCAGCCCGAAGTAGGCCATCACCCCAAACACCACCGCAATGATAGCGAAAAAGATCGCCACTACTTTGTACTGCTGCTTCAGGTAAGCCATGGCGCCTTCGCGCACATAGCCCGCTATCTCTTTCATTCTATCCGTGCCCTCATCGGCTTTCTTCATGTTGAAGAAAAAGATCGCTGCGAACAACAGTGCAATCAGCGATGCGGCCGGTACCAACCAGAATAATGTTTGGGGTTCCATAGTATCTGTCTCTGTGTTGCTGCTTCCCTTTCGAGAAGCGGCGTATTCTACACCCCTCTACCCGTTTTGGCAATACAAATCGCCTTTTCTGCTCCGTTGCGAGCGTTACCTCATCATTCAGGACACCGAAAAAACACCCTCAAAAAAGCCGTGAAAAGAAGAATCCTACGACGACTCGCAGAGTATCGAAATAAGTGCGCAAGACTCAGCCACAAGAAAGCGCCTTGCTCGTCCTTGCCGAACGCTCTACCCGTTTCCAACTCATCTTCCGTCTCCGCAGAAAAACAACCCAATGCGTGGTTCAACTGCTCAATCGCCTCGAAAGACGTCTCGGCGCCAAACGCTTCGCCTCTATTTTCCCCTCCATTACCACCGATAATGGCTGCGAGTTCGCTGACTCTGCCGCTATCTCTTCCTCCTGCCTCTCCGACAAACCTCGTACCGTCCATTACGTCGCCCATCCCTATTGCGCTTAACGCGGTAGCAATGAAATTGCCAATTGCTTCTTCCCTAAGGGCACAGATTTTCCCCGCGTCCCTCAAACAACTCTCAACTCCATCGCTCTCCGGATGAATCGCCACCCTCGCGGCATCTTCGAGGGCAAATCCGCCTGGCAGAAAGCTCATTCCTTCCGCCTCTATTTTACCCCTCTCTTCGCATGACCTCAGCCCTTTCTGTCGTATGTTGCATTTGTTCTCGCAATTCACACATTGTACTGCATCGCTTTTTTTGCGAGACGGCGCACGGATTCATCCACCGGGAAAGAGGGTGAGAGAATCT
Source organism: uncultured Akkermansia sp. (assembly GCA_947589295.1). Taxonomy (GTDB): domain Bacteria; phylum Verrucomicrobiota; class Verrucomicrobiia; order Verrucomicrobiales; family Akkermansiaceae; genus Akkermansia. The sequence goes on from CANQBZ010000029.1 coordinate 3,347, forward strand.
CTTCGTGTGTGAACCACCTGAGAGCGCAGGATTCGGAGCTGATGCAAAAACGTTCATGCGGGGCACGCAGCAGATAGCGCACATCGTAGTGCCAATGCTCCGCTTCGGCCGACGCCGAGTGCGCTGGGATGCGGTGGATGTCCACGTCAAAAATCTGGGTATGCACAGCCACAATACCGGAGATACCGCTTTCCTCCTGTGCCTCTCGTAAGGCCACGCGTAAGGTATCAGTGTCACCATCTGCATGGCCGCCCAGTTGCAACCATTTGCCAAGTTTGCGATGCAGCGTTAACAAGGCCTTGCTTCCATCTGGGTTAAGCAGCCAGGCAGAGCCAGTGATATGCCCCGCTGAGTGACTGCGAACAAAGCAGTCGGGTGTTTTTTCGATAAAACGCATAATTTTGCACGCACACTCGGTCTGCTCCGGGTGTGAGGAAGCGTATTCACTCAGCTTGCGGTAGAGAACTGAGCGGGCATCATGGGGCTTAGTCATATTATTGCCGATCAGAAGCAGCCTCATCCATGGACAGGAATGCGCTCAATTTGCTCTTCGCCGCGAGTGCGGAGACGCTGAGGGCTCTTGGCTTTGAGGCGCAGGGTGCGCTCTCCCTGCCTGGTGTGCATGCGTATACTTCGGAAGTCTCCATCATCCAATTCATGTCCATGGCCTGCCGGGGATGGCGTATTAACCGCGTCGATGGGTACAGCTATTTCGGCCACCATTTTAAGGAATGCATCGCGTTTGATCTCGGCAGAAGCATCTTTTTGCTGCTCGTTATTTTCCTCACTTTGAGCCATGTTTTTATTATCCCCTGCCGACGTACCCTCTTGGGGTCTTGCTTCTTTCAATTGCCGAGCCTCTTCATCCGGCTTTACGGTACTCACCAGATCTGCTCCCGGCCGCCTAGACCTATCTGCGTGAGCACGTAAAAACTCCTCAAATTCGCCATCTGGCATTGACCCACCGTGTACAGCACGGTCATACGAACGTGCCGCCTCCGGCATCCGTCCGGTTTCGGCATATAAGCGCGCCATATTGTAGTGCGCATCGACTAATTCCGGATTAATCTTCACAGCCGCTGCGTAATGCTTAAGCGCACGCTCATACGAACCGCTCAAGCCCTCAATATTTGCTAAATAAAAGAAAGCCTCGGCATTACCAGGGTCAAGCTGCACAGCATGTGAAAACATACTCCGCGCCTCATCCATCCGCTCCAATCGGTAGTATGCTATGCCGGAGAGGTAGTAGCCAATGGACATATTCGGAGCCAAGCGTGTGGCACGCGTCAAATAATTGAGCGCCACGCTATTTTTGTTGTTGTACAACAGGATAGTACCCAAATTTACTAGTCCCGGTATGTGGTCGGGTTGCATATCATAAAGCGTCAAATACATTTGCTCAGCGGATACGTAGCGGCCCTTGGCAAAGGCCTTGTTTGCAAGGTCCACAAGGGTCTGTATCTCGAGATTCACGCGCACAGCCTTCCCCTGCTCATCTACGCCTTCTGCTATCTTCTGCTGCACTTGTTCAAGGAGCTTTTTTTCATTTTCTGTGAGCTCCGGCGAGCTCTGCTCTTGAAATTGATCTAGGGCCGCCTGAGCCTCAGGCACATCCTGATTCTTCTTGCGATAGGTTTCGATAAGTAAGCGGCGACTTTCCTCCTGCATGGCTATGGTCTTGCGCTGCTTGTCTATCATGGCGCGCAGCAGCTTGTTCTCCTCAAGCGTAGCTGGGTCTGCCACGGGCAGCTTCTCCCGCGCGGCCAAGTCCGCCTCTAAATTATTGAGTTGCTCAGTAAGTTCGGATATGCGGCGGCGATAGCCCATATTTTCATCATATACATTGTTAAGCTCCTCGCGCAATCTCATTGCCTCATTCCGAGCCTCCTCCAGCTGCTGGGTAAGTACTTCATTCTGGTCACTCGCGCCAATCTGCATAGCTTCAAGTTCCTTAATCCTACCCTGCGCAGTCTTAAGCTGCTCGGCCAGCGTCAAGTTTTGGTCTAGCAAAGCTTTTGTTTTTGCGGGGCTATTGAGCTCCACCACAGCGCGAAGTTGTTCATTTTCGCGAGAGAGCGTGTCGCGTTCGCGGGTTACTCGTTCCAGATTTTTCAAGCTTTCAGCAAGACTGTTCTCCAAATCAACAGAGCGTTTCTCAGCCTCCTTGAGCGTTGCCTGTGAGTGGCGATACTTACCTTCCATATCTGCTAGCTGACGGGAAAGAGATTCCACTACGCTGTTGCCTGCTGCCCTCTCTGTGGTCACCTGTGCAAGCAATTTTTCATAACGTTCCTTGTAGAGGTTTTGCTCGTTTTGTGCAGCTACCAACTTTTTCTGCACATCTTGGAATCGCGTATTGAGCTCTGCGTAGGCGCGCGCCATTCGGCGACATTCCTCCTGGGCACGCATGAGTTCTTGATAGAGCTTTCGCTCCCCGTTGTTATAGTACGACGTCTCCGCAGGCTCATAGGCACCGGTGCGGCCGCCCATAGGTACTTGCCGCTGCGGCAACTCCACAATAGTCGGCTGCATCCGCCTCTCTATTGGCAAGGCCTCCCGAGCCCGCTTGCGATACGCCTGCATATTTTCTGACAACAGGCGGCGGCGCGTACTCACTAAGTTCACTTTCCAACTTGGATAATCACGCACAATGCCTGCCAACACACGCTCAGCTTCCTGTCCCTTGCGTAACGCCGCATTGTAGCTCTGCTTCTCTGCCAACATCTCTGATTCACGGCACAGTCGATACGCTGTTAAATACGCTTCCCCGGGATCATATTGCACCGAACGCACTGAATTCAGGCGATGCACTCGCGCCTGCTGTGCATCTGCCTGAGCCCCACACAATGCAAACACCCCTGCTGCCACAACACAGCATCTGAGCATTTTCTTTGCTAGGGAATTGTACTCCACTTGCTCAAAGGTTAAAAAATCCCGAGGCAGGGAAAGCCCTGCGCTCGGGAAATGGCGTTTCTTGTTGAGTCCCTTGAGCGCTTTTTCAAGCCTGAGGAGCACTCTGATCCCCAGCCGATGTCTCCTCGGCAGGGACTTGCACGAGACGCAACGGCGTACGCGACAGGAGCTCACCATCTAATGTCACATCTACGGAATACGTACCCGTCTTCGTGAAGCGGAGACCTTGGAAGTTCATCACGAGATTACGTGTCAGGAATGACGCCCCCTCCGGCAGCCCCACACGCAGATCTGCCATAATCGGCATACGCTCTTTATCCAACGGCACCCCATCTTCATCCACAATCGTTATGCCCAGCTTGTGCTCTCCGGCATCCTCTGGGACGAGGCAGAAGCGCAACGCCAATGAGCATGCGGGGTGCACTACAGGAAATTGGCGCGCGAATAGCGTGTCAAAAGCTCCCTGCACGCATAGTTTTCCCTGATAATCGGCTGCGTAATCGCAAAGTACTGAGACCTGTGTGTCCATATTGGTATTGATTGCATTGGGTTAGCTTACTCCCCACGCATGTTCTCCAAGGGGAGCTCCCTCCCTTTTATCACAAATGCACTTCTTTTCAAGCTCAAAGTATTTCATGACATCAATTTTGTTTGTGAATTGCAAAAAATGCGACACAGGACAGAAAAAGTTGAGATGATGCGGGGAATGCGTTTGAGGGAGGCAACATGGTGCGAGTCGTATGCCAGTCACTTGAACTACCGAGGGAAGACTCAACACTCAACAAGTCTCAAAATTCCCTATTTTGAACGTGTTCATTAATTTACTTGAAGCGCAATCCCATATCCGAGACCCTTGTTTCGGAGAGCGCAAAACGCTTACGGAATGGCTTCCCCTGCTTTCTGCGCGGGCCACAAATAGGTCGCGGAATGGAACGACAATAACTCTGCGGGACATATTTGAGCTGTGTGAACAAAGAGGGAGACACCGTTGCCAGCTTTGAACAAAGTGGTGAAGTACTCTCTAAGCGCGAAATCGAGATGTCTGAGATGACCTCGTTTCAGTTTACGGTAAATGGCGGTGAGGTGACGGACGAAAAGGCCGGCGATCTGAACGGTGGATTTCTTTTCTCGAACTAAGTGTTCCGTAAACTGATGTTCGCGGGAGGTAATGTGCTTACCTTTTGGACGAATGGCGGCAGGATGCGCCTAGGTTCTCGGTTCATGATATGGATACCTGTTTTGACGGGATGGACCATACCCTGCGACGGACCAATTGGCACCCTCTTTTGTGCAGAGGACCTGTTGCATTTAGTTATATGATCCACAGAACGCGGAAGGGTTGCACTTTAGACTTGAAATTCATCATGAGAAAGAGTATAATGCGCCCGACGCTACGCGGGCGCAAAACGGGCAGAAGCAGATCATGAAGACGACCAAGGTAATTGAAGTGCCGAATCCATCCGAAGCCGGGCCGGAGTATCTGAGAGAAGATGCGGACATGCCGCATGATTTGGTGACTCTGAACATGGGACCTTCGCACCCGGCAACGCATGGGGTGCTGCGGCTCAAGCTGGTGATTGACGGGGAGGAAATCGTGAGTTGCGATCCGGTGATTGGCTACCTGCACCGCGGCATGGAGAAAATTGCCGAGAATTGCCATTACAATCAATTTGTGGCGTACACCGATCGTTTTGACTATCTGGCACCCATGAGCAATAATATCGCCTATGCTTGCGCGGTGGAAAAGCTGCTGGGATGGGAGCTGCCCGAACGGGGACAGGCAATTCGGGTGCTCTGCGCCGAGCTTTCACGTATCTCCTCATACTTCCTCGGGCTTGGCGTGTACGCCATGGACACGGGAGCCATGACGGCCTTCCTGTACTGCTACGAGGAGAAGGAGAAAGTGCACAATTTTTATGAGAAGATCTGCGGAGCGCGCTTCACCTCCAGCTACACGCGCATCGGCGGCTTGACGCGCGACCTGCCGAAAGGGTTTGAAAAGGAAGTGCTTGACTTTTGTGACTCGGCAGAAAAGACCGTGGATGAACTCAAACGTCTGCTGCTGCACAATAAAGTCTTCATCGATCGTCTGGTAGGCGTGGGCGTTATCACTCGAGAAATGGCGCTGCAGAACGGCATGACCGGTCCCAACTTGCGCGCCAGCGGCGTCAAGCGCGATTTACGCAAAACGAATCCCTACCTCGGTTACGAAAAATATGAGTTTGATGTGCCCGTAGCACAGGAAGGCGACTGCTATGCACGCTTCCAACTGCGATTGGAGGAGATCCTGCAGTCCGTGCGCATCATTCGCCAGGTATGCGAAGACATGCCGTCCGGTCCCATCTGCGTGCAAAATGAACGCGGCGTACTCCCCCGCAAGGAAGATGCGTTGCAGGGCATGGAGGAACTCATTCGGCAATTCATGGTGAGCACGCAGAGCGTAAACGCTCCGGCCGGCCAAGTCTTTTTCGCCGCCGAAAACCCGAAAGGGGAACTGGGCTTTTTCATCGATTCTCAGGGAGGTGGTACTCCAAACCGCCTCAAAATGCGCAGTCCATCCTTCTGCACACTCTCGATGCTGCCGGAGTTGCTACCGGGCCATTTGGTGAGCGACATCGGCGCCATTCTCGGTTCCTTCGATTTTGTGCAAGGCGAATGCGACCGCTAAAAAACCAACTTATCTAACACCATGACAGAGCAACCAGATGCTATTGCGGCTCTCGCAGAAACTAAACCCTCTCCGGGGGAAAAGTATTACCCGCCCTTTAAGGTGACCCCCGAGCTCACCAAAAAAGCAAAGGCATACATCTCCATGTACCCGAAGGGCAGAGAGCAATCTGCTGTTCTGCCTTTGATTCACCTGGTTCAGGAGAAGCACGGTTACATTTGCCCGCAAAGCGTGCTCTGGATTGCAGAAATGTGCCAATCTACGCCTATCCACGTGCAGGGCATTGTGAGTTTCTACCCCGGTATCCGCACAAGCTGTCCGGGCAAGTGGCACATCCGCGTCTGCCACACGATTGCCTGCGCTCTGTCCGGCGGCGAGGAACTGTTGTCTTATATCTGTGAGAAAATCGGCATCGACCCGAAAGCCATGACGGATGAGGAGCCCATGGCTGTCAGCGCGGACGGATTGTGGAGCATTGAGGCTGTAGAATGCCTGGCGGCCTGTGGCTTCGGACCTAACCTCATGGTCAACGACACTCTTTACTCGCAGATGGATCAGGCAAAAGTGGATGATCTGATAGAGGAATACAGCAAGAAAGCATGACGACACGACCATGAGTGAGATCACCTACAAACCGGGGCACGAACCCCACCCGCGAGAAACTCGCCGCATCTTTCGCAATATTGATCGCGTGGGCTATGACCCGTCTATTGCTTGTTTCATCAAAGACGGCGGCTACGAAACTCTCAAAAAGGCCATCAAAATGGAACCAGCGGCCATCATCGATGAGGTGAAAAAGAGCGGCTTGCGCGGTCGTGGCGGCGCAGGGTTCCCTACGGGCGTCAAGTGGACCTTCATCCCCAAGGGCAATACCAAGCCCGTGTATCTTGTCTGCAACTGTGACGAATCTGAACCTGGCACTTTTAAGGACCGCTTCATTGTACACCAGGATCCGCACCAGCTGCTGGAGGGTATGATTATCGCCTGCTACGCTGTACAAGCCCACTACGCCATCATCTACATGCGCGAGGAATTTCCGGAAGCGGCCAAAATTGTGCAGCGGGCTTTGGCAGAGGCCGAAAAAAACAACTTCCTGGGTAAAAATATCCTCGGCAGCGGATATGATCTGAACATCATTCTTCACCGCGGCGCCGGAGCGTACATCTGCGGTGAAGAAACGGGCCTCATCAATTCCATCGAAGGCGTTCGCCCCTACCCACGTATCAAACCTCCTTTCTTCCCCGCAGCCATTGGTCTGTACGGCTGTCCCACCATCGTCAACAACGTGGAATCGCTCTGCCAGGTGCGTCAAGTGCTGATGCGAGGCGGCGAAGCATATGCAGCCGACGGCGCTACTCGCAGTCCGGGCACGCGTATCATCGGCGTATCCGGCGATGTTCAAAGACCGGGATACTACGAAATCATCTCCGGTTCCATCACGTACGGCGATTTGCTCTATGAACTGTGCGGCGGACCAAAACCCGGTCGCAGTTTTAAGGCCATCATTCCCGGTGGCGCCAGCGCCAAGGTGATGCGCTGTGACGAGGTGCTCAAAGGGCGCAACCCTGACGGCAGTGTCCGTAAAATGACTATCTTTGACGTGCCGATGGACCTTGACAGCATCGCCCAGCACGGCTCCATGAGCGGCTCGGGCGGTGTCATCGTCATGGACGACTCGCGAAGCATGCCCGAAATGCTGCGCAACCTCAATCGCTTCTTTGCGTGGGAATCCTGCGGACAATGCACGCCGTGCCGAGAAGGCAACCCGTGGATGCTCAAACTGAGCACGCGCATCTGCCAAGGCAAGGCATCCCCGGAAGATGTGGACCTGCTCAAGAGCGTGGCGGACAATATCTGCGGACGAACCGTCTGTGCATTCGGCGAAGCGTGTGCGTGGCCGGTCCAAGCGTTTACCACCAAATTCCGAGAAGAGTTCCTGGCGCTCACCAGACCCATTAACGCTTTCAAGCCCCATAATCCGGAAGCCGCTGAGGCGCGTAAATACCTGACCCGAGAAGACTAACCCTTACTGCCGACCCATGAGTACAGAACAGCAAATATTGCCGAAGGACGCGGCCGCCGCCGAAGGTAAGGTCAATGTGCAAATCAACGGCACTTGGTATCGCTTCCCCAAAGGCACTCGCATCGCAGATGCCTGCAACAGCGTAGGCGTACATGTGCCTTGCTTCTGCTACCACCCCAAGCTGAGCGTGGCGGGTTCCTGCCGCATGTGCTTGGTGGAGCAGGGTATGCCTCCGCGTCTCGCCCCCGGCGCCACACCCACTTACAATGATGATGGTTACCAAACCATCCAGTGGATGCCGCGAGCCATTGTTGCCTGCGCCAACACGGTAGCTGAAAATATGGGCATCCGCACCAATGGCACCGTCTGCACTGAAGCGCGCCGCGCCGTGTTGGAGTTCCTGCTTACCAACCACCCGCTGGATTGCCCCATCTGCGACCAGGCAGGCGAATGCAAACTGCAGGAATACACTGCAGATTACGGCCAACTTACCCACCGCTTCACCGAGAGCAAAATTAAGAAAGGGAAAAACCTCTCCATCGGTCCACGTGTGAACTTGGATCAGGAACGCTGCGTGCTCTGCCGCCGGTGCGTACGTTTCATGAAGGAAATCGTCGGGGAGGAAGTCCTCGGTGTGGTAGGCCGCGGCGGACGCAATGCCATTGCCTGCTACCCCGGCAAAACGCTGGACAGCAACTACTCCATGAACGTGGTGGATATTTGCCCCGTAGGCGCCATGACTTCCAAGGATTTTCGCTTCAAAATGCGCGTCTGGTTCTTGAAGAGTACTCCTACCATTGATGTGAACTGCGGCACTGGCACCAATATCAATATCTGGACCCGCGAACAGCAGGTGTACCGCATTACCCCGCGCCAAAATGATGCCGTGAACAGTTGCTGGATGCCGGATGACCACCGCCTGAACTACAAATACATCAACGCACCGGAACGTTTGCTCACCCCACTTATCCGCACGGATCAACAAACTGAACAACGACCTGCCGCATGGGAGCCGCTACTGCGAACGGTAGCCGAGCAATTGCGCCGTTGCAAGAGTTCTGAACTCGCCATCATCGCCTCAGCACGCCTCACCAACGAAGAGCTGTACCTCACAAAACACCTGGCCGATCTTCTTGGCGTCAAGGCTCTGGATATCGTTCCTCGCATGGGGGAGAATGATGGCATGCTCATCTCGGCCGACCGCAATCCCAACACAACCGGCGCCAAACTCATCCTAGGAAAAGATGGCGGCACCCTGCCCGACATTGTCCGCGGCATCAAAATCGGCAAGATTCGCTCGCTCATCGTGCTCGGTGAGGATGTAACGGCTGAAGCCGGGATTCCCGCTGAACAACTCCGCAAGCTGGATTACCTGCTGGTGATGGCTCACAGCGAAAGTCCCACGACCCAAGAGGCGGACGCTGTACTTCCGGGCGTCACATTTGCTGAAAAACACGGCACCATGATCAACGTGACCGGACGCATCCAACGCCTCAATCGAGCGATTGACCCGCTGGGAGAAGCCAGAGCCGATTGGGACATTTTACGCGCTCTACTTCAAGAATGTGGTGATGTACCACTCAAAGCCGTCCGCGCCACCAGCTCCATGGAAATTCTGGAGGAAATGGCCGAGCAATTTAAGGCTCTCTCCGGTGTCACTTGGGCAAATATTGGCAACTCTGGTCGCCAAATCTTGGAAACTGGCGTCACCATTCCCCTGATCGAGCGCGAGCACGCCAAACAACCTTAACAACTGAAAAAACTTACCGCACAAAACAATCATGGAATGCTTCTGGACATGGTGCTGTGACATACTGCGCAACCCGACTTGGTTTTACTTGCTCACCACAGTGGCAAAACTGGCTCTTGTGTTTGCCGTGATTCTGGCTTTTGTGGTTCTTTCCGTGTGGATAGAGCGCCGCGTGGCCGGGTGGATTCAAGATCGCCCAGGGCCCAACCGAGCGGGATTGCCGCTCTTCCTGCTGCGCCCCTTCGGCAGTAAGAAAACGCAACCGCTCGCCGGCTTATTGCATTTCTTCGGTTGCCCGCCAAATGGACGCATCGCGCGCCTCTGCCGCTGGCTGCGACTCGATCGCGAAATCCCCACTTTTGGCCTCATACAGCCATGCCTGGATGGTGGGAAACTTTTCCTGAAGCAGGAAATAACTCCCTCGTATGTGCGTAAGTTCTATTTCATCCTGGCGCCCATGCTGGTGCTTGGTCCACCGTTGGTGGCGGCCGCGGTAGTACCCTTTGCCTCCGGAGTGAATACTGCCTTCGGTGATATCTCCATGTGCGTGGCTAACCTCAATATCGGTCCATTGTGGGTGTTTGCCGTATCCGGACTTTCGGTGTATGGTCTTACGTTGGCCGGCTGGTCGTCCAACTCTAAATACCCCTTCTTGGGCGGTCTGCGTGCCACAGCTCAGCTGATCTCGTACGAAGTGGCCATGGGGCTCTCCGTCATTCCCCTGCTCATGGTGTTTGGCACACTTAATTTACAGGAAATAGTGAATACCCAAGCGACAGATGGTTGGACCCTGCTGCCGCTTTGGGGCGAGGGCCTCAGCCTTCAACGTTGGGTACTCTGGATACCCATGGCTCTCAGTTTCCTCATGTTTGCCACATGCATCTTTGCAGAAGCCAACCGGACTCCTTTCGATATGGCTGAATGCGAAACAGACTTGGTCGGCGGCTACCACACAGAGTACTCCTCCATGAAGTTCGCCTCTTTCTTCATGGGTGAATACGCCGCCATGGTGATCGGCTCTGCTATGGTCGTCACGCTATTCTTGGGCGGTTGGTCCATCGGATTCGGTGCAGATGAAAGCTTGGCGGCTTGGAATCAGTGGGTGGCTGTCATTTGCCAGTTCCTGATGTTCCTCGTCAAACTGCTCGCCTTCATCTTCTTTTTCGTGTGGGTACGCTGGACGCTTCCTCGCTTCCGCTGGGATCAAGTGATGAAGCTCTGCTGGCTCGTTTTCATTGAGCTCGCCGTGGTCAATATCGTCCTCACTGCTCTCATCCTCTACTTCGTCAAATAACCTTTCCTGCTCATGTCATACATTCCTGTCAAGCGTCCTAAGTTTTCCCTGCTGGATCGCATCTATGTCGTGGAGCTCGCAAGGGGGCTGGTCATCACGCTGCGCCACTTGGTGCTCTCCCTGCTCGGTAAAAGCCGCAGCAAAAAGGACTTCAACGGTGCAGGAATCGGCGCCTGCATGCCTTTCCCCGAACAGCGCTGGGATGCCTACCTGCCCCCCTACTACCGCGGCGCACCAACGCTGGTGCGCGGTGAAGATGGACGCGAACGCTGCGTATCCTGCCAGCTCTGCGAGTTCATCTGTCCGGCACGCGCCATCCGCGTTGTGCCTGGCAAAGTAGACCCCAACTCTCCCACACCCAAACAGGAAAAAGCCCCTGCGGAGTTTGAAATTGACATGCTCCGTTGCATATACTGCGGCATGTGTCAAGAAGTCTGCCCGGAACAGGCCATCTTCCTGTCTAAAGAATATCTCATCACCCCCACGGACCGCAAGCAGGCCCTCCGTCACAAAGAGCAGCTCTACCAACTCGGAGGCACGAAAAAGGGTCTCATCAACAAATGGAATCAATATAAATAGTTATGAATCCTGCCATTCAAGCCATACTGTTCTACATCTTCGCACTTGGGGCACTGCTGAGCGCCTTGGGAGTCGTGGTCCTGCGCAACCCGGTCTCCAGTGCGCTGAGCTTGGCCTGTTGTCTCGCCTTCGTGGCGGCTACCTTTTTTGGCGCCGGTGCGACATTTTTGGGCATAGCACAGCTCATCATTTATGCCGGCGCCATCCTCGTTCTCATCCTCTTCATTGTGATGATGCTCAATGTCAAAGATGAGAAACCCGCTGCAGGAAACTGGTTCTATTGCATCGTCGGCGTCGTTGTAGCAGCCATGATGGCAGGCACGATCTCATCCGCTGCACTGCGTTTACCGGGAGCAACAAAAGGCCGCTGCCCGGTGCATGTGCTGGCGGAGCATGCAAATGAGCTCAGTCCTGTCCCCCAAGGAGCGCAGGCAACACATCCTCCGACCACTCCATCGGAATACGGTGGAATGCTTCCCCCGGTGTCCATGAAAGAGGGGGAATCGGACATTTCCCTGTTGGGCAAGACCCTCTTCACCCATTACAACATGAGTATCATCATTCTGAGCTTTGCGTTGCTGGCTGGGGCGCTGGGTGCCGTGGCTGTGGGTCGCAAACTTCATCGTGATTAACTTCTCTTTTAGCTATGACTCCCCTATCCCATTACCTCATTTTCTCCGCCCTCCTCTTTTCCATTGGCTTGGGCGGTGCCATCATGCGCCGCAATGTGTTGGTGGTGCTCATGGGTCTTGAGCTCATGCTCACGGCGGCAAATGTATCGCTGGTAGCATTTTCCCGCGCACAGGGACTGGAGGGCGTACCCGTGTACGATGCGCAAGTGCTGGCACTCTTTGTCATGGCGATAGCCGCGGCGGAAGTTGCGGTAGGTCTCGCTCTTATCGTTGCCATGTTCCGTGCGCGCCGCGGCGTGGAAAGTACATCTCTCACCTCATTGAAAGACTAACTTATGATGCAGAACTTACCTTGGCTCTTTCTCGTGTTGCCGCTGGTCGCGGCGGCGGCAGATTGGCTTGTACTGGCACGCAAACCACGGGTGGCCGCATGTGTCTCCATCGTCTCGGCGCTGGCCACGATGGCGCTCTGCATAGCCTACTTGTGCGGCTTGCAAACAGGCGCCCCGAACTCCTATGTCTGGTTCCCGGTGCAGGAGTTCGACCTCAGTCTCGGTCTGCTGATGGATGCCCTGTCCATGAAAATGATGTTCGTAGTCACCGGCATTGGCGCGCTCGTACATATCTTCTCGCTCGGCTACATGAAGGGCGATCCCTCCAATCAGAGCCGCTACTTTGCGGGCCTGAGCATCTTTATGTTCAGCATGAGCTGCATCGTCTTAGCCAACTCCCTCATCCTTACCTTCATCGGATGGGAGATGGTAGGTTTCTCTTCCTACTTATTGATCGGCCACTGGTACCATAAAGACAGCGCGGCGGACGCTGCAAAAAAAGCCTTTATCACCAACCGCGTGGGCGACTTTGGCTTTCTCTTCGGTATTTTGCTCACCCTGGGTCTTTTTGGCTCCCTGCACTACGCAGACATGGCGGGGCACATGAAGGTGGAGGCGGGCTCTCCTGTCCTCACGGCTGCCCTCCTTTGTCTTTTCTGCGGCGCGGTAGGCAAATCCGCCCAATTTCCTCTGCATGTCTGGCTTCCGGATGCCATGGAGGGTCCCACTCCGGTTTCCGCACTCATTCATGCTGCCACCATGGTGGCGGCGGGCGTGTACATGCTCGTGCGACTACAAGTGAGCATGGGGTTGGACGCTTTCACCGAGACTGCCTGCTGTGTGATTGCCGGCATCGGCGCCATCACCGCTCTTCTCTCGGCCCTCATGGCCACCCGGCAAGATGACATTAAACGCGTGCTCGCCTATTCCACCCTCTCCCAACTTGGATACATGATGATGGCCGTTGGCCTGCTGGCGGGTGAGGCGGCCATGTTCCATCTTTACACGCATGCCTGGTTTAAGGCCCTGCTCTTCCTCGCTGCCGGAGCCATCATCGTGTGCTGCCACCACGAGCAGGACATCTGGAAAATGGGTGGGCTTCGGCGGAAAATGCCGCTCACCGTGCTCTGCTTTCTCGCAGGCACGTGCGCGCTCATCGCTGTACCCGGCTTCTCCGGTTTCTTCTCGAAAGAAAGCATCCTGGAAGCCGCTTGGGAGCGTAGCATGCCTCTTTTCGTGCTGGGCGTAGTCGTGGCTGCCCTCACCACCTTTTACATGGTGCGGCTTTGTTTGATTGCGTTTTGCGGTGACGCAAGAACGCACGAAGCAGAGCAAGCTCAAGAAGCCTCCCCCACCATGCTGGTGCCGCTCTTCATTTTGGCAGTGCTCGCCATCATCTCCGGCTATGGCTTTGTGGCCGATCAGCTAGTGCCCTATGCCGGATTCCACGCTCCGAATACAGAGTGGGGAGTGACGCTTTTTGCCGGGCTGGGCTCGCTCGTTGCAGGAGGTGGACTCGCTTGGCTGCTTTACGGCAAGAAGGACACGCTCTCAGGTCAAACCGACCCACTTGGCGCCAACCTAATTTCCCGTGCCTTGCGGCAGCGACTCTACATCGATGCTTTCTACGACCATGTCCTGGTGGGCGGCGTGCAACGCTGGTTCGCCTGCCTTATCTCCTGCTTGGATGACGGCATCATTCGCCGCCTCATCGGGCAAGGGTTGGCGCTACTGACGGCCTGGGCAGGTCGTCTGCTGGGGCGCATTCAGGGAGGCTCGCTACGCGGCTACACCATGCTGGCCTCTCTGGGCGTATTCATTCTCATGCTGATCCTCATTCTACTCTTCTAAACCAACTTCTGCACCATGCTTATCTGGCTTATTCTCATCCCTGTAATCTCGAGTTTACTCATCGGTTTTCTGCATACTCCAGGTCGCATGACAGCGGTAGTAAGCGCTCTGCTTACTTTCGCCTTGGGCATTGGTTCTATCATTGCCCCGAGTATGGGAGCGAGTGACGCGTATTTCACCCACATCGGCGGTTTCCCCACTTCGCTCACTCTTCTCCTCCCACTCAGCAAACCGATGTTGCTGCTGACGGTGCTGGTTACTCTGGCTGCCGTGCTTGGCATGAAAGCTCCGGACAGCGCTGCCGAACGCAGCTGGAGCATATCGACGCTCCTCATCTCTGCGGGGGCTACCGGCGCATTCCTCTCGGATAATCTGGTGTCCTTCTTTGCCTTTCACGAGCTCGCCCTTATTCCCACCTTCGTGATGATTGGCCTGTATGGCCGCGGCGAACGCCGCACCATTGCATGGCGCATGACCCTCTACTTGGGATTGGCTTCCATGGTGCTCCTGGCCGGGTTGGTTCTGCTCTATATGCAACTGGGCACTACCCAATTCTTGCAAATGCGAATGATGGCAGCAATAGGACGGATGCCGACAGCAGCGTGCCTGACAGCCGGATTATTGCTGCTGGGCTTTGGCACCTTGGTTTCGCTCTTTCCTTTTCACTCATGGGCCGCGCCGGCATACGCAAGCGCACCCACCCCCATTGCCATGATGCATGCAGGAGTCCTCAAAAAATTTGGTCTCTACGGCCTCATCCTCGTAGCCTGCATCTTCGGCCCCAACAGCGCCCAATTTTTCGGCTGCTGGACCAATCTGCTGCTTGTTCTTCTGCTAGGCAACGTGCTATGGGTCGGCTGCGTAACGATTGCTCAATCTCGGCTGGATTCCATGCTGGGCAATTCCTCGGTCATGCACATGGGCTATATTTTCCTTGGCATAGCTGCTTTTGTGCTTTCGGGGGCCTCCAATGCTCTCGCCTACCAAGGCGTCGGCATGCTCATGCTGGCGCATGGACTAAGCATCGCCCTGCTCTTCTTGCTCTGCGGACAAATAGAACGCCGAACTGGCACGCTGGAGTTCAGCGCTCTTGGTGGGCTCGCCCATAAACAACCTCTGCTCGGCTTCTTCTTCGGTTTGGCCGGCATGGCTTCCATAGGTTTGCCTCTCCTGGCCAATTTTGTGGGTGAGTTTTCCATCTTCGTATCCTGCTTTGTCAACTGGGAACCCGGTGCAGTCAGCTCCTTCTGCTGCAGCTGGCTGAACAGCCTGGCCAACATGCTCGGTGGACTGGGGCCGGTGCAACTCACTGTGGTTTTCGCCTTGTGGGGCTTGGTCATCAGTGCCATCTACATGCTGCGCGCCATTCGCCGCATCTTCACCGGCGAACCCACGCCCGTGTGCACGCGCGCTACGCTTCCTCTCAGTCGTGCGGACATCCTTTCTGCTGCCCTGCTGAGCGCGGCTTTGGTGCTCTTCGGCATTGCCCCAAGCATTCTCATATGACTTCTCTTCATTTCCACCATTTTCTTCTCCCATGAGCACTCCAAACCTAATCAGCTCCTCATATTCCTGGGCTCAGTTCTCCCCCTGCTTCGCCTTGGTCGGGCTTGCCCTGCTTATCCTGATTGCGGACGCATTCCTACCCCGCCTCAATAAGCAATTTTTCCCGCTCCTTGGCACTCTTTTCTGCATCGGTCTTTCATGCTATACCGCGGGCAGTTCAGCTTCCGCTCTTTTTTCGACACTGGCCTGCGTAGCTACGGCGGTTTGCCTGCTCATGACGTACGACTACCGCCGCGTTGTGTACGCCTCTGTAGCTGGAGGAGGACACCAAGACGGCGCCGCAGAGTTTACCGCTCTGCCTCTCGTGGCTTGCGCCGGCGTGTG
This sequence comes from uncultured Akkermansia sp., assembly GCA_947589295.1. Lineage (GTDB taxonomy): Bacteria > Verrucomicrobiota > Verrucomicrobiia > Verrucomicrobiales > Akkermansiaceae > Akkermansia. The sequence continues at coordinate 19,279 of CANQBZ010000029.1, forward strand.
CGCGCTTGTTCATGCCCGCGACCTCATTATGCTTTTTGTAGCGATGGAGACTGTAACACTGGCCTCCTACGCCATGGCCGGATATTTCCGCCGCAACCAAGGTTCTGTAGAAGCTGGGGTAAAATACCTCATCATCGGCGCCGTGAGTACGGGGTTTCTGGTCATGGGAGCAGCCTGGTTTTTTGGCACTACAGGCTCATTTAAGGGAGACCCGCGATTCCTGCTCGCCGCCCTGAGTAACCCGTATCTTTCTACCGGAGCGCTCATGAGCGTGGGACTTCTGCTCGCCGGGGTCTTTTTTAAAGCGGGCGCCGTACCCATGCACATGTGGATCCCGGATGTGTACCAAGGCGCACCTACGCCCGTTTCGGCATTCTTGGCAGTTGTCTCCAAGCTGGCAGGTTTTGCAGCCTTGCTTATTGTCCTGCTACCCTTCATCTACCTGCATAACACGGTGGGTGATATGCAGCAGAGCCTCATTGTGCTCCTGGCAGTTGTGGCGGCGGCTACCCTCCTGGTGGGCAATCTTGGAGCTATACCGCAACAAAACACAAAACGCCTTCTCGGCTATTCTTCCATTGGACAAGCCGGTTTTATCCTCGTCTTCTTTATCACTCTTCGCCCCACGATAGTGGGTCCGGTTTTCAACTACCTATTGGCATACGGCATTGCTACTCTCATGGCTTTCTTCGCCCTGGCTACCCTGCGCATGCAGCGCGGCAGCGAGGAAATTTCTGTCTTCCGTGGCCTCGGCAAATCGCATCCACGAACCGCCTTCATGATTACTGTCAGCTTTGCCTCGTTGGCCGGTGTTCCTCTTACCGCCGGCTTCTTGGCCAAGTTGAGCTCTTTCCAGTCTCTCGTTTCAACTCTCGGCCGTCCGCTCTCTCTCATATATTGGTTGCTGCCGATCATGGTGATCTGCGCAGCAGCTGGATTCTACTATTATTTCAAGGTGTTACGCGCCATGTATTGGGACAAGCCGCAGGAAGATGACGCGCCGGTCAGTTTTTCGCCGCTTTGCACAGCGGTACTCGCCATAGGCACGCTGCTGCTCATCGTGCTGGGAGTCATGCCGCTTCTCTTCTGAGTATGCTGCGAGTGCGTCACATCCTTCGTTGGGCGTTGCTCACGCTTCTCATATCGATATGCTGGAGTACAGACAGAGCGCAAGCTTGGCAGCCGGTCAATGAGAACGCTGCTGAGCCTGCCCGTGAATTCCGCGCAGCTTGGGTAGCCACCGTCTTTAACTTAGATTGGCCATCCTCTGCCGGACTCCCCGCCGCCCAACAAAAAGCCCAGCTACTCAGCATTCTCAACCGTGCGGTTCAGTTGCACCTCAATGCCATTATCCTGCAGATCAGGCCGAATGCCGACGCCCTCTACAAATCTTCGCTGGAGCCATGGAGCGCTTGGTTGAGCGGCCCCGGCGTCAACCCGGGGTATGACCCGCTTGCCTTTGCCATCACTGAGGCCCACCGCCGCGGGCTGGAGCTGCACGCATGGTTCAATCCCTTCCGCGCAACCGTGAGCGGAAAACCTGTCGGACCGGAACATATCGCGCGTCGCAGGCCGGACCTCATCAAACGCGCCGGCTCCACCACCATGCTTAACCCTTCCAGTAGCGATGCTCAACAACATGTGCTACGGGTCATCATGGACGTGGTGCGCCGCTACGATATCGATGGTGTCCACCTCGACGACTATTTCTACCCCTACCCGCCCCACCACAATATTGCAGACGGACGTACTCCGGCCCAACGCCGCGCTGCCATTGATTCCTTTGTGAAGCGTTTATACACCAGCATCAAAGCAGTCAAACCCTGGGTGCGCTTTGGCATCAGCCCCTTTGGCGTCTGGCAGCCCGGCTACCCCGCTGGGGTGCCGTCGGGTGTGAACGCCTATGAACATCTCGCTTGCGATGCCCGTAAATGGCTTGCGAACGGCTGGGTGGATTATCTCTCCCCGCAGCTCTATTGGCGCATCAATAGCCCGCAGAGCTTCCCCTCCCTCATGAAATGGTGGTCTGCCATCAACCCTCGCCGTCCCATCTGGCCGGGTATCTCCACCGCCCGCATCCTTTCAGCGGAGGACCGCACTCGTCCCGCCTCCGAGATCGGCAACCAAATTGATCTTTCGAGGAAGCTCGCCCGCCAAAGCGCCGGCCAGCTCTTCTGGAGCTGGAACTCAATCCGCGCCAACCGCGGCGGCGTGCAGGCGCATATAGCCGCTCGCTACGGCGGATTTGCCTTACCCCCATCCATGCCCTGGTGCGGCTCGGCGCATCCGGCCGCTCCTGCGGCCAAGGCAACTGATCAACCCGGCCGCGGCGTAGCCATCGCATGGACTCCGACCGACACCAGCGCCCGAAAATGGGTCATTCAGGCGCGCCGCTCCGGGCGATGGACCACCCTCTGTATCCTCCCTGGCTCCCGCTTCCGCGTCACTTTGCCCTTCTCTATGTTCACTGCGGTAGACCGCATCGCCGTGCGCCCCATCTCCGCCTGTGGCAACAGCGGCTCACCGGCCGTGCTCGCCCGGTGAGTTCTTGTTCTTTGCTTTACCAAACTTAAGATTTTCCTGAAGCGCGCGATACCATTCAGAAATGTGAATAACTTGCGTAGCGTTTTCAGCCGAAAACAGTGGCATCTCTCCGTGAAAAAAAGCGCAGGGGAAACCTTGCCAAGATACCGGGAACCTGCTATGCTGCCGCCGCTTTTACTCCATGAGCCAGGAACGCATCAGCTCCACACCGACGCAGCAGGATTCCTCCCGGGAACCAGTTGCCATGCCCCAAGCTCCCACCTTGGAAAAGAGTCTCATTTGTATGATGGCTCTCGACCCGACCAATATCATCTCCCACTGCATTTCCGATGGCATCAACGAGGAATTTTTCTACATTCCCGCTCACCGCATCCTCTGGACGATTTTCCGCGACCGCTACGAACGCAACCTCCCCATCGATATCATCTCAGTAGCGCAAACACTCGCGGATGAAGGCAAGCTGGAAGCCATCGGTGGCAACGCCGGTCTGGCGGACATCTTCAGCGTAGCTTCCTCCACGGCCCTGTATGAGGCGCATTTTGCCACCATTAAAGAGAAATACCTGCGTCGCTGCATGATTATGGCCGGCAATAAAATGCATGAACTGGCCATCTCGGCGGACACGGAAATTGACCAACTGCTCGACTCGGCGGAACAAGAGGTCATGGACATCCGTAAATCCTCGCTCACTTCTACCCAATGGAGCCTCAAAAAGGACATCCAAACGGCGATGAGCAACATGGAAAAGATGATGGACCGCCGTGGCGATGTGCTCGGTCTTACCACCGGCTATCCCGTGCTCGACCATATGATCAACGGTCTGAAACCCGGCGAACTTTTCGTGATCGCGGCTCGTCCGTCCATGGGTAAAACCTCTCTTTTGCTCAATATCATGGAACATTTGGCGCTCGAAGAAAAGAAGCCCGTGCTCATCTTTTCCTGCGAAATGCCCAGCGTGCAACTCGTGGAACGCCTTCTTTACGCACGCAGTGGAGTGAGCCGCAGCGACCTCGTAAAAGGCAACCTCACCCAGGCTCATATTAAGCGCATCAACAAGGCAATCAACGAATACCAAAACAGCGGCCTCATCATCGATGACACCGCGGCCATCTCCATCTCTGAGCTGCGTGCTAAAGCTCGTCGTGTTGTCAAGGAACACCCGGAAACGGCAGCCATCGGCGTAGATTACCTCCAACTCATGCGTTCCCACACCAAGCAAGCTCAAAATAGCCGCGAACGCGAAATTGCTGAAATTTCGGCCGGTCTCAAAGGTCTTGCCAAGGAGCTTTCCATTCCCATTATTGTGCTCGCTCAGCTCAACCGCGGTCCTGAAAACCGCACTGGCAAAACAAAAGGACTACCTATGATGAGCGACCTGCGCGAATCGGGCGCCATCGAGCAAGATGCCGATATGATCGGTCTGCTTTACCGCGCCGCTTACTATGCCGGGGATGATGAGGAACGGGAACAAGTCGGCGCAGATGCTAACCTCGCCCTCGCGAAAAACCGCAATGGCCCCACCGGCGATATACCGCTCACCTTTGCGGCAGAGCTGATGCGCTTTTCTCCGCGCGTTGCCCAAGAGCAGGAGGATGATCAGTGACGAGACTGCTCTACGCACCGTCTTTACAAGGTTCACCTATGACAACTCAATCACTGCAGGATTTCACCCAATGCGCCATTGCGCGGGATCTCGCTCACTGCTGGCATCCTTTCACGCCTCAAGCCCTCTGGGGGCGCGAGGCCGAGGTGCTCATGCTGCAGTCCGGCAAGGGCGTGTGGCTCACGGATTCGCTCGGCCGCCGCTACATCGACGGCAACAGTTCCATTTGGGTGAACATCCACGGTCATGGCCACCCTCATATTGTGCAGGCAATCCAAAGACAAGCCGCTACTATCTGCCACTCCAGCTTCCTCGGCTTCGGGCATGCCTTGGCTTCCGAACTGGCCGAAAAACTCACACGCCTCTTTCCCTCCGGCAAACTCACGCGCGTTTTCTTCTCGGATGACGGCTCAACCGCCATCGAAACTGCGCTCAAAATGGCCTTCCAAAGTTGCTCCCAAACTCCCGGGCGTGAGCAACGCCGCCACTTCATCGCCTTCTCCAACTGTTACCATGGCGATACCATGGGCGCAGCTTCTCTTGGCGGGGTGAGCACTTTTTTCTCCCGCTTCCGGGGCTTTGGAATGCAGGTCACTCATGTGCGAGAAATGGATGAATTGCGAGCCCTGCCGACCGATTTTACAGATACCGTGGCAGGTATTGTCATTGAGCCCATCATCCAAGGCGTGAACCGTATGACTCCCTGGCGTCCCGGCTTACTGCGCGAGCTGCGGGAGTATTGCACGCAACGCGGCATCTTCCTTATCTGCGATGAGGTGATGACAGGATTTGGTCGCACGGGCAAAATGTTTGCCTGCATGCACGAGGATGTCATCCCGGATTTCCTCTGCTGCGCCAAAGGACTTACTTCCGGCTACACCCCCATGGCCGCATGTCTCACCACTGAGGAGGTGTACAACTCCTTCCTCGGCGCCTACAGCGAAAACAAGTCTTTCTACTACGGTCACAGCTTCACGGCACATCCCCTTGGATGCGCCGCTGCGTTAGCAAGCTTGGAAGTATTCGAGCAAGAGCACGTACTGGAAAATCTACCGCCGAAAATCGCACTCCTCCACCAACTTGCCACAGAACTGCGCACAAATAATCCTTACGTCTGCGCCACGCGCACTTGCGGCCTCATCGCCGGCATCGATATTGCCCACCAGGACGGCACTCCCTTCCATCAGGATGAACGTGCCGGCGAACAAGCTTGCTTTGCCATGCGCAGGCACGGTTTGCTCACGCGTCCAGTCACGCACGATACCATTGTGGCTATGCCCCCGTTATGCATCAACGAAGAAGAACTTCATTTGCTCTTCCGAGCCATGGATGCCGGTATTCGCGAGGGTCTGGATAAACTTGAAAAGCGTCCCTAATCGCACTCCGGCGCTTCCTCATCATCTACGAGAGGTGCCAGGTAGTCGCGCGCTTCTTCGCGCCCCTCGGCATAATCCGCTTCATCCTCCGGCGCTATCAAAGCGAGCAGGTGACGAAACTCACCGGCGTGCTCTTTTTCCTCCTTGATAATATCTTGCAACACTTTGCGCGCTACCTCATGATCGGTGGATTCGGCAAGCTGCTCGTAAAGCTGTATGGCTTCAAACTCCGCGGCTATCATAAATCGGATGGCTCGCACCAGCTCACTATGCGTCAACTTGCGCACGGACGCCATCCCGCTGAAACTATGGGCAAACTCTGGCATACACCCTCTATGACTCCCACCCTCCCCTCCACGCACAATAACAGATAACTTTTTGCACTTTACATGTTTTTGTCCCCCTTTTAGAATGGGCGGCGTGGTGCAACTCAAGGATATTTTGGCAGCCCTGCCCTGCTCCGGTCTCTTTCCGCGTGCAAACGGGCCTGTACCGTGGCGTGTTTCTCCGCAACCCTTCCCACTCAGTCGCAAGGTGTTACGCCGTCTTCAATCCCTCGGCCACATTCTGGCTCAATTTCAGGATGCATCTCAACGTATCTACCATCGCAGCGCAGAGGGAACTCTGCATCCCTGGTTGGCGCCTCTGTTGGACGCAGGAAAGCCGGACTGGCTGGTCCAGGTGCAGCGCAGCCCGGCCCTTCGAACCGCCGCGCCCTGCATCATCCGACCGGATTTGCTGCTCGGCGAAAACGGCACACTCTCGCTGGTAGAAATCGACAGTGTACCGGGAGGGCCAGGTATCACTCACTGGCTCGCACAAGTGTACTCTGCCGCAGGGTTTCCCGTGCTCGGCGGGGCAAATGGCATAGCCCAGGGCATGTGGCGATGCTTTCCCGAAGGCGCCACCATCGCCGTATCCGATGAATCCGCTGACTACCGCCCGGAAATGAACTGGCTAGCCCGGCAGCTCGGTCCCGCCTTCCCGACTTGCCGAGCGGAAGATCTCTCTGCCGCCTCTTCCTTCCACTCTCCCATCTACCGCTTCTGGGAACTCTTCGACAGCGATCACATTCCCGCCGCGCGCGAACTCTGCCACGCTGCCGCTGAGGGGCGCTGCTCAATCTCCCCACCTCCCATCGCCCACTTGGAAGAAAAGTTGTGGCTGGCCCTGCTGCATATGCCGGGTTTATTACCCACTTGGCAGAGTGAGCTGCGCAGCGCCCACTTGCAAACGCTCCTGTCGCTTGTCCCGCACTCTTGGGTGCCAAACCCCGCCCCTCTCCCCGCGCAAGCTTCTCTTCCTTACTTGAATCTGAACTCCTGGCAACAAGTGGCCGCCCTCGGCCGCCAAGCCCGCCGCCTCGTGCTCAAACTTTCCGGCTTCTCTCCCCTCGCTTGGGGCAGTCGTAGTGTGATCATCGGACATGATGTCTCCTGCGATCAGTGGCAGTATGCCGTCTCCACAGCTCTTTCCGACTTCCCCTCTCGCCCATGGATCATGCAGGATTTCTTTGATACAGCCGTCATCAATCATCCCTATTATGACGCTCATGGAGATATCATGCCAATGCGTGGGAGAGTGCGTTTATGCCCCTATTATGTCCGAGCGGCCGGACGTACCGAATTGGCAGGCTGCCTGGCAACCATTGTGCCCGAGGATAAGAAAAAAGTGCACGGCATGGCGGATGCCATTCTTGTGCCTTGCATCGCAGAGTGACTTATGCTATGCTGCGAGCATGGACTCGGATGCTCCACAGGGCAATGAACCACCGACTGGCGATTTGGAGAAGTTTGCCGAGCATACGCGCCGCAGTCTCATCTTAAAACTCTCCGATTGGCAGGATCGCAAAAGCTGGGATGAGTTCTACCGCACCTACTGGCGCCCCATCTATTCCGTAGCAATCCAGTCCGGCCTGCGCGAACACGAGGCTTGGGATGTCGTGCAAGAGGTCGTTATTACAATTGCCAAACAATCCCGCAAACAAGCCTACGACCCGAAACGAGGCTCGTTCAAAGCTTGGCTGTGGAAAATTACCAGTTGGCGCATCAGCGACCAGTTCCGCGCGCGAGCCAAGGACACTTCATCTGCCTCCGACATCCCCGGCTCTTCCTCTCCCTTGGACTTTGTGCCTGATATGGATTCCCCCTCTTTTGAGGATATATGGGATAAAGAATGGCAGGATAATGTCATGAAAGCGGCTTTGGACCGCGTGAAAATGAAGATATCTCCTCGCCAATTCCAAATTTTTGACTACAATGTCATTCGCGGTATGAAACCAACCGAGGTGCACAGAAAACTGGGCGTTTCACTCGCTCAGGTCTACCTCGCCAAACATCGAGTGAGCGCTCTGCTCAAAAAGGAAGCCGCCTACATTCGCTCTCAAGGAGATCAGCCAGGACAAGCGCATTTGTGAGAAGAGAAGCAATAGAGAAAAATGCTCTTGCGGACTGATATCATCGTTGATACACATCAACAATCATGACAACATGCGACTTTCATGGTCATGCCTCTGAAGTCCCCTCCTTCCTACACTCATGATTCATAAACTACGCAACGCGCACATTTTTTGTCCTTTCCTTGTTATTTCTCTTGCCTTGTTTGGCAAAGCATGGTAGACTGGCATCACTTCCGATAAAAACATCCCTATGAAATCCATTGCTACCCCCCCCAAGATTTGTTATTAGCTTATTATAAGCAGTTTATATATCTATTCGTCGCCTGTATCTTTGGATGCACAGGGATCACGTTAGCGGAAGAAAATGCCTCGGTAGCTGCCCCGCAACAGGGGGTGGAACTGCTCTTCCCGTCAGGCACAGGAAAGCACGCAAAGGGGGTAAGCTCAGCAAGGAGCAAAAAAGCGGCTTCCCTGCTTAAAAAGCTCAAAGCTATCGAAAAGGGTGGCGACATCAACGCCGCGGACAAGCAAGGCAAAAC
>CANQBZ010000030.1 GCA_947589295.1 uncultured Akkermansia sp.
ACCCTACCCATTTGATGAGTTTGAGCCTGCGTGGCAAAAACGCTGGGATGATCAAAAGACTTTTCGCGTAGGCAATCCGGGTGACCCGGATTTTGATGTCTCCAAACCCAAGCGCTATATCTTGGATATGTTCCCCTATCCGAGTGGGGCGGGATTGCACGTGGGGCATCCGGAAGGATACACAGCTACGGATATTGTGAGCCGCTTTCTGCGCCGCAATGGTTATAATGTGCTGCACCCCATGGGATGGGATTCCTTCGGACTGCCTGCCGAACAGTATGCCATCAAGACCGGTCAACACCCTTCCATTACGACTGCGGCCAACATCGACACCTTCCGACGCCAGCTCAAGATGCTCGGCTTCTCTTACGATTGGGATCGTGAGATTGCCACCACCGACCCCAAGTACGTACGCTGGACGCAGTGGATTTTCCTGCGCCTCTACAATTCGTACTACAACGCCGAACTCAAAAAAGCCCGTCCCGTCTCCGAGTTGGAAGCCAAGGGCTGGACACGTGAGCAGATCGACTCCGTGCGTCTCGCCTATGTGGCAGAGGGCATGGTCAACTGGTCGCCGGATATGGGGACTGTGCTTGCCAACGAGGAAGCCGAGGAGTGGCGCAGCAAAGGCTTTACCATCGAGCGGCGCAAACTGCGCCAATGGATGCTGCGCATCACGGCTTATGCTGAACGCCTCATTGATGAATTGGAGCCACTTGACTGGCCGGAAAGCATCAAGCTTTTGCAGCGCAACTGGATCGGAAAATCTACCGGGGCGGAAGTTGTTTTCACCTGCGGCGAACACAAAATTACCGTCTACACCACGCGACCGGACACCCTCTTCGGCGCTACTTACATGGTGCTCTCGCCTGAGCACTCTCTGGTGGAGCAGATCACCAGTCCCGAGCAGCGTGAAGCTGTGCGTGCCTACCAAAAAGTTTGCGCTGAAAAGAGCGACTTGGAACGCACTGACCTCTCGAAGGAGAAGACGGGGGTTTTCACCGGCGCGTACGCCGTAAATCCCGTGAATGGCAAGGAAATCCCCATCTGGATTGCGGACTACGTGCTCACCGGCTACGGCACGGGCGCTATTATGGCAGTGCCGGCGCACGATGAGCGCGACTACGAATTTGCCACGAAGTTCGATTTGCCGATCATCCAAGTGGTGCAACCGGATGACTCATCCATCCCGTGGCAGGACTTCTGTGGTTATGATGGCACCATGGTCAACTCCGAATACCTGACCGGACTGCCCGTGCCGCAAGCTAAAGTGGCAATGATTCAAAAACTTGAGGAGATGGGCTGTGGTCGTGGCAAGGTGAATTACAAACTGCGCGATTGGCTCTTCAGCCGCCAGCGCTACTGGGGCGAACCCTTCCCCATCCTTTGGGATAGAGAGACGGGTTTGCACCAACCTCTGCCGGAAAATGAACTGCCCCTCCTGCAGCCGGAGATGGAAGATTTCAAGCCCAGTGGAGATCCGCGCGGCCCGCTCGTGAAGGCTACGCAGTGGATTCACTACTCCGACCGCTATACGCGTGAGACGAATACCATGCCCCAGTGGGCCGGTTCCTGCTGGTACTACTTGCGCTACCTTGATCCACACAATGACCGCCAGTTTGTTTCCCCCGATGTCGAAAAGTACTGGATGGGGTCCGGAGGCAATCCCGGTGGCGTAGATCTTTACGTAGGCGGCACAGAGCACGCCGTGCTCCACCTACTTTACGCTCGCTTCTGGCACAAGGTTCTGTATGACTACGGGCTCGTCTCTACCAACGAACCCTTTAACAAGCTTGTCAATCAAGGGCTTATCCTAGGTGAGGATGGACAGAAGATGAGCAAGAGTCGCGGCAATGTCGTGAATCCGGATGACATTGTGCGCGAATACGGCGCCGATGCCATCCGCCTTTACGAAATGTTCATGGGACCACTCAAGGAGGTGAAACCTTGGGCAACCAAAGGAGTGGAGGGTATATCCCGCTTCCTTGCACGCGTTTGGCGCATTGCCATGACTGAAAATCAAGAGGGAAACTGGGTTGCTTCCGGCAAAGTTGTGCCGCAGGATTTGGGACCCTCTCCCGTACGCCGCGAATTGAACCGCACCATCAAAAAGGTAACGGAAGATATTCATGCCATGAGTTTTAACACGGCCATCTCCAAGATGATGGAGTGTACGAATGCCATGACTAGTGCGGAGAACGTAAGCTTGACGGACTACATAGGCTTGCTGCATGTGCTCAATCCCTTCGCCCCGCATATCACCGAGGAACTCAATCGCCTCCTCAGTGAGCAGTTCCCGGATTTGCCCAAGCAGCAGCTAGCCCTGCAACCTTGGCCAAATTTTGATCCTGCTTTCCTCGTGGATCTCACCAAGGAAATTCCTGTGCAAGTGAACGGTAAGCTTCGTGACAAGCTGCAAATGCCCACGGATGCCACCCGGGAACAAATGGAGGAGGCCGCTCTCGCTTCCCCGCGGGTGCAGGAGTTCATGGCCGGTAAGACGGTGCGTAAGGTCGTGGTGGTGCCGGGACGGCTCGTCAATATCGTGGTGGCCTGACGCTCATGTTCTCTGCTACCTACCACTCCCCGGCGGGTCGCATGGTTCTCATGGCATCTGATACCGCCTTGGTCGGAGCGTGGTTTGAGGGGCAAAAGCATTTTGGCGGCAGGTGGTTACCTGCTACTGCACAATATGCGGAAACGCCTTTGCTTGCCGCAGCTCGGGCGTGGCTGGATGAGTATTTTGCCGGGCAACGTCCGGCCAATCCCCCGTTGCTCGCACCGACCGGCACCCCGTTCCAACTCGCCGTATGGCGGTTGCTCAGCCAAATCCCGTACGGCACCACTACCACCTATGGCGCCCTCGCGACCCGGCTCTCCACAGCCGGAATTCGTACCTCCCCTCGCGCCGTGGGTTCTGCCGTGGGGCGCAATCCCATCTCCGTCTTCATCCCCTGCCACCGCGTCATCGGAGCGTCCGGCTCTCTCACTGGCTTTGCCGCCGGTCTTCACGTCAAATCCTTTTTACTCTGCCTGGAAGAAAATGTATTGACATCCTCGCCTCCTTAATTTATACTGCGCGGCGGAGTCAACCTTCTTTCTCGGGCAGTAGCGCAGTCTGGTAGCGCACTTGCATGGGGTGCAAGGGGTCGTGGGTTCGAATCCCGCTTGCCCGACTCCTTTTTCAGAGCTGTGTGGATTCACACGGCTCTTTTTTGGGTCAATCCAAATTTTTGTGGAAAGAGCGTTTTTTGTGAAATAGGCGGGAGCATTCCAGCAGGACACGTAAACGATAGTTCTGGAAGTTTCGGAAACCGTAGGCGCGACGTTGAATGAGTTTCATCTTGCGGTGGAAGCCTTCCGTGATGCCGTTGCTTTTCGTAAAACGCCACATGCAGATGATGGGCACAAACCACTTGCTGAGTGTATCAGCAAGGCGGCGCCAAATGAGGGGTATTTTGCCGACTTTGTGGAATTGCTCCGCGGTGCCATTCCACAAAATTATACGAAGAGCGTATTTTTCTTGGGACACGTGTGCTTGCAACCCGGTTTAGCAGGCAGGGGCATTTTTAGCAAGGCCGGCAAGGGAGGTTTCACGGTAGTTGCGGTGCAGGTGACGCCCGGTTTCGTACATGGTGGCAATGACGCTGTCGAGGCTGACGAAATGCGAGCCATCTCCACGCAGGGCGAGGCGGGCGGCATTTACGGCTTTGACGGCGCCAATCGCGTTGCGTTCAATGCAGGGAACCTGAACGAGACCGCAGACGGGGTCGCAAGTGAGACCGAGGTTGTGCTCCATGGCGATTTCGGCGGCGTTTTCAATCTGCTGATTGGACCCTCCCATGGCGGCTGCGAGACCTGCGGCGGCCATAGAGCAGGCCACACCGACCTCCCCCTGGCAGCCGACTTCGGCGCCGGAGATCGAAGCGTTGGCACGGTACAGACTGCAAATAGCCGAGGCAGTGAGTAACATAATTTCTGCGCCTTTTTCGGCTGAGAAAGGGGAGTCTTTGCAGCCGTAACGCTCAAAGTAGCGCAACACGGCGGGAAGGACTCCTGCGGACCCCATTGTGGGCGCCGTGACCACACGCCCACCAGCGGCATTTTCCTCCGCTACGGCAAAGGCCCACAAGTTGATCCAGTCGATTATGGTGAGGGCGTCTGTTTCATTATGGCGGAAGCGCTCCTCTAAGCGGGCGTAAATTTGAGGCGCGCGCCGGGGCATGTGGAGCACGCCGGGCAGGGTGCCGGGGGTGGAGGCGCCACGGTCGATGGCGCAGTTCATCGCTTTGGCAACCAAGCGCACCCGTGCATCAAGTTCCGGAGCGGAGCGCAGGTGGGTTTCGTTGTGCCGGGTAAGTTGGGCGATTGAGAAATGCTCACGTGCACAGATGTCGATCAATTCGCGGCATGAGTGGAACTCCCATAACCCGGGAGGGGACGCTTGTGGAACGTCCTGGCTCATCATCTCGTCACGTGATTTGACTGCACCGCCTCCGATGGAAAAAAAGACTTGTTCATCGAGGAGGGAGCCATTGGCATCAAGGGCTCGGAAAAGGAGACCATTCGGATGTTCCGCGAGGGATTGATTTTTTTCGGCGATGATGTGTTCAGTCGGACAGAAATCAATAGGCTGTATTCCACCAAGAGGCAGGGGATGGGGAATAGGTGGCGGAGATTCCATGGACTCTGCATCAAGACCCATGAGCCCGTAGGCGATGGCCGATGGCGTGCCGTGCCCTTCCCCCGTGAGTGCGAGCGAGCCGTACAGGTGCACACGCAGCTGCGCCACATGGGAAAGCAGGGAACGGTTGCGCAGCGACTGCACAAAACGAGCCGCCGCACGCATGGGCCCCATCGTGTGCGAACTAGATGGGCCGATGCCGATGGAAAAGACATCGAAAAAGCTCGTGTACATGAGCTCAGCTGATGATGCCGAGCTCCTTGCCGGCCTGAGCGAAAGCGGCGATAGCGCGGTCGAGCTGCTCTTCCGTGTGGGCGGCAGAGAGCTGGGTGCGAATTCGTGCCTGTTCCTTGGGAACCACGGGGTAGAAGAAGCCCATGGCGTACACGCCGAGCTCGAGCAAGCGATTGCTCATGCGCTGGGAGAGGGCGGCATCGCCGATCATCACCGGTACAATGGCATGTCCGGCGCCGGCGAGCTTGAATCCGCATTGCTCCATGCCCTTGCGGAAGTAGGCGGCGTTGTGTTGCACGCGCTCGGTGAGTTCCGTGGAGGCCTCCAGCATGTCAAGCACCTTGATGGTGGTGGCGGCGATGGCAGGCATCACGCTGTTGGAGAAAAGGTAGGGGCGGGCTTTTTGGCGCAGCACATCGACGATCTCCTTTTTGGCAGAAATATAGCCGCCGGAGGCGCCGCCTAAAGCCTTGCCGAACGTGCCGGTGGTGATGTCAATTTTGCCGAAGAGACCGCAATGCTCATGGGTGCCGCGACCGCGCTTGCCGAGTACGCCCGTAGCGTGCGATTCATCGAAGTGCACCAGGGCGCCGTACTTCTCAGCCAGCTCGTGAATCTTGTCAAGTCGGGCGACAATGCCATCCATTGAAAACACGCCATCGGTGGAAATCATGATGGTGCGAGCGCCGGCAGCTTTGGCTTCTTTGAGCTTGGCTTCCAAGTCCTCCATGTCATTGTTGGCATAGCGGTAGCGAGCGGCCTTACAGAGACGCACACCGTCAATAATGGAAGCGTGATTGAGCGAGTCGGAGATGATCGCGTCTTCTTTGTCGAGCAGCGCACCAAAAAGCCCGCCATTGGCATCAAAACAGGAGCCGAACAGGATGGTAGCCTCGGTGCCCAGGAAAGCGCTGAGGCGTTCCTCGAGTTCGCGGTGCAGAGTCTGGGTGCCGCAGATGAAGCGAACGGAAGCCATACCAAAGCCCCAGCGATCAATAGCCTCCTTGGCGGCTTTCTCGAGCTCGGGATTGTTGGCGAGACCCAAGTAATTGTTCGCGCACATATTGATGACCTTGCTGCCATCCTGCAGCCCCACCTCTGAAAATTGCGGGGTATCAATATAGCGTTCTTCTTTGTAGAGGCCGGCGGACTTGAGACTTTGCAAATCCGCCACAATGCGGTTCTTGAAATCGGCGTTGTACATAAGGAAAAAGCTCAAAAACGGACGAATGCATTGTATGCCTTGGGACGGAATATGTCAAGAGCCATGGAAAGTCCCCCGGGGCAACCGCATGAGGAAATGTGGTTGCCTATTTGCTATTTTCGATTGACGAATTACGATGTATTGATCATGTGCGCGTTGCGCTTTTTTGCATCATGAACGTAGGCGGACAGGGACTTGAAAGGCATCGTCATGACTGCCTGTTGTCATCCTTTTTGATGCGTATCAACAATCATATCAGCAACAAGAGCATTTTCTCCGTTGATGAACTTCTCTCAAAGGCGGTTGCCCTGAAAGTCCCTTTTCACGTGTCTTGCCAAAGAAGAGAAGCGATGATATGATAGGCTTATGTACCGCATCTGCAAGAGAATTGAGCTGGAGAGCGGCCATTTGCTTTCCAAGCACCCGGGCAATTGCCAATTCCCCCATGGGCACACACGCAGCGTGGAAATCATCTATGCGGCGGATACGCTCGATACCAATGACATGGTCATGGATTTCAAAGCAGTGCGCGAGATGATGGAAACGTTTTTGGAGCAATTTGACCACGCCCTGTGTATGAATACGGACGACCCTCACTTTGCCGACTTCCGCGCGGCATACGGTCAGCGCATCATTCCCTTTGAACATCGCGACCCCACCAGCGAAGTCATGGCCGAAACCGTCTATCATCATGCTCAAACGGCGCTGGCACGGGCTTTGGAAAGCGGCAGCATCTCATCTCCGGTGCGTAGCTGTGTGCGACTTGAGCGTGTGCGCGTGTGGGAAACGAGTTCTACTTGGGCTGAGTACAGTGAACAATGAGTTGGGAAGAACAACTGGCTGCACAGAAAAGTCAATGGGAGGCATGTGGGCGCGGACGCTCGCTCCGCACACTCAGGCAGGATGGGATTTACCTGTGTTGCGGGAGTAGGCGATACCTCAATCTCTCCGGCAACGATTACTTAGGCTTGAGCGTGCTGCGTTATGACGGGCTGGATTTGCCTGCGTACTACAGGAGAGAGTTCGGAGGACAAAGCCTGTCGGCTTTTCCGCATGGAAGTCCGGCATCACGGCTGATGACTGGCAACTGCCCGGAGTATGATGTTTTGGAAGGGGAGTTGGCGGCGCTTTTCCCCGGCAAACAAGCGCTTGTGCTCAGCAGCGGGTACATGGTGAACAGCGGACTGCTGCCGGCATTAACGCAGAAGGATGATGTTGTGCTGGCCGATCGTTTGGTGCATGCCAGCATCGTCGAGGGCATGCGCGCATTGCCATTTCGGCGGTTTCGGCATAACGATATGCAGCATCTGCAGAATTTGCTGAGCCGCATGATGCACCCGGAAAAGGCGTGGGTTGTCGTCGAATCCATTTACAGCATGGATGGGGACAGAGCTGATTTGCGTGAGCTGGTAAAATTACGCCGGAAGTACGGGTTTCGTCTGTATGTAGATGAGGCTCACAGTTTCGGTGTGTATGGGCCGCACGGGTCAGGTCTCTGTATGGAAGAAGGTATTGTCGATGAGGTGGACATACTTGTGTGCACCTTTGGAAAGGCATTGGCAGGGGCTGGGGCGTGCGTGCTGTGTGCGCCGGCGGTGCGGCGGTACTTGGTCAATACGCTGCGACCGCTCATTTACTCGACAGCTCTGCCCCCGTGTACACTGCAATGGGTGGGCATGGTTGTACACGAGATGCGCGGACGTACGGCGGCTGAGGGTGTGCCGGATATGGCTGTGCAGCGTGCTAAATTAGCCAAGCTTATTCAGCAAGCTTCTGACATCACCAGGCGGACAAACGGAACACAAATCATCCCTGTTGTTGTAGGGAGTGACACGCGCGCGCTCGAGGTTGCGCAAGCTGGGCGCGATGCCGGGATATGGCTGACAGCTATACGACCGCCTACGGTCCCTGAGGGCAGTGCACGCATTCGGATTTCCTTGCACGCAGAACTGAATACCGAACAACTCCACCAAGTTTTTATAATATGCAACAAAGCTGGTTAAAGCACGGGCATCAGCGCGACCTTGTCCTCTATATGCTGGGCTGGGCATCTAACCCGAATGCCGTGGTGCATATTGACCCACCCGGATGCGATGTGTTGGCCGTGTATGACTACCGGGAAGCGCAGATACTACGACCAGGGGATATTGCGGAGTATCGACGCATTTATTTGTTCGCGTGGTCGTTTGGGGTGTGGGTGGCGGAGCAGTATTGCAAGCAACTGCCGCTTTATCGCGCCATCGCGTTGAATGGAACGCCTTACCCGGTATCGGATGAATACGGTATGCGCTTGCGTGTGGTGTTGCGTACAATGCGGGGACTGGCGCGCGTAGGAATGACTCCTTTTAATGAGAAGGCCTACGGGGAAGGACGATCCGTGCCGTCAGGGCCCTATCCGGATCGCAGCATTGATGAGAAAATTGATGAGCTAACGAAACTGGCAGAATGGAGCCGTGAGACGTCATCTTCCAACATCCATTGGAATAAGGCATACATAGGTGATAAGGACGAGATTTTTCCACCGGCAAAGATGGAAGCGTATTGGGCAAAAGTAGGGCTGGGAACACGCTTCACCTCCTATCACTATCCCTTTGCCGACCCGCGAATCGTGCTGGACAACATTGATGCACCCTAGGCAGAATAAGCAGCGCATTGCCATAAGCTTTGCTCGCCACTTTTGTGAGTACGATACGCACGCTCATGTGCAGATGAACATGGCGCAGAGGCTGGCAAAAGCATTGCTGACTGAAGTTCCCCGTTTTTCGCCGATGCGAGCGATGGAGATTGGAGTGGGCACCGGACTCCTCACACGTGAACTCATCCGGCTGTACCCCGAAGCGCAGTGGTGGTTCAATGATCTTACCCAAGCAGCCATGGCGTATATGCCCGAGACGCCAAGTTCCGTGTTTTTGTCCGGCGATGCGGAAGAAATAGATCTACCGATGGAGATGGATATCATCGCGACTTCTGCGGTATTACAATGGATGAACGATTTGCCACGGTTCGTGTCGCGGATGGCACAGAATCTCGCTCCTGGAGGCATATTGGCCGTGGGCGCTTTTGCACGGCATAACCTGCATGAGTTGGGACAGATCACGGGCACGGGGTTACGATACCTCGACGCTCAAGCATGGGCGGATTTGCTGTGCTCCGCCAATTTGCAGCTTGTTTACACGCATGACTGGGAAGAAACTCTCTACTTTCCCGATATGCGCGCGCTGCTTGGACACATGCATTCCACAGGCGTGAACGTAGCGTCTTCCACACTACTGTCACGCGGCGAGCTACGGGCTCTCTGTGAGGTTTATCGCGATCACTTTGCGGATCATTCAGGCAGGCTTCCGCTTACTTATCACCCCATTATTTTGCTTGCCAGAGCGCATGCGAAACGTAAGAACGCGGTATAAATGCGCAAAAAAAGGTTGCCAAACATGGTATTTCGGAGTACCCTAATGGCGCAAGCGTTAATATGGACGAGAGTACACAAGAAGCGGCTGTGGCCTTTGACTTATCCGAGCTCACAGACTTCCAATTTGGACCGGACTGGGCGCGAGCGCAGGAAAATGCCTCATCGGGACGCACGGCGACATTTGCTCAACACGCTCCACACCGAGGAAAAGAGCATGCAGAAAGGCGTTGCAAGGGCGCATATGACCGTGACAGGCGAGGCAGGCGCGCCGACCAGCGTCTTCACAACGAGCGTGATGCACAAACCCGTCATCGCAGACTTGGCGTACCACCACGTCAACTGCCCGAACCGGCGGAGGGATTGCGGGTAGAGGTGCGTCCGAGTGATGCCATACTCACCATATTCGCCACGGAAATCCAGCGCCAGAAGCGCGCTCATTCTCTGCTGGACTTGGCGCGGGTGGTCATGGCTAAAAGCGACCGCTATGATTTTGTCTTCATGAAGCAGGAGGACGGGCCTATGCTCATCCATTCGAAGCGTGAGGACGGTTCATGTTGGCTTACTCAGGCTGAAGCGTTGGCGTACCTGCGCCAGGCTCCTTGGTTTGGTGAACTTTATACGAGCGAGCAGGTCCAGGTCGAACCGCCCAAGGGTTCGTTCACCGGCATTGCCGTATGCTCGCTGGGCAAGGAGGTGATAGGCCCGGTCAATTGGCATGGCTATCAGCCTGCTCTCACCCAGCTCTACAAGACTAAGTATTCTTCTATGCCCATGGGGGCGTTTCGTGCAGCCATCACGGTGAACAAAGAGGAGGAGGCGGTAAAGCAGTGGCTTGCCGAGGCATCCGTGCGCACTGTGTGGCATCCTGCCCGCGAGGCTGACCAGGACAAGCAGCTCGGTAGTATGAAAGAGGTCGAAGACGACTTCCTGGAGCACCATTTTGCGGATATCTACGAGACGGTGGAAAAGGTGTTCATCAACGGAGCGGTGCCATTGAAAAAACTTTCGCCAGGGATAGCGGCCCACGTGTCCATACTCTCCGGCAAACATCGCCGCAATCCACAAGTGCTCATTCCTAACTTATGCCATGGTTTGGCTCGTCACCACATGCCCATTTACAAATGGCACGGGCGCCATTACACCGGGCCGAGCCGTATACGTGCGGTGCCGGAGGGAACGGTGTTGGCCGACCGCATGCAGGGGATACTCAATTGGAGTAAGCAGAACTCAGGTAAGAAGGTAGACGCAATGTTTGCTGAGCTCAGCGGCGTGCCCGCCGGCACGGATGATGCAAGCAAACAAGCGGCGGCAGATGCCTATGCTCCCTACACGGCGGATATGATTTGGCTGATGGAGCAGGGCTTCATCTTGGTGACCAACGATAATTCCGTATGGTTTCCGAAGGGTGAAGCTGCGCCACAAGCGTGACCAGGTGCGGGTTACTCTGCCCAATGCCATTCAATGTGCTTGGGAATGTCCGGGTGAATGGATTGTCCGACTGGGCAAGAAGCCACGGCGGCTTCGATAAGTGCGCGTTGTTGGGGTGAGGTGGAAAATGGCACTGAGATACAGAAGTGCAGCTCACCCACGCCTTGCGTTCCCTCGGTGATGTCGGCCGAGATGGTGATCCCTTTGGTAGGGAAGTTTTTTTGTGTCCCGGTATAGGCAATATTGCTGAGCATGCAGGAAGCAACTGTGGCGGCGAGTAATTCTCCCGGGGAGGGTTGTTCGCCCAAGCCACCCAGTTTTTGCGGCACGTCAGTGCACACCTTGGGATGTGTGGGCAGGTTGAATACGGTGCAACAGTGCATGTGCTCACCAAGTGTTGTGTGAGAAGTTTCACTTTTCATATCCGCGATTGTAGCAACTTGTGTCTGCAAGGTAAATCCAACAATCCAACTGTGAGGAGCCATAGTTCATTTGATGAATAATGACATAATTTTTCATTTTTTTGCGATTTTAGACTTGACGGCATGCAAAGGCAGGCTAAAATGCGCCGCTACCGCGTGATAGCGGTGCGATAACCCCTGATAAACGATATGAGAACACTAGCCATCATCCTGAGCTTGGCTGCCTATACAGCTGCGGGCAATTCCCTCCCGCCTACGCCGGAGGCTCCGGTTGTGATTCAGAGCTGAGCAGGGAAATTCCAAGAGCAGAAGAACTCTGCAGCTACGGTCGGATGCACGGGATGTCCCATGCATCCATTTTTTTGCGGGACGAGAAAATGGAGTGAGTCAAGCTAACTCTTCTTGCAAGAGGTTGAGAGATGTGGCAAGCTGGGAGCGCTATGCCCAATTTGCTCATGATTACATTCCGATGCAGGCCCGAGTTATTTGCACGGCTTGAGAAATTCGCCGTAGAACGCAATATTGATCGCACATCGGCAATTAAGCTCGCCCTGCACTTTTACCTGAACCGAAGAGACGGCTTCCTTGATTGTCAGGCAGAGAACCAACCTATGGAGTGAGTAAGTGGAGTGAATCCCATGCGCATATCATAGGCGGTGGCTGTTCCTTTTCAATGGGCTATGCGCCGACAGACATGTTGCTGATCTTGGGGCCCGTGTGCGTTATCCCAGGCGGCACACGTAGTCTCGGTAGGAAAAGCGGCGCACGTAGCGCTTGGTGCCATCCGACAGCAGCAAGGCTATGGAGGGGTGGGCGACTCCGTTGAAGTGGGTGGTCTTCACGATGGTGTACTGAGCCATATCATCCAAGACGATCGTGTCGCCGATGTCGAGCGCGCGCGGGAAAGAAAAATCCCCCAACACATCCCCAGCCAAGCATGTGGGCGCTCCTAGGCGGTAGGTGTACGGAAATTCACGGTCGGCGCCCGCAGCATCGTAGCATTCCCCGGGCAGACAGACTGCCGGTTGCTGCCCGTGTGGAGCATTGATGCCGGGTGAAGCTAAACAGAATACACGTGGTCGATAGGGCATTTCAAGTACATCCGGCATGTGGGCAGATACGCTTACATCGAGGATAGCATGGTGATGACCAAGAGACTCAAAAACATCAAGTACGCGTGCGCGCAACACGCCGGAGTGGATGCACCACGCCTCACCAGGTTCCAAGAAGACCTGCACTTTGTACTGTTGCTGCAAGCGCGTGATAAGTTCCTCGAGAGCCGTACGGTCGTAGTCCGCTTTGGTGATCCAATGACCGCCGCCCAGATTGAGGTAGCGGATGGCCGGGGAAGCAAGCAAGGGAGCCGCCAGTTCTTCCAGTGTCGCAATGGTGGAGATGAGGTCGTCGGTGTACTGTTCGCAGAGGGTATGCAGGTGCAGCCCGCTGATGCCGGTGAGGTCTGCATCATGTAAATCGCAGAGCGGTACACCGAGGCGTGAACCCGGAGCGCAGGGATCGTAGAGCGGTGTGTGGCCGGTAGAATGACAGGGATTGACGCGTAGCCCGAATTGGAGTTCTCCAGTCAGAGCACGCGGGTGCTGGAGGCAGAGGTCACGGAAACGCATCCACTGTGGCAAACTGTTAAAATCGATGTGGTGCGCGAAATCCAGCAGGCGCGTCAGATCGTCTTTCGAATAAGCGGTGGAATACACGGCAATATGCTTGCCGAGATGTTCTGCGGCCAGCAGTGCCTCATACAGACCGGATGCGCACGCCCCATCGGCGTACGGGTGAAGGTAATGCAGAGCTGAGGTGGTTGCAAAAGCTTTGAGCGCGATGAGCATCTTCGCCCCACTGGCATCTGCCACAGCTCGCAAAATGCGTGCATTGTGTTCCAGCGCCGGTACGGATAGGATAAACTCTGCCATGGACGGATGCAGAGGGGAAGCAACAGCTGCGGGGTGTTACTGCTCAGGTTGGCTGGGAGGGTCCTCCTGCTGCTGGTTTTGCAGCTGATTCTGCACTGTTTTGATGGAAGGAGACAACTTGCGGATCAGCTGGATAGCCTGAGCTTGCTCAGCCAGGGAGGATGAGCTGACACGCAGCTTCTCCGCGATAGTAGCTGCTTGAGCCCATGCAGCGAGGGCCTTGCGAGGCTGTCCGACACGGCTTTCCAGATTCCCGAGTGTGGAGAGTAAGTGGACAAACTCAAAGGAAATTTTTGCGGAAAGATTTTGCATGCTCAACGCTAATTTTTGCCCGGCTTGGAGCGTCTCGCGCGCCTGCTCCGGGTCATCCGCAAAAAGTTGACACTCCGCCAAGCAGCGGTAAGAGATCAGCAAATCTTTTGCCGCATTCTCCAACTCCGGGCTCAAATGGTCGGCAGTGGGCAGGGGCTTGCCTTCTCCCGGGGAGACGCTGTTGTAGCGTGCCTGGTCAAGTTTGAGCGCCTCTTCGTAGTAGGGGAGAGCCTCGGTCATTTTGCGTTGCTGCATGAGGCATGAGCCAAGACCATTGAGTAGAAAACTGCGCAGCTCTTGTGCACTTAACCCTCCGCGTATCTCTTCGGGCAGAGCCTCCCAGTCCTTGAGGGTGGCTGTGTAGATATCCGCCGCCTTTTGGAAAGCAGAGAGGTCGCGTGTGCCATCGGCCAGGAAGAGACCAATACGCACCAAACGCTCCGGATCCTCATTTGTGGTACGCAGAGCGTTGTAGTAAGTCTCCACTTGGTTGCGCATGTCGCGCACTAACTCGCGCCACATTGGCTGTCCAGCTTCGCGGCGCAGCGCGTCACCCACGTTAAAAATCATGAAATCAAGCAGCTGTTCAGCTTGGGCATTAGCTTGATTGGGGGCGGCAGGTGAGGTTGCCTTTTCTGTGGGTGCCGGAGTCTCGACTCCTTTATCTTTGCATGAACTAAGAGAACCAGTACAGCAGAGCACAAGCGGGAAAGTCGCCGCCGCTTGGACAAGAGTTGAAATATGCTTTTTTTGCATGGTGTTATTCTATGGGTTAATTCTCAGCGCGTCAAGTTCATTTGTTTTTTTGCATCCCGTGCGGGAAGATTTGGCACGCTTTTTATGGGTGAAGCAGCTTTTCCAGCAGCTTTTGAGAACAACTGGCCAAGGCCGAGGGATCATCGAGCATACCCGCCAGCAAAAGAGACGTATTTACCACCTGATCCGCCAGTAATTTGGCGAGTTCCGGGTTTTCCGACTGCAAGACGGCCAGTTTTTGGATGATGGGATTGGATGGGTTGAGAACGAGCTCGGGGTGGCTCTCTGGTACAGTTTGTCCCATCGCTTTCAGGTAGGCCTTAACCTCCGGAGATACATCATTTTGCCCTTGCAGGGCGATGGCCGGGGCGGAAGAAGTGCGGTCACCTGTAGATACGCGAGACAGTTTGTCTTTGAAAGCCTCCGTGAGCCAGTCGGTGAGGGACTTGGCTTGTTCTGCATCCAAGGAGAGGGAGTCGGGTTGGTCGTCCAGAGGCGGCAGGTCAAGATTGGCGCGGCTGATGTTTTGGAGTTCCTTGTCATCCACTTTGATGAGGCTGTCAACGACAAATTGGTCGCCTCCTTCAGTGAAGAAAGCAACCTCGAAACCGCGCTGCTTGAGAGCATCCAGGTAGGGGGAGTTTTCCAGCTGCGCACGGGAGGCGCCGAAGAGCACGTAGACGGCTTTCTGGTTTTCCTTCATGCGGCTGATGTAGTCGGCAAAGGAGGTGAGCTTGCCCGGTTCCGTAAAGGTGGATTCGAAGCGCAGCAGTTTACCGAGAGCCTCCTTGTGCTCCCAGCTGGTCACGACACCTTCTTTGATGAAGCGTGAGAACTGTCTCCAGAAAGATTCGTATTTGTCGGCATCGGCCTTGGCGAGCTCTTCCAGATGCTTGATGAAGCGCTTGGTGATGATGCCGGAAATTTTGCGCAGCAGGGAGTTGTCCTGCAGCATTTCGCGCGAGATGTTGAGAGGAAGATCATCGCTATCCACCACGCCGACAAGGAAGCGCAGCCACTCCGGCAAGAGGTTCTCCGGTTTTCCGTCAATGAGTACCTTATGGCAGTAAAGCGATACCTGTGGCTCGCAGCGACCAAATCCCATGGATTCGGGATTTTCTGCGGGTACAAAGAGTACGGAGTTGAGAACGATGGGAGCGTCGGCGCTGAAGTGCATGTAGCTCATCGGGTCCGTATCGGTGTGAGCGATGAAGTGGTAGAAGGAGTTGTACTCTTCGGCCGTTACATCTTTTTTGTTCTTCATCCAGATCGCCTGCACTGTGTTGAGGTGCTCGCCATTAAAATCAATGGGGAAACTGACAAAGTTGCTGTACTTTTCCACGATGTAGCGCACACGGTTTTTCTTAGCGAAATCGGCGGCATCTTCTTTCAAATGAATGAGAATGGTGGTGCCGCGCGGGGTGTCCTCCGGCGCCTCCTCCAACGTGTAGCCATCCTGCCCATCGCTTACCCAACGCACCGGAGTCGCTTCCGGCTGCCACGAGCGCGAGCACACCTCCACCGTATCCGCCGCCATGAAGACGCTATAGAAGCCCACGCCGAACTGGCCGATGAGGTCTTGGGGGCCGCTCTGTCCTTCCTTGGCCATTTCTAAAAACTTTTTTGTGCCGGAATGCGCAATAGTGCCTAAGTATTCCACAATTTCCTCGCGGGTCATCCCGATGCCGGAATCTGCAATGGTCAGCGTGCGTTTTTCCTCATCCGTTGTGATACTCAAGCGCAACTCGCGTTCCGGTTGGTAGATGGAGGACTCCGTGAGTTGTTTGAGACGCAATTTTTCACACGCATCGGAGGCGTTGCTTACCAGCTCTCGCACAAAAACTTCGCGGTCGCTGTAAAAAGCGTGAATGACAATGTCCAATAGTTGCCGTACTTCTGTCTGAAACGCTTGCTTTTCCATAGCTATACTTAACTTGCCCTCCATTGTATGCGCCCGCTTCGAAACGTCAAGGGGGAAGTCCCACGCTGACGCATTTGAGGAGACGCTTGCAGACAGATACCCCCCCCGTGATTGTTTCAGTCACAAGGCCCACTCTCTTTTGCACCGTTGAATGACAGAGGAAGAGCGATCGGTTCCACGAAGCGAGAGGGATGATATAACAGACGATAACAAGGGATGAGGCAGGTGAGCCTTTGAGGATGCGTGAGAGGATTGCGGAAGAGGGCGAGGGCATGGGGCATGGTATAAAACATACGGTATGGATTATGAAGCTCTTTTGAAAATTCTTTTTACCCATGTCGTGGCATAACTTGGGTCTGGTGCGGACATGTAGATCACTGCCCTGTTTTTTTGGCAGAGAGAAGGCTCGACGATGGCGGAAATTCGACTTGCAAGGAAGGGGGAAAACAGGTATGCTCGGCACGGTATGAGTAAAGAAACGACACCGGAACAGGAGAAAGTGCGCGCGCAGAGGCAGCGCGCGTTGGATGCGGCGATGCTGCAGATACAGAAAGATTTTGGGGAGAACGCCATCATGAGGCTGGGCGATCAGAAAAGGCTGGAAGTGGACGTGATACCGACAGGTAATTTGCTGATTGACCGTGCGCTTGGAGTGGGCGGCTTCCCGAGAGGAAGAGTGGTGGAGATATTCGGACCGGAATCATCCGGCAAAACGACGCTGACACTCACGGCGATAGCGCAGGCTCAAAAAGCTGGTGGTCTGGCGGCGTTCATTGATGTGGAGCATGCGCTGGATCCCTCGTATGCGGCAAAGTTAGGGGTCAATCTGGATGATTTGCTGGTGTCTCAGCCTGGTAGCGGAGAGGAGGCGTTGCAAATATGCGAGGCGCTGGTGCGTTCCAACACGATTGATGTGATTGTGGTGGATTCCGTGGCGGCTCTGGTGACGCGGCAGGAGCTGGAGGGCGACATAGGCGATAGCACAGTTGGGGCGCAGGCGCGATTGATGAGCGCCGCGCTGCGCAAGCTCACCTCACTCATTGCGAAGGCGCGCACGGTGTGCATTTTCACAAACCAGATACGCGAGAAGATTGGGGTGATGTTCGGCAACCCGGAGACTACGCCGGGCGGGCGGGCGCTGAAGTTCTACGCCTCGGTGCGTTGCGATATACGGCGCATAGGGCAGATTAAGGGGACAGATGGCGCCGTGGTGGGCAATCGTACAAAGCTGAAAGTGGTGAAAAACAAGGTGGCGCCTCCTTTCACGGAATGCGAGTTCGACATCATGTACAACGAGGGAATATCTTCTGTGGGCAGCCTGATCGACTTGGCGATGGAGTACGATATCATCCAGAAACGTGGGTCGTGGTTCAGTTACGATGGGGCGCAACTGGCTCAAGGGCGTGATGCTGCCAAGGAAGAACTACGCAAGAATGAGCAGCTCTACGCTGAGGTGGAAGCCAAGGTGCGCGCCAAGCTTGATGAGAAAAAATAGCTGCGACTCGAGAACGGTTCAAAAGCTTGGGGTGGCCTCAGGCCGAGCTTGAGGTGTCAGTTGAGGGTGGCTTCCTCCATCACCTCCTCCGGCCATAGGGAGCGAGTGATCATGAACTCTTCCCAGGCGAGGAGGATGTACTCGAAGACGGCGGGATTCACCTCGAAGCGCGTGATGGAATGATCTGCATGAGGGCAGAGTAGGAATTGCGCATCGTTGCCGAGGCGTTGCCACTGCTTGCAAAACCACTCGGGCAGCTCGTAGTCCAGCAGGGGGTCGCGCATGCCATGCACGCAGAAGAGCGGCGGCAGTTTTTTGCGCAGCAGCTCGCAGGGGTTCACGCGTTCGGGGGCAGAGCTGTCCAGGTGGACGCAAAGGGCGCGCGCTTCCGGCGCTTCAGGATCAACAATACCGCGAAAAATCGCGAGAGCGCACGGGGAAAGCGGCAGGATATCACGCTTGCCAAATTGCCAGAACCTGCGCTTGCGGATGATGGGTTGCATACCGGCGTTGAGCGCCATAAGTCCACCGGCATCCTCTCCGGCCAGAGTAATGCGGTGCGCATCAATACCGAGACCGGGCGCGTTGTCGTGCAGCCAGTGCCAGGCGTCTATACCCTCTAAAATGATCTCATCGGCCGCCACCTCAAAATGGTCGTAGTTGCGGTACTCCGGAATGATGCAGACAATGCCTCGGTGGGAGAGGTGCAGGGCCCAGGCGGCGAAGTCGTCGGCGCGGTTGTGGGACCACATGCCGCCGCAAAAGAAGAGGACGGCCGGGCGAGGCTGCTGCAGGGAATGACCGGGGGGGGCGAAGATGAACGCCCGCAGCGTATAGCCATCCGCAAAACGCTTCCAGACAACGGAAGGGGCAGAATTTAGCAACGCGTGATTGCTGCGTGCGAACTGCGCGCGATACTGGCCGGCAAATGGCGTCATACCCGTGCAAGAGTATGCAATTTTCTTGCCAAAAAGGCAAGTCTGATGTATGAAGTGAGGGGCAATGAGAATACTTTTTGCAGCCACTATCGCAGTCGGCATCGCATGGGCTGAGGCCGTTGTAGCGCAGCAGGCATCAGTCCCCGCTCCGGCGCCCACGTCGCCGCAGGCGAGTGGAAAACTGCAAGTGACACCGGATGGTATTGCCACTCCGAATCAGGAGAAAGCGCGAGCCCTTGCGGAGGCTACGTACAACACCTGGCGCCTGAGTGTGCAGCGTGGAGATGAAACGGCATGGCGCAGCAGCACTTCTTCCGCCCGGCAGATGAAGGTGCGCAATCTCATCATTTCGGAGCGTGGCGCTTTTCCGAGGGACTTCTTTCGCAGCGCTCAACAAGCGCCCCAACTGGAAAACTTTCGTTTTGTTGGCGCTCTCAGCGGGTGTGCCGGACGCACCATGGCAGCCACCTACCTGGGAAAGATGCAACTGGGGGACGCTGGGGCCAAGCAGAATGCCTTTGTATTGGAGTTTGTGCATGAGAATGGGAAATGGCGGCTGGATCAGACGCGGTTTTTTGACTTGAGTCGGCTTCCTGGTGTACTCAAGAGGCTGGAGGAGCGCGATTTGAGCGTGCTGCGCGAGCAGGATGGATTCCACCCGTACCGTAGCATTCCGACTGTGCCGCCTGCGTGTGCCAATCCGGAGCTCATCGGCAAGGTTTTTGTCGATTGTCCCGGTCGTGAAATTGAGATGCGCGTCAATGGAGTCTCTATTCACAATTTTGATGACGAAAGGCGCGCGGATACCATATCCGGAGGACTCAGAAGGGGGGCCAATACCATCTCTTACAGCATTAAGCCCAGTAGCAATGAGCAGGATCATCCGAGCATGGCCATCGGAGTGTTTGTGATGCCTGAAACGGCGGGGAACCGCCCCGTGTGCGTGTTTGATCATGTGCTGGATGCGGACGATGAGGCGAAGGGAGGGGAGTTTTCCTTCACGGTGACCAATGAGCATATCGCCTCGATGGGTTCGCAGTACAAAGGTCAGCAGCCGCAGCCGACGCACGCCGTCCCGCTCAAACCGCAGAAGGAGAACAAGCGCTGAGCCGCTATGGCAACCGCTTTCATACCGCCGGATTATTTTCGCCGCTACAGCGTGGCGGATATTTTTGGGAACGGGCGGGAGTGTGAGGTGGATTTAGGCTGTGGGGATGGCGGTTTTCTGTTGGCCGTGGCTCAGCAACATCCGGACCGGTTGTATTTGGGAGTGGAGCGTTTGCTGGGACGCCTGCGCAAGGTGTGTCGCCGCGCGGATGAATTAGAGCTGGACAACGTGCGCGCGGTGCGGGCGGAGAATCGCTATTTGTTGGAATGGATGCTGCAGGAGGGGAGCGTGCGGCGTCTGCACTATCTCTTTCCTGACCCATGGCCCAAAGAAAAGCATCATAAGAAGCGTTTGATGCAGGAAGATGTCGTGCCGGTGTTGCATCGCGTGTTGGCGCCGGGTGGCGAGCTCCTTTTTCGCACTGACCACGAGGAGTACTACACTTGGGTGTGCAGGATCGTAGGAGGTTCCATGTTGTTTCATCGGGAGGCGTGGGCGGATTTGACCGATTATCCGGTTACAGATTTTCAGCGCGTTTGGGAATCGCAGGGCAGGACAACACACTCGGCACGCTTTGTGCGCAACTCATGAGCTTTACCTTGCACAGCACGGACCCGACTGGCGCGCGACTTGGCACGTTGCACCTGGCGCATGGCGATGTGCCTACGCCGATCTTCATGCCGGTCGGTACGCAGGGCGCTGTGAAAACGCTGCACCCGGAGGAGCTGGAGGAATTGGGCGCGCACATTGTTTTGGGCAATACTTATCATCTGTGCTTGCGGCCGGGGGATGAGGTGATACGTGATTTGGGAGGGTTGCATCAGTTTGCCGGATGGAGGAGGCCGATGCTCACGGACTCCGGAGGATTTCAGGTGTGGAGCTTGGCGCAGTTGCGAAAAATTACGGAAGAGGGAGTGCGCTTTCGCAATCATCTTGATGGGGCGTACATGCTGCTGACGCCGGAGAAGAGTATGGAAATCCAAGCGAATCTTGGAGCAGATATCGCCATGCTCTTTGATGAATGCCCGCCCTATCCGTGCGACCGTGCCTATGCTGAGAAATCCATGGGTTACACCTTGCGCTGGGCGACGCGTTGCAAGACTTGGATGCAGGAGCACCGTCCCATGAGCGGTAATGCTCTGCAGCAGCATTTCGGCATTGTGCAGGGGTCTGTGTTTGCAGATTTACGCCGCGCCTGCGCCGAACAACTCGCGGAGATGGACTTTGACGGCTATGCCATCGGCGGCGTGTCCGTGGGAGAGCCCGAGGAGGAGATGCTGCGTGCCATTGAGAACGCGACGCCGTATCTGCCGCTGGGGAAAGCGCGCTATGCCATGGGGCTTGGTACGCCGGTGCAGATGTTGGAAATGATTGAGCGCGGCATTGATATGTTTGATTGTGTGATGCCCACGCGCCTGGCGAGGCATGGCATTGCCCTCACCCCGGATGGGCCGATCCACATCACGAATGAACGCTGGAAATCCGATGAGCGTCCTATTCACGAGGAGAGCCACCCGCACGTGGCGCGATTTTCTCGTGCGGCGATACGGCACTTTTTCCGAGCGGGGGAGATGCTGGCGCAAAGGGTGCTCTCATTTCAAAACCTCCACTTTTACCTACGGCTCATGGAGCAAGCGCGAAACTCCATAGCGGCCGGACAATATGCTGCTTTCAAAAGCAGCTTCATCGCGCGTTATCAAGCCAATCAAATACCATGAATACAACTGCACTCATCCTGGCGCAAGCCGCTGCACAGAATGCTCAAGGCAACCCCATGAGCATGTTCATCACCCTCGGTCTCATTTTTGTGATATTTTACTTCCTGCTCATTCGTCCGCAGCGCAAGCAGCAGAAAGAACTCAAGGCTCGCCAGGATGCCCTGAAAAGCGGCGATAAGGTTATTACCGCCGGCGGAATCTACGGTATTGTGCGCGAAGTGAAAGATACCACCGTTCGCCTGGAAGTGGCCCCCAATACCATCATCAAAATCGTGAAGAGTCAGGTGGTGCAAACTGTCGGTAAAGACGGTTCGCCGGAGGAATGAGGGTCCATGCAGGACGTTTACACCATTGAAGAATTGGAGAAGCTGTCGGCTCCTCTGCCTGCCCCGCGACTTGGGGTCGTTGGGCATCCTATTGCGCATTCGCTCTCTCCGGCCATTCAGATGGCAGCCATGCGTGCAGCGGGCGTAGGCGGTTCGTATGTCCGTATTTTGTGCCCAAAGGAGGAGGGCGCCTTCCGTGACTTGACAGATCGCTTGCGTCTGTTGGGGTTTCTTGGGGTGAACATCACAGTACCCTTTAAGCGGGAGGCGCGGAAAGTGGCGGATCAAGTGGATCGTCTTTCCGAACTGAGTGGGGCGGTGAACACGCTTGTATTTCGCGAGGGAAAAATTGAGGGGAGCAACACCGACGGCCCGGGCTTTGAACACGCGTTGGCGTCGCATTGCGGCAGCCGACTCGCAGAAAAAAGGGTCCTGGTTCTTGGAGCGTGCGGCGGAGCGGGGAGCGCGCTGGCGATACAGTGTGTGATCTCCGGATGCCAACGACTGATTTTGGCGAATCGTCCGCGGCCGGAGCTGGAACGTCTTGCTGCCCGTCTCCGCCGCCTGGCGCCGGGGCCAAGCATCGGCGCCTGTTCGTTGGTTGACGCTGAGCAGATGCGCTCGGCTGTGCAAGAAGCGGACATCATTGTCAACGCCACGAGCTTGGGCCTGGCAGCGGGAGACCCGTTGCCCTTGGCTGCCGAATTGCTGGGCGAGAGACATATCGTCTTCGATCTGATCACCCATGCAACGCCTTTGCAACGGGCGGCAGCGGCAGCGAAGTGCCGTGTTTGCGATGGCCGGGATATGCTCGTGGGACAGGGCGCGCTTTCTTTCGAAAAGTGGTTTGGAAAGCGGGCGGATGAGCGCGCCATGCGCGCGGCCATCAGCGGGTGAGGAGCTTAGCGCCGGGAACGTGCAACCGTCGCGATTCTATGGCGTAGCCGAAGGAACCTTGGTCGGGAGTATCCGGATTAGCTCGAACGTGGCGCTGAATGCTCGGTGAAATGCGCATGAAACGCACGATGCCGCGCCCCACGGCACGCGCATAGGCGCGTGCTCCGGCCTCTGTGGCCAGAAAGGCGGCGTGGGCGCGGTTGTTCAGAAAAGCCGATTCCACAACGGCGGCGGGAATGCCGGCATCGTCGCAGGCGTTCAGCCAACCTGCCGCACGGTCGGCGTCCACACATCGCACTTCCGTTCCGCAGCCCCGGCCGTCGTTGGGCATGCCGTGGTTGAGGATTTCACGTTCCACGGTGGAGCGCAGAGCTTCTGCAAGTGCACCGCCGTTATATTTGT
Organism: uncultured Akkermansia sp.; assembly: GCA_947589295.1. Taxonomy (GTDB): domain Bacteria; phylum Verrucomicrobiota; class Verrucomicrobiia; order Verrucomicrobiales; family Akkermansiaceae; genus Akkermansia. The sequence goes on from CANQBZ010000030.1 coordinate 23,183, forward strand.
TGCGCAAGATCACAGAGGGAGAAGCGCCGCTGGTCCATCGATTTGATGAACTGTTGTGGTGCAGGAATACGATGCAGGCAGCGCGATTGTAGATAGCGTAGTCGGCGCTCACCATGCCGGAAGCTACACGATCCGGGAAATAGTGAGATGGGTAGCGCTCAGCGACTGTATCCGGGTGGCGCAGGTAGGAGACGCCTGCCGCTCTTGCGTAGGATAGCAGGGGGTCTGTGGCAGGAGGATTACCACGGTTGATAATGGCGCAGCGTAAACCGGCACGCTGCACCTCCTGTTTAACGGTGGCGGCGTACTGGTGCCAAAAGTCGCACTCGCTTATCGTGCGTCCTCCCACTGCACTTGGAGTGCAAGCTCCCGGTGAGGTCAGGGAGTGCCCGATATCCAGCACCACAAGCCGAGAGGTCTGTGAGGCGGACGGCACCTGGCTGCACGCCGCTAAGGTTGCTACGCTGAAACAAGCAAGGAGGCGTATAAAAGGCATGCGCCCATGATAGCCCCAGAGACTTCCGCTGGTCAAGAGTGAACTTGACAACAAATTGACGTGTGATAGAGTGACGATATGGAAGATTTGATATTAACGCATAGCATCGCGAGTTACGAATGCGGGCAGGATTTGCTCCTCAAGCCGGAGTGTTATCTTTTGTTTTGTCAGGAAATGGCGGAGCTGCACGCCTCGCGCAACAAGATGGGTTATGACTGGGTGATGGAACACGGGATGATATGGGTGGAAGTGCAGGGTAACTTTGAATTGTTGCGACGTCCGAAGTGGAAAGAGCATGTCTCCTTGCGTACCAACACCGGACAGGCTTCGCCGCTGCAGGCGCGCCGTTTTGTGGAGATGAGCGATGAGGCAGGCGAGGTGATAGGCCGCGCCGACTTAATGTGGGCGATTATTGACATTCGGACGCGGCGTCCCATGCCGCTGAGGAGGGCGGAGCTGAACGTGCCGGCGACATGCCCGCCGAGTATCACGGCCGAACCGCTCAAGTTCCCGGAAGATGCCGAGGATTTGGGGATCGCATATCTGGTGACGTCTCGCCGGGATATTGACTTCAATGGACACATCAACAACTCCGCCTATTTGACGTGGGCACTCGACACCATGCCGACTCCCCCCGGCTGTGCTCCGCGCCGCATCCATGTGGCGTACAAGCATGAGAGCATGCTGGGAGAGCCCTTGAGCATTTCCCACCGCGTTTCTGGCCTCCTCAGCCAGCATCGCGTCGAAGGCGGCGGAAAATTGCGCGCGGTTATCACTATGGCGTGGGCTTGAGTGATCCGGCCTACATGAGCAGGCCTGCGTACCACTCCACGAGTTCGGGGCCGGCGAAGAGCCAGAGCAAGGCAGCCAGAATCAGCGACGGGCCAAAGGGCATGGGCTCTCCCCGACTGATGCGTTTGCCTAGCGCAAAGGCGAGTCCGAACAGGCTGCCGACCACCAAAGAAAAAACAACGCCTTGCCAGCCGCACAGCGAACCGATTGCCATCGCGATCCATGCATCCCCTGACCCCATGGCGGAGCGTTGGGCAGTGACTGAGCTGCAGGAACCGCTCAGGGAATCGTATATTTCCAAGCTGAAAGCGCGGTTGCCGATGAGGATTTGTGAGGCGCTGAATTGAATGCGGCAGGCGCTCCCCGGAATTTGGTCGACAGTAGCGTGTTCGAGCGTGATGGAGGGATTACGCTGTTCGGTGAAGATCGTGCTCCAGCGCAGCGAGTGATTGCCGATGGTGAGTTCAATATCCAGATCATCGCCGATTTGGTGCAATTCCCAATGTGTGGGCTTGGCAAAATGCAGATTGCGGCGCCCAAAAAAGACTCGGCCTATCCATGCCAGACAACGGAAAATGATATAGCCGCACAGCACGCCGACGCAGCCCCACAGCACCCCCTCCCACGGATTGAGTGTTCCCGCGCTCGCAAGTAATGGGGCAAGTCCGCTCGCCACCAGTCCGCAGCCCGCGCAGACGCATGCGATAGAGGAGTGGACCAGCATCCATTCCCAATCCATGACGAGCATGGCTAATAACCCTGCAGCCCACAGGCAGATGAACAGGCGTGCGAGCAGAGGCTCGTAGCTGAAAGAAACTCCAATGCTACCGAAGAGCAGACAACATGCGGATTCGATGAGTGGGTAGCGCGGGCTGATAGGACGCCGACAGCAGGCGCTCTTGCCACGCAGAATAAGCCAGCTGATGATAGGCAAGTTCAAGTACCACGGAATGGGGGTTCCGCAAGCCGGACAGAACGAGCGCGGCGGTTGATTGACCCCCATGCCGCGCGGGATGCGGTAGAGCACTACATTCAAAAACGATCCGACGCAGGCCCCCACAAGCGCTAGCAGCGCCACTTGCCACCAAGCGCTATCGACCTGCGCGAGATCTGTCCAACCATCTGTCATCGCTGTTCATTGTAACACGTCGCGTTGTAAGATGTCAATTTTGTGCTTTGTAAATCATGAGACGAGCCGGAGATTGGGGCTACGCGAAAGTCACCTGTTGTCTGTCTAGATGTCCCAGCTGTCGAGCCATTTGAACGAG
>CANQBZ010000031.1 GCA_947589295.1 uncultured Akkermansia sp.
ATGCTTTTCCAACACGTGCACGGGCGATGGAGGCTTCGCGGCCACCGTCGCCCGTCTTGGCTAAAGGAGCAGGCAGAGCGATCTGTCTGCGTTCCCCCGTTGTGCCCCCTGAAAACCCGGCAAAGGGGGCGGCGTCATCCCGCCCCGGCGTGGGAAAAATGGCGTGGGAAAATGGCGGGAGTCGCCGGGCAGAAGCAGGAGCGCTACGCATTGGCGGATTTGCCGAACGACCAGCGCAGGTATTTGAGCGACTCGTCCCACACGCGCGAGCTGGTGCTGCCCAGCACCACCACGATGACCGAGCACCCATCCATAGCGGCGCAGGAAATCAAGCATTTGCCGGCGGCGTTGGTGAATCCCGTCTTCATGCCCTGCACCCACGGGTATTTTTTGAGCAGCTTGTTGGTGGATTTGATGGTGCGCAGGCTGCCGTCCGCCATGCGGAACTTATATTCCGGGATGTTCACGCATTGGCGAATCCGCGGGTTGTTGTAGGCGTAGCAAGCCGCCAGCGCCATATCGTATGCCGTTGAATATTGCTGGGCGGGCAGGCCGTTGGGGTTGGCAAAATGGGAATCGTACATGCGCATGCGCCGGGCGCGGGCGTTCATGCGGTTTACAAAGGCGTCCACACTGCCGGCCGTGTCGCGCGCCAGTGTGAGGGCGACATCGTTGTAGCTACCCGTGAGCATGGCGCGCAGGAGCTCATCGCGCCGGTAGCTCGTGCCGGGTTTGAGGTTGAGTTTGCAGGGAGGCACGGCTTCATCCTGCGGCTGAATGGTCACCATTTTTCTCAGATTCCCGGCATCCAGCACGCAGAGTGCGGTCACGAGCTTCTGTGTGCTTGCCACCTGTCGGCGGGTGTGGGCGTTGTGCTGGTAGAGCACGCGGCCGGTCCGCGGGTCAATGACGCACACCGCGGCGCAATTCGGCGCGGGGGCCGGGGCGGATGGCTGCGCCAGCGGACGCGTCCGGATGAGGCCGGTGGCGGAGGCGGGAAGAGTCTGCGCCGGGCGCGGCATCGGGCGGCGGGGAGTTGCCGGGCGCGAGCGGTACATGTAGTCGCTCTGAGATTGGCATGCTGTCAGCAATGCAGCTGCGGCCAAGATGAACACCTGAACTCTCCGATGCATGAGCCGAAGCATACACACGAGCCCTCTGTTTGTCAAGATTGCTTGCCAAACAGAGCTGCTTTTGGTAGAATGCGCAGCGTATGGACTATCGCACGTATTTACGCCGCAACCCGGATGCGCAGGGCTACTTCGGGAAGTACGGCGGGGCCTATTTGCCGCCTGAGTTGGAGCCCGCTTTCAAGGAGATCACCGAGGCCTACAAAAGCATTTGCCACTCGGCTCAATTCATCAACGAACTGAGGCGTATTCGCAAACAGTTTCAGGGACGCCCCACCCCGGTGTACCACTGCGAACGCCTCTCCCGCCTCAACGGCGGCGCGCAGATTTACCTCAAGCGCGAGGACCTCAACCACACCGGCGCCCACAAGCTCAACCACTGCATGGGCGAGGGGCTGCTGGCCAAGTTCATGGGCAAAACCAAGATCATCGCCGAAACCGGCGCGGGGCAACACGGCGTCGCCCTTGCCACGGCGGCGGCGTATTTCGGTCTGGAGTGCGAGGTGCACATGGGCGAGGTGGACATCGCCAAGCAGGCGCCGAACGTGACGCGCATGAAGATGCTGGGCGCAAACGTGGTGTGCGTGAAGCACGGCTTGCGCACGCTCAAGGAGGCCGTGGATTCCGCATTCGAGGCGTATTTGCGCGACTACAAGACGGCCATTTACTGCATCGGTTCGGTGGTGGGGCCGCATCCGTTCCCGATGATGGTGCGCGATTTCCAGATGGTGGTGGGGCACGAGGCGCGCGAGCAATTTATCGAGATGACGGGCATCCTGCCGGACATCGTGTGCGCCTGCGTGGGCGGCGGCTCGAACGCCATGGGCATGTTCCCCGCTTTCCTGGATGACCCGGTGGACCTGGTGGGCGTGGAACCCCTCGGCCGCGGCGACAAGCTCGGCGACCACGCCGCTTCCATGTCCTACGGCAGCGAGGGGGTGATGCACGGCTTCAACAGCATGATGCTCAAAGATGCGGAGGGCAACCCCGCGCCCGTGTATTCCATTGCCTCCGGCCTGGATTATCCCTCCGTGGGACCGGAGCACGCCTACCTGCGCGAATTGGGTCGCGTGAACTACGTGAGCGCCACGGATGACGAAGCCATCGATGCTTTCTTCAAGCTCTCGCGCTACGAGGGCATTATTCCCGCGCTCGAAAGTTCCCACGCCATTGCCTACGCCTTGCGCCGCGCCCGCGAATTAGGCTCCGGCGCCATCCTCGTCAACTGCTCCGGCCGGGGAGACAAGGACGTGGATTACGTGGCCGAGCGCTTTGGCTACGGCGAGGATCACTGCTTCCCCGCCAAGTGAGCGCGTTCAGGCGGCTTGCAGGGGCGTTGCAAAGAAGCGGCTCACGCCCCGCAGGCGAGCTTGCAGGCTTTCACCGTGTTGCTCATGAGCATGGCGATGGTCATGGGGCCGACGCCGCCGGGCACCGGGGTGATGGCCGAGCAGAGCGGTTGAACGGAGGCAAAGTCGACGTCGCCCACGATGCGGTAGCCACGCGGGCGCGTGGCGTCCTCCACGCGGTTGATGCCCACATCCAGCACCACGGCGCCTGGCTTGATGAAGTCCGCCGTCACGAGTCCCGGACGCCCCACTGCCGCCACGAGGATATCCGCCGTGCGGCAGAGGCCGGGCAGGTCCGCCGTGCGTGAGTGAGCGATGGTGACGGTGGCGTTGGCCCGCTTGCCGACCAGGAGATGCGCCATCGGCTTGCCGACGATCATGCTGCGGCCGATGACGACGGCGTGCTTGCCCTGGGTGGGGATGCCGCAGGCGCTCAGCAGTTCCATGCAGCCCAGCGGGGTGCAAGGGACAAAGCCGGTGGGGTCCTCCAGCACGAGCTTTGCCACATTGATCGGGTGAAAGCCGTCCACGTCCTTTCGCGGATCGATAGCAAGGACGACCGCCTGTTCGTCAATATGCTTGGGCGGGGGACTCTGCACCAGGATGCCGTGGATGCGATCGTCTGCATTCAACTGGCGGATGAGCTGCACCAATTCCTCCTGCGTCGTCTCGGTGGGGAGCGCCCATTTTTGGGAATAGATGCCCAGCTCCTCGCAGGCTTTGACCTTGGAGTTCACGTACACGCGCGACGCCGGGTCCTCGCCCACCAGCACGACGGCCAGTCCCGGGGTGTGCCCGGATTGCTTGAGTTGCCCAATTTGCGCGCTGAGACGCTGGAGTACCGAACGAGCCGTTTGCTTGCCGTCAATGATGATCGTGTCCATGGTGTTTATCTTGGTTGGTTGGGTAAAAGGCGGAGTAGTCCGCATCGCGCAGTTTTTCCTCCAACTGCCTGCATTGCGCGGACAATGCGTCGCTCGTCAACTCGGGCGGGACGCTCATCGGTTCCCCGATCTCGAAGATGATGCGCGAAAAGGGCAGCGGTATGAAAAAGCGATCCCACGAGCGCACCCGCAGGCAGTGCAGGTAACGGATGCGGATAGGTACGATGGGGATTGCGCTGAGCGAGGCCAGCTTGATCACGCCGGGGCGACACGTGTAGACGGGGCCTTTCGGGCCGTCCGGGGTGATGCACATGCTCTTGCCGGCATGCAGCTCGCGCACCATGTCCATAAAGCCCTCGGCGCCGCGTCGCCCGCTCGAGCCGCGCACGGCGCTCATCCCATAGTCTTCCGCCACCGCGGCCAGCATGGTGCCGTCCTTACTGGCGCTGGCGAGCATGCTCATCTTCACCCGTCCGCGTATCACGTAGCGGTAGAAATAACAGGGCACGAAGATACGATTGTGCCAAATGGCCACAATGGCCTGCTGCTCCCGCAGGAAGCGCTTGTCGCCCGTCAACCGCTTGCGCAGGGTCATGCACACGAGCGTGATGAAAAACCAGATCAGGTGCCCCAGCGGTCTCGACCACCACTTCTGCCGTATATTCGAATCAGTTGTCATGAAAAAACGCGGGCTCAACGATCATGCGGGGTTCTGCACCGTAGCCTCCTGCGAAGTTTGGTGAATGTTGTTGCCCGTTGGGTCCACGATGTTGACCTTGGCGAAAATTAGCAGCGCTCGGTTCTTCTTGTCCGTGCCGCTGGAGCGAAAGAGGCGCCCCACGAGCGGCAGGTCTCCCAGAACGGGCACTTTGTCCTCGTAGCGCACGATTTTGGACTCCTTCATGCCCCCCATCACCAGCACGGCTCCATCCTGAATAGTAACGACACTGTTGGTCATGTAGCGCTTGAACAGAGGTTGATAGATTTGATTATCCGTCAGCTTGATGGTTTCCACCGTTTTATCCGTCGGCAGCGCGGCGTAAATGGAGGAGCCCCAGTCCAAGAATCCCTCAAAGTCGTTCACGATGGTGGTGATGGCCAACTTCACGTTGTTGCCGTCGGGTGAGATCTCCGCGTTGTGGACCTGCACGATGGTGCCAATGCCGCCAACGTTGTCCTCGTCCATGCCGTACAGCACGAAGTCGGTAGGTTGGGCGCCCACGGCAACGGCGGTAGCGCCAACGTACACCGGAGTTGGCACTGGCTCGATCACGCCGTCTTTATTGTAGTCCGTCGAGTCGCCGGGTCTGCCCTCAACAGGCTGGTCCATGCTTTCAGCGATGCGGGGTTCATCGTAGCTGGAGGGGTAATAGAGCTCGCGCACATCCACAAAAGAAGCCTGCTCCTCCGATCCGGCGTTGAGCACCAACTTGGGGCTGCTCAGCGAATCGATGGCCCTATTCTGGGCGAGCCCGCGCATCACCATAGTCACATCCACGGTGGACCACACTCCACGCAGCCCGAAGATGGTGGGGGAAAGGCCTTCCGTGCTGGTTTCAGACAGGTAATTGCGCACTTGGCCGCGCTTGATCAGGTTGTCCAGATTGCGCTGACCGACCACCTGGCGGATCGAGCGCTGCCCATGCGTGACCGCCGGCGGCATGTCGTCCGTATTCTGGTAGGTGGGAGTGATGATGGGCATGCCGGCAGCCGTGCTCACTACCTGGTCGGTGCCTCCACCGGCAAAGAGCTTGGAGCCCGCATCCACGCCAAGCAGCCATTCAAAGCCCAAGTCCTCCAGATCTTCCTGCGTCGTTTCAACGACTTTCACGGTGAGCACCACGAGCTTGTCCTCCACCGGAGCGACATCCGCCAACAATTCCTCAATCTGGGCGATGTTGCGCTGGGTGTTGCGCACGGCCAGTCGCCGCGTGACCGGGCGATACCTGGCGCTGGCCCCCTCGGGAAAGGAGATGTTCATTTTTTTGAGGGCCGCCTCGGGGTCGATCCGAGAAACTCGCACCTTGCGCGCCCCGAAGCCATCGACCTCTTCATCGTCCGACCCGGCCTCCGAGTCCTCCTGCTCATCAAAAAAATGGGGCGGTACGTAAAAGACGCGATCCACCAGTCGACCGTAATTTTGCCCGGCGTAGGTGAACTCGATCCCCATGGGTACGTAGTAGTAGTCGACCTCGTAGAGCTGGGAGATTTCCGAGAGTACGTCCTTCATGGAGCACTGATCCAGGCGGAAGGAGCGCCGTCGCTGCATGATCTGCTTGTAGCCCGGCGTACTTGGGCCGCCGAAGTTCGAGACGACATTGATGGGCCGCTGCTGCGCGACAGGAGCCTGAGCTTGAGCGCGGCGCACAATGCCCCGCAGAATCTCGATCACCTCCGTGATGTCTGCATCGTCTACATGGATGCTCGGCACGATCGTGCTCTCTAGCAACTTCACGAACGAGAGCTCGGGGTCCTGGGCCTCGTCCTGACCCTGCGGTGCGGGGTTCGCGCTACCCGTCGCTATGGGAGGGGTGGGCTGCATTTCCACCTTCTGAGCATCGTCCCACGTGCGATCCACTTCCGCCAGCTTGGCGGCTCGGGTGGCGTCATAGGCCGTGTTATAGAAGGAGGCCCGCCGGTTGTTGACGGCTTCCATGCCGCGCCGTGCGGCCTCGTTCGTCTCATCGATGCGTAGCACGCTCTGGAAAGTTTTGAGGGCTTGGTCGTAGTTGCCCAGGTCGTAATACCCGTAAGCAAGAGTGAGCAAGCGGTTGACCTCTTCCACATCGCCCACGTGCCGCGGGGTGAGCGCGGGGTTGTTGCGCACGGGGTCTTCGGTGTAGACGAGCTCCTTTTTGGCGCGGGTGCCCGAGGGGTCCAGCTGCACCGCCTCTTTGAGGAAACTGATGGCCTCCTCCGTGCGCCCGACGCTGCGGTAATCGATGGCGCGGGCGATCAGCGCATCCGCCAGGCTGACGCGGATAAACTCGCGCTGCTTCCTGGTGGCGGGAGCCTCCGGCAGCACGGATAGGGCGTTGCGGTAATGATCCACGGCATCGCTGTAACGCTTGTCCGCGTAGGCAGTGCGCGCTTTTTGCACCTGTTGGAGCGCATCGCTGATCGCCGCATGCCTATGGGCGCTCTCACGGGCTGCGATGCTTTCCGCGGACGGGTCTTGGGCGGAGAGCGGCTGCACGAACCACCCCGCAGCCAGTATGGTTGCGAATACGCCGACTAGTAGGTGCCTGACCATCGTAAGCAGGCTCATCCTACCAGATTATGCCCCCAAAGTCACTCGAAAAGTGAACTTAACCTCAAAAAACTTTTGATGCGTGCGGGGCGCGCAAACGGATACGCCGACGCATGAACGACGGACAAAGTGACGCGGCCCGGCGCCAGTTGTTCTAGGGCTGCTGCTGACGGAGCCTGTCCATGCGTTCGCTGATGCGCAGTTCCATTCCATTGGTGGTGGGATGGTAATACACGCGGCCCTCCGGCAGGTAGGCCTGGGGCACGTAGTGCTCTTCTCCGAAGTCATGCGCGTACTTGTAGGTGGTTTCTTCCTTCGTGGCGCCGCGCAGACGCGCCAACTTTTTGCGGGTTGAGGTGGCCAGGTGGTCGGGCACAGCCAAGGTTTTGCCCTCTTTGACGTCTTGCATGGCGGCTTCCAGCGCCATGTAGGCGGAGTTGCTTTTCGGGGCGGTGGCAATGTACACAGTGGCGTGGGCCAAGGGTATGCGGGCTTCGGGCATGCCCACCATCTCCGCCGCTCGGGCGGCAGCAAGCGCCACGCGCAGCGCGTTGGAATCCGCCAGCCCAACGTCCTCACTCGCGCAGATGACCAGCCGCCGCGCAATGAAACGAATATCCTCCCCGGCGTTGAGCATGAAGGCCAACCAGTAGAGGGCGGCGTCCGGATCGCTGCCGCGCATGGATTTGATGAAAGCAGAGATCGTGTCGTAGTGACCGTCCCCGGCCCGGTCGTAGTGGACGGCTTTTTGCTGGATGGACTCCTCCGCCACGCCCAGTGAGATGTGGATTTGTCCGTCTTCCCCGGGCGGCGTGGAAAGCGCTGCCACCTCGAGCGCGGTGAGGGCTTTGCGAGCATCGCCATCCGCTTTGCGAGCCAGGTGCTGCAAGGCGTCCGCATCTACAACGAGAGGCATGCGGCCCAGGCCGCGCTCCTTGTCGGTTATGGCCCGCTGCATCAGCGCCGTCAAGTCCTCCTCGGGTACGGGCTCGAGCGGAAAAATCTGCGAGCGGGACAGCATGGCGGAATTGATGGCAAAGTACGGGTTTTCCGTGGTGGCGCCGATAAAGCGTACGATGCCTTGCTCTAAGTGCGGCAGCAGCACGTCCTGCTGGGCTTTATTGAAGCGGTGCAGCTCATCGACAAAGAGGATGGTGTGCTGCCCGTGCAGGTTGAGGCGTGTTCTGGCCTCGGCAATTTTTTCGCGCATTTCGCTTACGTTGGACTCCACGCCGTTGAGCATCACAAAATAGGAACTCGTGTGGCGCGCTATCACGTAGGCGAGCGTCGTTTTTCCCACGCCGGGCGGCCCGTAGAAAATGAGTGAGGAGAAGCGATCTGTTTCAATCGCTCGGCGCAGCAATTTGCCGGGGGCGAGCAGGTGCCGCTGTCCGGCCACCTGTTCCGGCGTTTCCGGGCGCATGCGCGCGGCCAAAGGCATGCGAGCCTGGGCGGTGAGTTGCTCCGGGTGATTTTCTCCGAATGGGGTGAATAGGTCTGCCATCGTTTTGCTTTGCTGCGGATAGGGCTAGAGGTGCTGCAGCAGAATGCGCAAGCGCGTGTATATGGTTTTCTGCCGTTCTTGCAGGGGACGGAGTTCGCTTTCCTGTTGAGTGACTTTGTGGCGTGGGGCGGCGTACAGCTGGCGGTAGGCCGCCATGCGCGAAACGATGAGCCCCTCCACCACGGCGAGAAATTGTTTTTCAGAGGCGCCGCAAAGCTCGCTCACGAGTTGCTCCACCGCATTGCAGATATGGCGCGTTGCCGCGTGTTGGATGGCGCAGCCAATGCCCCACACCGCCACGGCCAGCAGCACGCCCGCCGCCGCCGGCGCATCGTGCCCCAGGCTGCCCAACAACCCCGCAATGATGAGAATCATGCACGTGAGGATGATGCAACGCTGCATCCACCCCGTTTGCTCCGCAAAAATGGCGAATAGTCGATTGCGTATGCCGGCCGCGACGAGGGGCTCGTACATTTGGCGGCCCAGCCGCTCGCGCAAGGTGTGCAGCTCGGTTTCCAGCGCTTCACGCGGAAAGGCACCGATTTCGCATTCCAAGGCTTTTTTCATGCGGGGGCGCACGTGTTCCCAATGCGTCCCGCATTGCGCGCTGAATTGCTTGTCGGACTCCTCCTGCATGTGCTGCAGCGCGGCATCCATGTGCCGATAGATCGCCTGGTCCGCCACGCCGCCCATGAGCTCCATACGCAGCAGGGTGCTCGGAGAGAGGGCCCAGCCTAGCGTCCGGTGCAATTCGCTGCGCATATTCGTCAGCGTGTGCACGAGCAGCGACTGCATGCCGTGGGTGTACTCGGCCAGTCCAATCATCTGGCTGTGCATGAAATTGTCGATTTCCTGCTCAATCCCCGCCATGAAACCGCTGTACATGCGGCCTACCCCTTCGCGCGCACTCAGCGTCCGATCCGCACGCTGCACGAGGTCCACCGTGCGCTCGGCAAGCACGCGCAAGCTGGCGTACAGCCCCTGCGGTCTGTCGAGCAGCTCCTGCACACAGGAACGCAGGGTGTTGGTTGCCGCATCAGTGGCCTCGCCGGGGTAGATGAAGATGCGCACATCTTGGACGCCGTGCATCCGGCTCAGCTGGCGCAGCTGCTCTTTCAATGCGATGGCTGCGCGCGCATCGAGGCGATCCGTCTGCGCCACGGCCAGCAACCAGGAGGTCCTGGCTTCCGGCGGTATGCTCGTCAGCAAATCCCACACGGGAGACGCATCCGCGGCGCGGGCATCTAACACCCCCAGCACGGCGTCCGCCCCCTGCAGCAGCTGTTCGCATGTGCGGCGGACTTCCTCGCTCGCAAGGTCGGCGGTGTCGACAAGCTCGAGTCCCTCAAGCGAGGGCAGGGGAAAGAAGAGGGAATGGGATGCGTCGGCATCCCGGCATACGTAGCGCCAGCACGTGTAGTGGCCCTCCATCGCGCATTGCTTGATGACCGGCGCGTTCGCCAGGAGCGCCAGCAAGGTGGATTTGCCGCTGCCGGCCCCGCCCAACGCCAGAACTCGCCTGTCATGATTCAGCGCGACGAGCGTTTCCTTTACCGGCTTGAGGTATTCTGCCAGCGCCTCTTCATCGTCAATGTCTTCACAGAGCTCCAGGGCCTTTTCTGCCCACAGACGGATAAGGCCTTCCTCGGTTTGGTGCGGTCGTCTCAGATCCACGTCCAGTCATTATAGTAAAAGCCCCCGCGCTTGTCGAACAGAAAAATTCCCCCGTGTTGGCCGGGCTGCCGACAAACGCCGACCGCGCCGCCTTGGGCACGCCGGCAAACGCCTCTTTCCTTTCAGTAACGGGCTACGACAGCCTGCATGGCGTCCATCTGGCTTTCTATGGACTCCACGAGGGCGATCTGCGTGCGTGTGCGATCCAAGTTGTGCTCCGGGCGATGAATCTTGAAGTACGTGTCGCCCAGCAAGTAGTCCGTGAGAAAACGCATGCCGCACTCCATGGTAAGCAGCTTGCCCGAGAAGGGAAGGAGCTCCTTTTCCAGCGGAGTCAGGAAGGTTGCCGCTTCGCAGTAGCCCTTTGCCAGAGCTTCAAAGTACTCCATGCGCATGGTGACCAGACTCGTATCCTTCTCATCCTCCGCAGCCGGGGATGTGGAGGTGCGAATCATGTCCCCGAAGTCGTACAGAGAGCTGCCGGGCATGGTGGTGTCCAGGTCAATGACGCAGATGCCTTCCCCCGTCACGTCATCCAACATCACGTTATTGAGCTTCGTGTCGTTGTGCGTTACGCGTACGGGGAGCTCGCCGCTGGTCAGGTAGTTGACGACCTTGTGGCAGTCTGCTTCTCTCTCCAGGTACCAGTCGATTTCCTTCTGCACGGTTTTGGCGCGTCCGAGCGGGTCCTCCGCCACGGCGTTCTGGAACGTGGAGAAGCGTTTGGTGGTGTTGTGGAAGTCCGGGATAGTTTCAAAGAGCGGGGCGCCCGGCAGATTCGCGCCGAGTTTCTGGAAGTTGCCGAAAGCGCGCGCCACCTCCACGCATTGCCGCGGGTTTTCTATCATGTCGTAGGTGCGGGCTCGGTCGATGAAGGTGTACACGCGCCACACGTTTTCCTCCGTGTCCTGGGCGTAGGGTTTGCCGTCCTTGGCCGGCACTAAGGTGAGCGTGCGCCGGTAGGCCTCCTTGCACCCCTCGGCCTGCAGCACGCGCAGCGCCTCGGTGGTCACCCGCAGAACATTTTCCATGAGCGGGATGGGCTGCTTAAAGACGTTGCTGTTGACGCGCTGGAGAATGTAGCTGACGCGCAGACCCGCTTGGTCCACTTCAATGCGGTAGGTATCGTTGATGTGCCCGGAGCCGTAGGAGGCCCCGCACACGTAGTCGCCGCGCAGATCAAAGAGATTCGCAATCGTTTTGAGGTTAAACATGACGTGTCGGAGTTAAAGTTTTTCAGGATAAACGCCCTCTTTGACCAGGTTTGCTATGCTCTCCACGACGGCGGGCTTGTCGCTCGGGTAGGTGACGCCCAGCCAGCTGGCAGAGGTGCGAATGACGCGGCAGTCTGCCACGCCGTTGTGGATGAGTTCATCCACAACGGTAGGGATGTAGCACTCGCTCTTCAGTTCGGCGCCGCGCTCTTTCATGAAACGCGTGAAGTGTTCCTCAATCTGCCCGATGAAGCTCGCCGGGAACACCCAGAAGTTCATGGAAACCAGTTCCTCGGGGTCCACCTCCTTGCGCTCGCCGTGCAGGTTGTCGCCGCGGCACACGCCATCGTGCTCGCGCATGATTTTGGTGTACTCCTCCACACTGTCCAGGTAGCCGTTTTTAATGCCGCAGATGCCTCGGTTGACATCGCCGTGGTCGCTCAGTGTATTTTTGAGCGGGTAGCCGATCATGCCGTAGTGACTCTTGCCATCCTGCGCCTCCGGGGAGGTGAGGAACTCCGCCGCTTTGCGAAAGGCGTCTGCCCCGTAAAAGTCATCGGCGTTCACGACTCCGAAGGGTTCGTGGATCACGTGCCGTGCCGCGCGCAAAGCATGCGCCGTTCCCCACGGCTTGACGCGCCCCTCCGGCACGCTGAAGCCCGCCGGAAGGTCATCCAAACTCTGAAACGCGTAATCTACCTCGATCTTGCCCGCGAATCGCGCGCCGACCTGCTTCTTGAACGCCTCCTCAAAGTCTCGGCGTATCACGAACACCACTTTGCCGAAGCCGGCGCGCAGGGCGTCGTACACAGAATAGTCCAAGATGACTTCCCCATTAGGGCCCATGGGGTCGAGTTGCTTGAGTCCGCCGTAGCGGCTGCCCATCCCTGCTGCAAGTACGAGAAGTGTTGGTTTCATAGCCTTGTACACTCGCATTGTAGCACTCCCCACATTTATTGGCAAGCTGGATTTGCTGGACAACCCATTTGGATGAAGTTAGCTATAATTTTACCCGACTCAAAATTATAGTTGACTTAGGCGCCGTCAGGCGCCATTGTTTTCTACCCCAAGGCGACAACAAGACTGACAGCGGCTATCAGAACCGCAAGGATTGTGCTCCAAAGAATGACTTTATCTCGTCGTTCTCGTCGCTTGGATTCATCTACTTTACAACACAATTCCTCTCGAATGTTTTCGTATGCGAGCACATACTCGTAACATGCTTGCACATGGGGTTCGCACTGCTTAAAAAACTCTGCACGCTTTTCCCATCTGGAAGGGTCGGAGCGACTTTTCTCAACGCCCTCAATGAACCGATGCGCCAACACCAGTCTCTTTTTCATTTCCCAGTAGGACTCGCCCGTCATCTCGGCAAAAAAATGCAAATAGTTGCCCAGTCCCCTGCGGATATTGAGAGCCCTTGAATACAAAATTAGAAGGAGAAAGCTTTGCGCGTCGTAATAGGCACGGTGACAATGGAAAATTGCCTTCTCTCTCCCGTGCTTTTTCACCATCCTCCTCAACTATTAAATGCCTTAACGCATGATATCCGGCATACCTCATCTCGTTCACAGCCGGAACCGGGACTTTTTTGGTGTACACCTCAACCCTGTGAATTGCCTCTTCCGCTTCATGGTAAGCTTCCTCAAGATCACGAACCCCGCTCATATCAGTCCTCCCCCAATTCTACGGACAAGACCTCTTTGAGCAACTCATCATAACCTTCCTGCGTCTCCATTCCTCCTCCTTGCAATGTCACATTTCCCCTGCTCAACAAAGGGCAGCAATCAGCATAGGATTGCTCATCAAACTGCTCTATTTTTCCCCTCGTTCCCATGCCTCCATTCTCCAAGATTCCCTCCCTTTGTCAACAGAAAAATCGTAAATCACATCGTAAATGAATTAAATCGTAAGTGAGCAGTCGCAGGGCGACTGCTTGGGACAGATGTGATGGCTCGCTGGTAAAATCGGCTTGCGCTTGGCCTGCGTTTGATGTAGCATGCGGTCATGGCTCATTTGGAAGATTTAATGCAATTTTTGAGCATCCCGAGCGTGTCGGCAGAGCCGAAGCATGCTGCGGATGTGGATCGCTGTGCGGACTACCTGGTGGGGAAATTGAGTTCTCTGGGCTTTTCCGCGAAAAAGTACAAGACGGACATTCACCCCATCGTGGTGGCGCACAGTCCTCGCGTGGAAGGCAAGCCAACGGTGCTTATCTACGGGCATTACGACGTCATGCCCGTTGATCCCATCGCGGCGTGGCAGAGCCCGCCCTTTGAGCCGACCGTGCGTGAGGGGCGCATCTACGCTCGCGGCGCATCGGATGACAAAGGCGAAATCATGGCGCATATTCTCGGCGCGCAAGAACTTATTGAGGAGCAGGGATCCCTTCCGCTGAATGTGACTTACCTCTTTGAGGGCGAGGAAGAGCGCGGCAGTTACAGCCTGCAGGAGTTTTTGAAGCGCCCGGAAGCGCAGAAAGAGCTGGCGTGCGACATCATCGTGGTGAGCGACACCGGCATGGCTGCGCCGGACATTCCCTCCTTCTCCTACGGGCTGAAGGGACTGTGCTGTTTTGAGCTGGAGATTTTCGGCCCCAAGATGGACCTGCATTCCGGCATTTTCGGCGGTGCGGTTGCCAATCCCATCACCACGCTCTGCGAGATGCTTGCGACCACGCACGATGAAAACGGCCGCATCACCGTGGAAGGTTTTTACGATGGCGTGGGCGAGATTGAGGATTGGGAGAAGGAGAGCTGGAAGCGCGTGCCGGGCATGAGCGACGCCGAGTTGGCGGATCTCACCGGCGTGCCCGCTCTGCGCACGGAGAAGGGCTACACCGGCGCCGAATGCGTGTACGCTCGCCCGACTTTTGAGCCGAATGGCATCGTCGGCGGTTACGTGGGCGAGGGTTCTAAAACGGTCATCCCCACCCACGCGGTGGCCAAGATCAGCTGCCGCCTGGTGCCGGGACAGGACCCCGTGGACATCATGCGCAAGGTGGAGGCGCACTTCAAAAAGGTCTGCCCGCCGAGCGTGCGGATGAAGTTCACCATGCAACACGCCGGCGATGCGTACATGAGCGATCCGCATTCTCCCTTTGGCAAGGTGGCTCAGCGGGCGTTGGAGGAAACTTTCGGCAACCCGCCCGTGCTCGTGCGCGAGGGAGGCTCCATCCCTGTGGTGGCGTCGATGTCGAAACTGTTGGGCAAGGATGCGCTTTTCCTCGGACTCGATTTGCCGGACGCGCGGATTCACTCGCCGAACGAGAACATGCGGCTGGATATTTTTGAGAAAGGCATTGCGATGGCGAAGGCGCTCTTGCGCCTCATGAGCGAGGTGAAAGCATGAATGCAGTCGAGATTCAGAACGTGCACAAATCTTTCCCCGGCACGTGGGGGAAGGGGGGCGTGTACGCTGTGAAGGGGGTGACTATTGCCATCCCGCAAGGTTCCGTGTACGGCCTCATCGGCCCGAATGGTTCCGGGAAAAGCACGGTGATGAAGATGCTGGTGGGCTTGCTCGCCCCGCACGAGGGGAGCTGCCGCGTGTTTGGTCGCCCGGCCAATGCCTCCGCCAATCGCCGCGAGATCGGGTTCCTTCCGGAGAATCCGTACTTTTACAAGTTCTTGACCGGCGCGGAGACCATTCGTTTCTACGGTCGCTTATGCGGGTTGGGGGGGCGCGCCTTGAAGGAACGCACGCAGGAGTTGCTGGAGCTGGTGGGCTTGCAGGACGCCGCGCACCGTCGGCTTTCCGGCTATTCCAAGGGCATGCTGCAGCGCATTGGCTTGGCGCAGGCCTTGGTGCAGAGCCCGCGCTTGCTCGTGCTGGACGAGCCGACTGCCGGCGTGGATCCCATCGGCTCGCGCGTCATCCGCGATATTATTCTGGATTTGAAAGGCCGCGGGCTCACGGTGTTCCTCTGCTCGCATTTGCTCGAGCAGGTGCAGGAGGTGTGCGACCGCGTGGGCATTCTTTACCAGGGATGCCTGATCGCCGAGGGCAGCATGCAGGAGTTGACGGATGACCCGCACCGGCAGCAAGTTCTCCTGCGTGATGCTTCGCCTGAGTTGCTCGAGAAGTTGCACGCCGAGGCCGGCGATGCGTGGCTCTCCTCTTCCCCGGCCCGCCGCTCGTTGGAGTCCGTGTTCCTCGGCGGCATTCGCGAGCGCATGCAGCAGGATGCCCGGCAAAAGCAAATGGTCGACCGATGACTCTTCGTCAGCTCCAATATGTGTTGGCGGTGGCGGCGAAGGGAAGCGTCAGCGAGGCGGCCAAGTCGCTCTTCGTTTCGCAGCCCAGTCTCACGAGTTCGGTGCATGATTTGGAGGATGAGTTGGGTATCTCTCTCTTTACCCGCAGCAACAAGGGCGCGATCGTGACCCCGGAGGGCGAGGAGTTCCTCGCCTACGCCCGCCAGGTGGTGGATCAGGTCGATCTCCTCGAACAAAAATACACCGGGAAAAAACAGGGAAAACAGGACTTTTGCGTGTCGGCGCAGCACTACTCGTTCGTGGTGGAGGCCTTTGTGGATGTGCTGCGTGACTACGGGGGCGAGGAGTATGATTTCCGCATCCGTGAAACGCAAACTTATGAAATTATCGAGGACGTGGCCAAATTGCGCAGTCAGGTGGGCGTGCTTTACCTCAATAAGCAGAATGAAAAAGTTCTGCGCAAGACGCTGCATGCCCACGAGCTGCAGTTCACGCGCCTTCTCACCGTCAAGCCGCATGTCTTCATCGGTCGCAAGAATCCGTTGGCGAATAAGAAGGTGGTCATGCTGAATGACCTCGCCCCCTTCCCGCGCCTTTCCTACGAGCAGGGCGACCACAATTCCTTCTATTTTGCCGAGGAAATTCAAAGCACGCTCGAGCGCAAAAAGAACATCCTCGTGCGCGATCGCGCCACGCTCTTCAATCTCCTCATCGGCCTGAACGGCTACACCATTTGCAGCGGGATCATCAATAACGCCCTCAATGGACCGGATATCGTTTCGCGTCCTTTGCGCGTGGATGATTATATGGAGATTGGCTACATCACCCATAAGCGCATGCGCCCCAGCCGTCTCGGCGAGGCTTTTATCCAACGCCTCAAGGCTCGCGCGCACCGTTGATGGCCGCCATAGATTTTTCCTATGGCGAGTGATTGTTTATTTGTATTTTACAGGTGCAGCGTTGTCCCGTTACAATAGGGCAATACGGGCGAAACAACCCGCGAAATCACGAAAGGATCACCATGGAATACACAGTAGTCGGGTTCCCGCGCATCGGCGAACACCGCGAACTCAAGCAGGCCACGGAAGCTTATTTCCGTGGGGAGAAACAAACACATGAACTGCTTGCGGATGTTGAGCAGTTGCGCGCTGCACAATGGAAAAAGTTGCTCGCATGCGGCGCCGCCTTGATCCCGTCCAATGACTTTTCGCTCTACGACGGGATGCTGGATGCGGCCTGGATGCTCAATGCCGTTCCCGATAAGTACATCCGCCTAGGGTTAGACGAGATTGGGACGTACTTTGCCATGGCGCGCGGTTACCAGGGAGAGCATGGCGACGTCACTGCCCTCGCCATGAAAAAATGGTTCAACACAAATTACCACTACCTGGTGCCGGAACTTGGCGAAAACACGACCCTCTGTCTGCGCCATGCGCATTTTCTGGATGGCTATGAGCAAGCTCAACGCATGGGGATTGAGACGCGTCCGGTCGTCGTGGGGCCCTACACCTTTCTCAAGCTGGCGCGCAGTTCCTGCGACAAAAGCCAATTTATTGCTCCGCTGGCGGGAGCTTATGCTCAGCTTCTCCAATACGCCTCTTCGCATGGCGTGCAGTGGGTTCAGTTCGATGAGCCGGCTCTCGTGTTGGATATGACGGCTGAGGATGTCGCGTTGTTCGGCGAGATATACGAGTCCATGCTGGCGGATCGTCCTGCCGGCGGGACAAAATTACTCGTGCAGACCTATTTCGGCGACGTGCGGGATTGCTACCAGCGGCTGTGCGCGCTCCCCGTGGATGGCATTGGCCTGGATTTTGTGGAGGGCAAGCTGTCGGCTCAGTTGATGGCGCAACACGGCTTCCCGGCGGACAAGACGCTTTTTGCCGGGCTCGTGAATGGCAAAAACGTGTGGCGTTGTCGCTACCGGGACGTGTTGGAACAACTGCGCAAGCTCTGCGGTGCGGTTGGTCATGTGGTGCTCAGCACGTCGTGTTCTCTGCTGCATGTTCCCTACACGGTAACAAATGAGCCGCAGCTTCCCGAGCCGGTGCGGCAGCGTCTTGCCTTTGCTTACGAAAAATTGGAGGAGTTGCGGGAGCTCTGCCGCCTCGTTGATCTGCCGGACTATGCGACAGATGCGGCTTTTCTGGCGAATGAGGCCTTGCATGCCGCCGCACCGTTGGCTCCGAATCCTGCGGTGCAGCAGAAAGTTGCTTCCCTCACGCCCCGGGACTTCAAGCGCGAGATGCCGCGCCGCAGGCGTCAGGCTCTGCAGCGTGAGACGTTGCGGCTTCCCCTGTTGCCTACTACCACGATCGGTTCGTTCCCGCAAACCGCATCCGTGAAACGTCATCGCTCGCGGTGGCGCAAGGGCGAAATCAGTGCGGACGAATATGCGAATCTGGTGCGCGCGGATATCAAACGCTGCATTGCCTTGCAGGAGGAACTGGGGCTGGATGTGCTGGTGCACGGCGAATACGAACGCAACGACATGGTGGAGTACTTCGGTGAGAATCTGGCAGGTTTCGTGTTCACGCGCCATGCGTGGGTTCAGTCCTACGGCACGCGCGCGACAAAACCGCCCATCATCGTGGGTGATATTTCGCGCATGTCGAGCATCACGACGCCCTGGATCACCTACGCCGCTTCCCTCACTCAAAAACCGGTGAAGGGCATGCTCACCGGCCCGGTCACCATCTTCAATTGGTCTTTCCCGCGCGAGGATGTCCCCGCCGCTGAATCAATGTACCAGATCGCCCTGGCCTTGCGCGAGGAAGTGCTGGAACTGGAGGCCGCCGGCATTCGCATCATCCAGATTGACGAGGCGGCTCTGCGCGAGAAATTGCCGCTGCGCCGCGCCGATTGGCACAGGGAATATCTGGACTTTGCGCTGCGGGCTTTCCGCCTGTGTCATTCCGCCGTGCAGCCTGCCACCCAAATCCACACGCACATGTGCTACAGCGAGTTCGAGGACATCATCCCGGATATTGATGCGATGGACGCCGATGTGATCACTTTTGAAGCCTCTCGCTCCAAACTCACTATTTTGCGCGCGCTCGTGCAGAACAATTTTGAGACAGAGGTGGGACCTGGCGTCTATGACATCCACTCGCCGCGCGTCCCGAGCGTCACCGAGATTGCCGCTTCTCTCAAGCTGATGTTGCGGGATATTCCGGCGGACTGTCTGTGGGTGAATCCGGACTGCGGCTTGAAAACCCGCGGTGAACCGGAGACGATTGCCTCGCTCAAGAACATGGTGCAAGCCGTCGCATGCGTGCGCGACACGTTGAGCTGATGTACTCTCTTTCTGCGCGGGTGTCTCAGTGGCTCCGGCGGCTGCGGCGTCCGCTCGCTTTTTCTCGTATTCTCGGCCTTCAACAAATTCGCTGGGACAGACCATGAGGGGATACGACACAATATCGGCACTTGAGTCTTACATTCTCCGCAACACTTGTCACAAAATAGTGTTACGATCAAGTCACTTTATGAATGATGGTTGGAGTGCCGACAAGCCCATTTTTGTTCGATGAGGCTATATTTATCAAGCAGCACGTTCATCCGGACCTAGCTTTGAATTGCCCGCGTCACGGGTGTCCTCTATGCCCGCATATGAATAAAGTCATTAACATTTTTGAATTTGCAGGTCAGCGGACGCACGACCATTGTAGAAAACCAGGGCGTTCAAGGAACGCTATGTCGGATGCAAAATACCACATTTTGCGCCCCAGTACGTTTCATCCTTGGATGGGCTATATGCCGCGCCTCATACACGAGATTCCGAATTGCATGAATCGAGCTCCTTGCGATGTTCCTATGGGTCAAAGTGCCCGGAGTTGAAATTCTCTCGGCAAGCACCATCCGATTACCTTTTTACCAACACCTCACAGACGACCCAGCTGTTCAGATCTGCGGCAGAGCAAACGTCAAGCACGTAGTCGAATACATTTAGGATCTTCGTAACCCGTAGGTTCAGAAGCGATAAGCGATGCATCTATAGAAGGGAACGAGTATGTCTACACCATTGGCATGAGCAACTCCTCACACCCATCATAAGTGTGCGCCATGCTGGCGCAATATCCTTATCACAGTGTAGGGAGGAGAAGGACGATGGATGGCATGACTTAATGGAGTAAATCCGTTTTTATCAACGGCATTCGGATTTGCGCCCTTTGACAATAAAAATTCTACTGTTTCAGGAGCATTTACAGACGAGGCCCAATGCAACGGAGTCAGATTCCAATCCGTCCTAGAATTGACGTTTGCACCATGAGCAATTAGAAGCTTTGCTATCATGCAGCGGTCGGCATCCTCATAAGGATTGATAAATCCCATTGCTACTTGAAGAACTGAGCGAGTTTTCTTATCCTTCGCATTTGGATTTGCGCCTTTAGAAAGCAAGTACCTGACAACTTCTACTTGTCCATTATTCGCTGCCCAATGCAAGAGAGTATACCCAACAACTGACCGATTTTCATTTGTTGTGGGAGCATTGAAATCCGCACCTTGAGCCAAAAGTACTTTCAATACCCCCAATTTTCCTTGTGCGGCAGCATATGCCATGGGAGTAACGCTATAATCAGAATATTCTGTCATTCTCTTCTTCGCATATCCGTTAATCCCGCCATGATGAAAAACCAAGCACCGGGCTTCTTGCACATCGGCAGCTGTTACTCCGCCATCTTCTATAGATGCCGCAACGAATTCATCTTTCTGTTGGGGGTCGCACGGAGAACTTCGAGGTAGCGGCGTACAGCTGGACCAATATAATGCTATAATAAGACCTATTGAAAGATTAAGCTTCATAATTACCAAGGCTTAGCATTTCTTTTTGGCAAAGATTGCACAGGAGGAGGTGTTTTTGCTCCTCCACCTCCCGAAGGACGACTTCTTCCAGAACGACTGCTACTACTCGCACGGTGAGGGGCCGTTCCAGAGATAGAGTTAAGAATTTTTTGGGCAACGGATGCTGCTAATTCATCTTCCCCATCTTGCGTTGACTGTCGTAAATAGCGGATGGCTTTTCCCTTATCCTGCTTAAAGCCATACTTTCCCGTAAGGTAGAAAATCGCAATCTCGTTACGCGCCATTGAAGACCCTGCATCTAATGCTCGGGATAAATACTCCATTCCTATCTTCTCATACCCAGCTTTGAGATAAGTGCTACCAACAAAGTAATACACCTTTTCAGTACCTCCACGCTCGACGGATTCCGTAGCCAATGCACGACCTCTTTCCAAGTCAATGTTTAACCCTCTATTTCCCACAAGATAGGCAATTCCCAAGTTTGCAATACACAAGGTATTTTTTGCCTCTGCTCCAAGCCTCAGGAAGTGGATATGCTTTTCAAGGTCAGTTTTCACAATACCAGACCTGAAATATAGAAGAGCAAGCATGCAGCACGCATCTCCTCTCATGAGCGACTCTTTGTCATTCGCAATATTTTCTAGCAGCGAAACAGCTTCGGCAATGTTCTTCTTGTCACCTGACTTCAACAGGGTCTCAGCAAGTTCAAGTTCCGTTGCTTCCGGGGAGTACTCACCTTCAGCACGTTCCTGCTCAAGAGCATTCCGTAATAGTTCTATAGCCTTTGTGAAATTCTTCTTGACACCTATTCCTTTCCTATAACAGGATGCTAAGAAACATTTGCCTTCGGCATCCCCCTGTTCATATAACTCTTTTGCATAACTGTACGCCTTTGCAGGTTGACAAGGGAACGAATTGTTGAACCCATAGGCGTAAATACAGAAAAGCTGCATTTTCGCTGGATTCGACCCGCAGCGTTCGAGGTAAGAAATCGCTTTTGCCATGTCTTTTCTCACATGTACACCATCGGAATATACACAGCCGAGTTTAAATAAAGCATCTTTATCCCCCTTTTCAGCAGCTTCTTCAAGCAACTGTAAACCTCGCTCAGGTTCTAATGGATAGCCACCCTTCCCTTCATAAAGAAGAGCGCCGAGGTGAGCCATCGCAGAGGTATCGCCAGCGTCCATCTTGGATTTCAGCTCTTCCATCTGGTTCCATGCCTCACTTACTCTACCAACTAACTCAATAACCTTCTCAACAGGAATAGCCATATAGAATGACGTATTACCCATCGTTTTAGCAGTATTTACGCCGACAACTTTACCTGTGCTGATGTCGATTAAAGGTCCACCGCTATTGCCCGATGCTATTTTCGCATCGTGTACGACCCACGAGCCGACCTTAGAAACAGCACCCTTTGTAATGTTTGGGTCAAGGTTTTCCAAAATCGATGGATCAGTAATCAGCGAAGATGAAATGTCTGCTGACTCTGAAATCGGTTGGTCGAGAGCAGCGGGGAAGCCGATAGCTACAACCTCATCGAAAACTTTTGCTGGACAGGACGACGGAGAAAAAGGTTCAGGGAGATTTTCAGGCAGGTTTGTCAGCATCAAAAGTGCGAGGTCCGTGTTTATATCATCCTGAATACACCTTGCGCTATACCTCTTTGCTGATTGCTCATCCTCGGAGAGAATGTAAACCACAATATCTGTGGCGTTTTTTACAACATGCCGGTTCGTCACAATGCAACCCTCGGAGGAAATTAAAAAGCCAGTACCGCTACAAAGAGAACCACCAGACAATGCAAAAATTCTCAAAACAGCTCGCTTACTCGAGGTAATCTTTTCACTAGTTGATTCTTCATCTCCCACAGCTACCGCAGACAATGCGGGGGAAAGGGAGAGAAAAACGAAAAGAGCAACGGCAAAAATACGGAATCGTCTAAACTCAAAGAGGTTCATATTAGAGCAAGCCTAATTTTTGTAGTTTTTTCACCACTTTGGGGGTATTCTTAGCTGTAATAATCTCTCTTACAGTAGCTTCTGTCAGGACGAGGGAATCGTCGTCTCCCATGGGATTTCGCCGACAATTTTCGCCATATGCCCATGTTTCATGTTTAACATCAAGTGGGACTTGACAGTCTCGCAGATAATATACTAGAACATCAATAGCGTCAAACTTTGCAGCCTGCAAACACCCTTTTAGGCGCATTTCAGGAGAAGCCAACTGAGGTACAGCTGCCTCAATTTCTTTCAAGTCTTTCAGTTTGTCATTTGCTGCATAGCTGTTCCATGTTAAAATATTCAAATTTTGCTTTTTCCAAGGACGATATGCAGCCATATCATAATTATGCGTCTTGTAGTCCACGCTAACTATTTTATCATTGAGGAACTGCATTTTAACAACGTAGCCTATAAAGTCATAAGTGTAATAGGTATACCCTGGCGTCGTAGTAGTGGTTACAGTGTACGTATCTGAATAGGGACTGTATGATGTCGAAGAGTAACTTCGACTAGGCACATAGTGTGGCACTCTGTAATCCCTCGTTTTTCCCCACAAAGCCTTACCAGATTTAGCAGAGCCTAACGTAGCAATAGGTAACCCCATCACGTCCACCGACTCCCTCGCAGGTCGTCCCAACAAAGTCTGAGCAACATTTGCATTCGCACACAATACAGAAGGTTGAGTACAGGATACTAAAACACACATGGTAAGAGTGCAAGCAACAATGGCTCCTTTTTTCAATAGATCATGAATTCTATGCATGGTCTTAGGTTAGCAAAACTATCAGAGAAGTCAAGTATATACCCAAGACAAACGCATTAGAAAAACGGAGAGAAGGAGACAACTCAAGTAACTTAATATCAATAACTCATTTAAACTATCGATATTAGATATAAGCTTTGCCCTACCACGGGGTTGATCCTTAAGAAGTCTCATGTATGTTAATGCTTAATTTATTGGGGGCACTTAGATAATATCTGAAGCTTCGCTCTTCGTACACCTCAATCGATAAAAGACATTGAACACTTCTTATTGGCCATATGATTGAAGTTATTTATTGTTAATTGATAATCTTTCTCGATCATTATTATTGTTCAGCAGTTTGTTCATGTTTGTGTTTTTCAACGCTGTGCGTGATCGGACATAATTAGTGTACCGAGGTGTTCCGCGATGTTTTACCGCCATAGTTTTTGATGTTCTCAGGAAGCATTTGCAAAGGGTGCCGCCAGGGGGGGGTATGATGATCTTATCTATTGATATTAAATATATTTCTTATAATCGTATATGGTTCTCTCGTCCCACTAATCTCTCGTAAAATTTGTCGAGCATTACTTTTGAGCTTCACCGAGATTTTTACAAAGTTACACTCCTCCGCTGTTGCCCTAATGCGCTGTTAATTTTCCTTGCATACTTCTAGGCATGCAGCAATTTGCTGCTTGCGAGTGCGTAGCATCCTGTACTTATTGCGTGCCTCAATAATGTCCGCAACACCTTTTTGTTTTTTGTCTGTGTTTATCATACAGATTTTAGGGTACTCTATTTTTTCCCAAACGATAAATCCCATGCCCCTTTTTTCCCGTCCGGTGCACTCATTTTTTGTCCGATTGCGCACCATCCACATGTGACAAAAAAGAATTGCTACCGGGTGGAGTTTGTGTTTTAATCGCCCCGTCGCGTGATGCAGCCATCAAAAGCCGCGTACGCGAGTTCCCCCGGGAGGCGGCGCCGATGCCGCAGGAAATAGATGGGAAAGGCTGTGCAATTCAGCCGCTGTGCCGCAACCGTGATGCCCGCCAGGGCTCAGTCGGAACACCAGCCCGGTGGGATGCCTTAACCCGAGGCGGCGTGTCACTGCCTCTCTGGCTTATCAATCTATGCAATTACATTCGTTGACTCCTCAAAG
>CANQBZ010000032.1 GCA_947589295.1 uncultured Akkermansia sp.
CAGAGTCGAACGTCACCGAGTCGCCATCATAGAAATGCTTGTCCTCAGCCTCGCTGCTCCACTCGCCGCTGGTGTCTTCATTGCTCCACGTACCCGTTTTTCCTGAATCCCAAACGAGATTCTCAGGACCTCCTTCCACGTCTAGTGTCATGCTGTTCGCGCCCAAGGTCAGTGTGTAGGTCTTGCGCGTATGCAGATCACTGAGTCCCGCCAACTCGAGCGCATCCGCACTGCTCTCGCTGCCCAGCGTTTCATAGGTGAGCAGTTCGTACGTACCGGCCCCCAGCCCCAGAAGATCATCGCCCACGTTCAGTGTCGTGTTATTTGAGGTGGTGGAGAAAGTGCCCACGCTGAGGTGACCGCTATTGTCCGAGGTCAAGCTCAACTCACCACCATCCGCCACCAGTTCTTTCACCGACAGGCCTACCCCTTCCGTGACTCCCAGCTTACCGCCCCGCGCCAGATTTAACTTGCCGTCCACTTTGGATCCTTCCACCGTGGAGTTCAGTGTGATACCTCCATCCAGTGTCACATCTCCCTTCAATGTACCGCCTGCAAGCGTAACGGTCAAATCCGCACCGGCCAGCGTGCCGCTGTAGGTTCCGCCGCTCTGCACCTCGATCTCCTTGCTCGCCACGCTGACGCTCACCGTCAGCGTACCGCTCTGCACCGTTGTCTTGCCGGTGTAGGTGTTCGCGCCGCTCAGCGTCACAGCCCCGCCACTCACCACTACGCCTCCTTTGCCGCTCAATACACCCGCCACCGTACCGTTCTTTAATTCCGCATCCTGTGCCAGGTTCACGGCTCCGCTCAACGTTCCGCCATCCAGCACCAGCTTGCCGGTATACGCTCCGCCGTTGGTGATGTTCGCCGCTTTCTTCACGGTCACCGTGTTCCCCACCGCCTGGCCTCCCATGTCCAGCGTACCGCCATTGAGCGTCACTCCTCCCGCCCCCAGCGCATTGGCATTCCCGGTCACCAGCGTGCCTGCCTCCAACACCGTTCCGCCCGTGTAGGCATTGGCTGTGTTGATGGTCAGCTTGCCCTCGCCTCTCTTCGTGAGCGCCACTTGTTTGCTCGGTATATCCACATCGGTGATCTGGCCGCTCCCGCCAAATGTCACATCCTGCTCCGCCGCGTTTTCCACCAGCACGCTCCCGGGGCGCACTGTCCCTTCTATGGTGACGTCTGCCGCACTCCTGAATACAACGCCATCTCCCGTGTAGAAGTTGATATCCTCCACATCTGCCGTCCAGGTCGGATTCTCCCCACCGCCTACTTCATTCCCCCACACTCCGGTTCCGCCCGACCATGTCAGCGTCGTGTTGCCGCGGCGCGACACGGCATCTTCCGTCGCCTCAAATATGAGTTGTCTCTCGGTGCCTTGCTGCACGAAATAAACATCCCCTTCTCCCCTGCTCTCGCTAATTGATGACGATTTTGCCAACCCTGTGAGGGTTACATCACTGTACGTGTCCCATGATCCGTTCTCGGTGTTGAACGACAGCAGAATGTATTTCCCCTTTGTAAAGTTGGAAGTGGCAGACCGTATATCGAAGGTCATGTCCTTTGTCGTCAGGGAGCATATCCCTGCTCCGCCTTCCGTAAACTCTATTCGGAGAACCGGAGTCTCTTTATTGACCTCAGAAAGTCTGAAGGTCCATGTCCCACCCTCTGCGTTCAGAATAAGAGCATCAATAACGTTGCTTTCTGAAAAATCAGCTTTCGCTATGGACGAAAATCCGTATGTTGGCAAGACGAGATTCAGCATGGCTTTCGTCCTGATTTCAGCCCCCTTCATAACGAGCAGCGCATCCTGCGTGCTCTCAAAGTGAGGAATTGCTTGGGGAAGTAGGGCGGTACTCCAGTATATGTCATACTCTCTCTCCACTTCAAGAATGCTGTGGTCCAAAACCAGCGTTCCCCTGTACACCTTAGCCCGATAATCCGTGTGAACCGTCTTGGAGGCTTCAAGTTCCGCCTCGGTATAATTCGTTTTTAATTTTGCCAAATCTTCTTTTGCATGCACTCCCGAGAATGTCACTGTCCCGGTGTATGCGGTTGACGGGTCTTCTTCATCTCCGTTGATGCATAAGTCATCTTGCACATAAATACCGTCATACGAAGTAAATGTCTGTCCGGCGCTTGCTTTAATGCGAAGTTCTGCTTCATCATCGGCAAAGTAGATGGCATTGAGATGGCAGTTTTCCCCGGAGGTGTCTCTGACGTAGTTGCCGCGCAATTCTACAGATTCATTATTCTTGAACTCCAGGTTTTCTTTGGCATGAATAGCCCCACCTTGCGCGTTCGTTATATCATCGGATTGAGCCCCATTGTCGGTTATCGCAATGGTTCCACAGCCTTCGAAGAGCATGGAATTCGTGTTCGGACCTTCATCATCCAGCCACAACGCAGCGCCTCCCGCTGATGTTGTTCCTATGGACTTATTGCCGGATATTTCTACATGGGATGAGGTTAGAGTCATGCCCTGATTTCCGCCGCATGCAATCGCCGCGCCATGCGCATCCAAGTATGATTGCACCGTGTTGTCCTTGATGACTATCTCATTATTCCCGATATTGCTCCCTCTGACTCCGGATAACACGGCAGAAGTGTTTACCTTGCCGGAGTTATCCGTTATCGTATTCCCTTCTACATTGATTGTTCCGATGTTGTTTAGTGTAACAGACGAGAAAATTCGAGAATTGACGGCGCTATTGTCTTTCATCTCGAATGATTGCAAATTCTCAAATTCAACAGAATCTAACCGATTTGTGGTCGCTAAGGAGTTTGTGGATTTGCCTGCAATCTTATTATCGCGAATAACCATCGTACTCTCACCGACACGCCCCGAAACGGTCAAACCGGCTAACAATGCTCCGGCTTCCGTGGCTTGCACTGATTGCCCGGTTTCCATGTCGTATCCAAACACATTCCCTTCAATCTTGAGATTTGCGAAATCTTCAATACTGCCTCTTGTCAGGGCGCTCATGTACTTATTGGTCGTTTCGTTTATATTGTCTGATAGAGAGACCGTTCCTATTCCCGACAATGCCAATTCTCCTGTGAGAACCTGACTGGAAGATCCGTAAGCGGTTTGATTCTGTATTTTGTTCCCACTAATTGTGAGTGATGCAAAGCTCTGCGCTGATATCGTCCCATTGTTTAATGTAGAAAACGCGCCGATTCCGGTATTTTCATTCATCTCAAATACGGCCTGTTTCTCACTGCTTCCACTCGCAATGATATCACCCGTCATCAACACAGGTTTGTAATTTTCGCCTACTTCGAGGCGAGCTGTATTCTTATTGATGTAGAGTCCTTTTTTGTTATTTTCAAGGTTCAGTGTAGCAGACGCCGCCCCAACACCACACAGAACAGACCCTTGCTCAGCTGTATTATTCGTTATGTATATTTCCCCGCAATTTTTTGTGTGAGGAATCAGATAGGTAAACAAGTATTCTTTTGTGGCCGTATTCTCTGTAAACTTCAGGGTGCTCACATCTTCAAATATCATATCACCCACCACTTTCAAAAGAGAACTGTTCTCCAAGCGTCTACTGCCACCTTCAGTAATTACTCCTGTCTCCGCTCTGTTCCCACTGAAGACGAGCGTCCCAATCTCTTTGAAAATGACTTTATCTACGAGGGCATCTTTAAAGACGGTATTTTTGTTATTTGCAAAATCAACTTGCTCGACACCTTGAATGGTGACTCCGCTCTTGTCATAAAACATAACATCTTTATTTCCACTAAACGTACCCACCCCTGTACCTGCGTTTTTCCACGTAAAGATGCTTCCTACCATTACTCGACCAATGTTATCATTCAGCGAAACTTGATTGACATTGGTCAGGGTTAAGCTTCCATCTGTTGTCAATGCCCCGAGGCTTGGGCCCACTTTTGAGTGGTCTCCTTTCTCAAAAGTAAACGCATTACTGTCAGAAATGGAGATATCTAAGCAGTTTATGTACCCTTTGCTGTAATTGTTGACCGGGCTTTCGTGGAAAGGAGTATCCCAGTTCTCCCCCGTTCCTCCGTTACTCGAATAGTTCGTGCCGCTGATGAGGATCACATCCATTTCTTCCATCTTGACCACTCCCTTTTCATAAGGAATGATCCATGCAACGTTTCCTTTTCCTTCCTCTATCTGGACTTTATATGAGTATTTTTTATTGTTCCCATCAAGTGTAAAATTGACTTCTGGTGAGAGGGCCCTTTGCACGGGAGTCGATGTGTTCTTATGGTACACGGAGACACCAAAGGAGTGGACACTTTTAGTCGTTACGGAATCATGTGTACCATATGGAAAAGAATAGCGCACGACATGACCATCATCTGAACCTACACGCTCATGCACCTCGTATCCCTCCAGGGTTCCATCACCATACGAAAGATCCGAATTCAACGTCTGACTCTGCATCACATTGCCGAGAGTTGCAGAAAACTCACAAAGTGATGGTCCTGCCTGCACTGTATGACTCACAGTAACCGCGCAAACAGCGAGCAGAGCGGAGCGAAGGGGGAGGGGGAGATGAAGTTTCATAGGGGTGAATAGGGTTAAAAACAATTATTTGCAAGGGCGAGTATATCTCCTTTTGAAAGAGATGTACAGCACGTATAGTTGTAATAAATTATTATTAAATCTTCTACAAAAAATAATGTTATTAAAACTTCAACTCCTTTTGCATGTTATTATGCCCACGGAAAAACGAAAAATCTTCACAAAGAAAATTTTAACGCATTTTAGGCTGTACATCTCTTTCAAAAAGAGGTACGAGGGGGAGGCAACGGCATTTGGGCGAAGGCATGGAATTGAGACAAAAATGCTGAAATTAGATGATATTGGACATCACGTATACGAAATCATCGTAACAAATAGAAGAAGTTCGTTTGCCCCGCACTCATCGCAATGCCTCAAAATATATCTTTTTGATTCCGCGTTGAGGGTGACTAGCAGACGCTGGTACGGCGTTTGAGGCTTGTCATACTTCCGGATATACTTCCCTCTGCTCTTCTCCCTGCGTTTTGAAATAAGTCGCGTGCTGGCATAAAAGTGATTCGTCAGCAAATCGTGGTACCTATACACCTCGTTGCGCATACGAACTCTTCCAAACTCATCAAATCGATCTTTCTCCACCAACTCCCTCACCCTGTGCCGGTGGTTTTCCTCCACTCAGGCATTGTCGTTCTCGTGATAAGGTCGTGAGCGTGTCACCTTACTGCGCTTGAAGCGAACCACTCCGGGAGTTGCGCTGCCATGAGCTTCCCGCAGGGTGTTCTCCTGCTGCTCAATAGTCGAATGACGTTCTTTCGGTTCATGTAGCCAGCAGATTGCATGATGTGATCATAATCCTTGCTTTTTTATACCGAGAGGCCAGCGAGGCATATCTTTCTCTCCAGACAGAAAGTAACTCTATTCTTGCTTGTTTACTCATTTTAAGTGACATGTGGTTGATATTAACCCTTTACTTTTGAGGCATCAAGCTTTCAGAGAATTCTCTTCCTCTATTTTTAGCATCCCTTCGGTGACTTCATTTTTGAGGCAATGCGTGACAACTTGTACGTGAAAATTGTGCTTGACAATGTACTGAGACGTGCTATGCTGGACCCGCTTTCGTGCAGGTCAGGCCGTGTTGCCAACGTAGGCGGGAGCAAGTTAGCTGTCCCCATCGTCTAGGGGTTAGGACATATGATTCTCAGTCATAGAACCGCGGTTCGAATCCGCGTGGGGATGATAAAAGGGTCGGTTCCGAGTGGGAGCCGGCCCTTTTTCAGCATTCCTGAGGCAACTTCCGGATCAACCCATATTTTTGTGGAAAGAGCGTTTTTGTGCCAAAAACCTGTTGCATTTAATTTTGCGATCCACAAATGACAATATGGCCGTGAAAAAAGCTCGCTAAAGAACAAAAAATTGCATATAATGGCGCAGACAAAGAGCGTACACACAGAAAAGCCGCTATGATCACCAAGAAAATCACGATACTGAATAAACTTGGCATCCATGCCCGCCCGGCCGCGCAGTTTGTCCGGGTGGCAAGTCGCTTCAAGTCGGATGTGACAGTTGAAAAAGACGAGGAACGCGTGGACGGAAAGAGCATTATGGGACTCATGATGCTCGCAGTGGGTTGTGGAGCGGAGATCATCGTGACGGCAGATGGCCCTGATGAAGCAGACGCTCTAGCCGCGCTTGAGCAGCTTGTAGCCGAGAAATTCGGAGAGAGCTGACAAGCTTAACGCTGGCAACGCACTCACATTGCGCCGCAGAGACGGCCCATTTTCTCTTATCTCTCCACCATGCCCGATGAAGAAGAACAACGGTTGACGGGGCTGCCCGTTTCGCCTGGCATTGCCATGGGCACGCTGCGTGTGGAAGCGCGGGATTGCGCTGCGCCGCCCATGTGGTCCATCAAGGCAGAGGACATACCTTCCGAATGGAAGCGTTTTGACGTCGCCCTCACTTGCACCGAAAAAGAAATCGAGGAGCTCAAGCAGCGGGTGGAACGTGTCTCAGGCTCTTCGGAGGCAGCCATCTTCGATGCGCATCTGCTGTTCTTGCGCGATAGCACTATTCTCAACAAGTTGAATAAGGAGCTGCCGACGCGTCTGCAAAACATCGAATCGGTGTACTACGCCGTGGTGCAAAATTTTATGGAAGTGATGCGCGCGGTAGATGATCCCTACCTGCGTTCGCGCGTGCTGGATATCCGAGATGTGCTGCAACGTGTGCTGCGCAACTTGAAACCCTCGTCTTCTCCCGGCTCGCCACGCCCAGAACTGCGAGAAAGCTGCATCCTGGCCGCCTATGAGCTGACGCCCGGAGATACGGCCGATCTTGATAAAAGTCGTGTGCTGGGCTTTGTGACGGAAACAGGCTCTACGATGTCGCACACGGCGATTTTAGCGCGTTCTCTTGGCCTACCGGCTGTAGTGGCCGTGCCTCGTTTGGTGATCGATTCACGAACCGGCAGCCCGGCAATTTTAGATGGATATGATGGGGCCCTTATCATTAACCCTTCCGCCGAAACGAGAAAAAAGTACGACACTCTGCGAGCGGAACGCCAAAAAGCGTATCGTGAGTTGGTGCAAATGCGCGATCTGCCCACTGATACCCTGGATGGTCGGCACATACGTCTGGCGGCCAATGTGGAGTTTGCTCACGAGTTCAAATCCATCCGCGAAAGCGGTGCAGAAGGAGTCGGACTTTACCGCACGGAATTTTTTCTGCTGGGGAGCGATGGGCAAGGCGTGCCAGATGAGGAGGCGCAGTATGAGCATTATCGCCGCCTCGTTGAAGCATGTTCCCCGAATGAGGTAATATTCAGGACTCTAGACGCTGGCGGGGACAAATTACCCTTTGAGCCCCTCACGGAAAAAGAAGATAATCCGGCTCTCGGCTGGCGCGGCATTCGCGTGTCACTGAGTAGACCGGAGATATTCAAACAACAGCTGCGAGCTGTGTTACGCGCATCTGCACATGGTCATGTGGGAATTATGTTCCCCATGGTATCGGGCATCACCGAGGTGCGTTGTGCACTCGACCTACTTGATGAGTGTAGAGAGGAATTGCGGCAACGAGGACAAATTTTTGATGAAAAGATGCGAGTAGGGATCATGATTGAGGTGCCGGGCGCAGCCATGATGGCCGATGTGCTTGCCAAGTATGTGGATTTTTTCTCCATTGGCACCAATGACCTCACCCAATACACTATTGCGGTGGATCGTGTGAATCACCGCGTCGCCTCCATCTTTCGTGTCACACACCCTGGTGTTATCCGCCTCATGGCGCGCACTGTGCGGGCAGGCATTCCGACGGCAATTTGCGGAGAAATGGGAGGCGATATCAACCTCGTTCCCCTGTTGGTGGGGCTCGGTGCAACAGAAATATCTGTGGGTACCCATCTCTTGCCAGTCATCCGCGTAGCCATCCGACACCTCAGCTATGAGGAATGCCGCAATATGGCACAACAGGCACTGCGAGCGGAAGACAGCGCGACTATCCGCGAACTCTCCCACTGCCTCGCACTCAAATCCTATCCGCAGCTTTTTTAAGTAAGCCGTCTCTCAACAAGAAGCGACCGCAACCTCATGGCGCGGCCGCCGATACGCACCCCACAATCTACCTTTACTTCGCCCGGTAGTACTGGTAATGTACTCGCTCATCTATGGCGAGCGCTTCGCGCGCCGCACGGATGACCTGCGGTTCGGCTTCAAATGCAAACAGCATGTACTGACCGCTCTTCAGATGGTTCGACTCGTAGGCAAAGGCCCTACGCCCCACATTAGTGGTCTCTGTCACCTTTGCTCCAGCCTCTGTGAGCTTCGCGCTCATGGCAGCCGTGAGCTCATCCAGAGTCTCGGCCCCTTTCATGTTCAGGACAATCAGTGCTTCGTATTTTCTCATAACTCGTATATTGGAAATGCGTCTTACGCGATGCGGTGGCATAGTCTGCACCTTTTGCGCACACTTTGCAAGTCTAAAATGTCGCATTGCCTCAAAAATAAAGTCACCGAAGGGGCTCCAAAAATGTGGAAAGAGAATTTCCTGAAAGTTTGACGCCTCAAAAATAAAGGATTAATATCAAACATATGCTACTTAAGATGAGTAAACAAGCAAGGATGAAGTTACATCGTACATGTCAACTCCTCACGGAGGCGTGAGTTGAAACGGGCGGAGGTGAGCTTGTCGGAGGGCAGTGTGAGTCGCCTGCTGTCTTCATCAAGTTTGTCGGGGTTTTGAGTAGGATGTAGCGCCTCCCGGTAACTCGTTTTTTGAGCACTTCATCTCGCTTTCGGGACAGCGAGCATTGCGTATCATCCACAACTTTGTCCATGTTACTCACCAGTTGAAGCATCGAGAATCCCTTCATTATTTGTCTCAGCGAATTTGCCGGAGACCCCACGAATCAACCTATTGATGTGGGACGTAACACTCGATCCAGTGTTGCTGAGGAGGCTTCAAGCGCCCGCGTGAAGTTTTCACGCTCTACCTGTTCATCTGCCACATAAGGGGATGTCCTCTCCGGGAGCTGCGTCAGAGATAAACAATCTCTACCACTTTATGAAACAGAAGTATGCTTCCCCCGAACAAAACACAGAGGGTACAGGAAAAACAGAAGGATGAGTTCCATAAAGCAAGCAAAGAAATACGCCCAGGCTGAGGAGAAAGCTGCGGACATAGCAGGCATCACGCCCTTCTCCCAGAGAAGGAGCAAGAGCACGCCGAAGCATGCGCGCGCCACCTTCCGCGCTGTCGGCACAGCCAGAGTAAAGTTCACCAGTCGGCGTTCTAGGAACCAACCAAATGTCACACCCAAGAGCCGACCGGCATCTTTGTAACCATCAATCATCATTTTCTGCGGATCCACGGTGAGTTTACCGTTCACGTAATGCGTAGGGTAGGACTTCATGGAAATGTAGAAAAGGAAGAGAGCCACCATCAGTCCGCCGATGCAGGGCAGCAGGTAATCTTTGCCCGGGTGCTCCTCCAACCACTCCCAGACGCGCGCTCCGCATACCACCACCACGATGCCCAGCAACAGCCCCACCACGACATCCTGTGGCGTGTGGACACCGATGTAGTTGCGCGAGAACATGGTGAGCGCGATCATGAGGATGAGGAAGATGCACAGGGGGCGGTGCTGTCGGTATCTCTCGATGAGTGTTCCGTAATTGGCGGCCGCCGTAATCGA
The DNA here is from genome assembly GCA_947589295.1 of uncultured Akkermansia sp. GTDB lineage: Bacteria > Verrucomicrobiota > Verrucomicrobiia > Verrucomicrobiales > Akkermansiaceae > Akkermansia. Next base: position 9,693 of record CANQBZ010000032.1, read on the forward strand.
GTGTCCGCTCGGAAAGGAGTAGCCGGCGGCTTTCTCGATGGGCATGATTTGCGCCGAGCGTATCCACGGTCGGTACACGCAAAATGTCAGCTTGAGCGCCTGCATCAGGAAACGCGAGAACCCGACATTCAGGAACAGAAAACTGCCGACTTTTTTATCCACCGACCAAAACATAACGCAGGCCAGCATCCAGACGAAAATGCCGGACGACCAATCGCTGATTTGCAGGAAAAAGCCGTTGAGGGCGCCGTCCAGCGACTCCCGCAAGTCTTGCAGAAAAAGTAAATACTGAATGTCCATGATGTTTATTGATGAGTCGTTTGAATGTCGAATTCTTTCAGTGTGTCGAGCAGCTAGGATCCGTCATACGCCGTACGAATTCCTCAATCATTTTCCCGATTTTTCCCCGCGCAAAAATAATCTCCAATAAACTCAATGTCAAGGATCATTTTTTCATCATGGAGAAGGAAAAAATCACCCCCATTTGGCGCCAAATGCGAAGGAAAACAAATCCATGAAGGAGCTCCGCGATCCTCTCTCCGAATTTTTACCAATCACTGATAGCCAATGTGTTTACTGTGAGGTCTAACGGCATATTGACAGATGAGGGGCCACGTGGTATAAGGACAGAGTTGGTATGGAGTCGGCTGCGCTACATCCTCTGGTGCTGGGCGGCGTTTTATCGCTGCTGGCGGGACTATGTACAGGGGTGGGCGCAGCAGTGGCCCTTTTCATGAGGCGCACGAACACACGTGTCCTTACCTTTGCGCTGGGAGCGAGCGCGGGGGTGATGGTGTACATCTCCTTCATGGAACTCATGCCCACGGCGTTGAGAAACCTGAGTGGCATGACGGGAGAGAAGTGGATTGCAATGGCCGCGTTTTTTGGCGGCATGGGGTTGGCATGGTTCATCGATTTGATGATCCCGGAGGACGAAAACCCGCACGAAGTGCACGATGCCGCCGAACTGGCGCATGTGCGCGCGACCGGTCAGTTTTCCGGGCGTGAGAACGTACGACGAGGGGCCTTGCTCTTTGCGTTGGCCATGGCGCTGCATAATTTCCCGGAGGGTATGGCCACGGTGGCAGCCGCTTTCGACAGTACCGACACCGCCCTTTCCGTGGCTCTGGCCATCGCAATTCACAACATCCCGGAGGGCATCGCGGTGGCTCTGCCGCTCATGTACGCCACCGGCAAGTCCGGCAGGGCTTTCCGATTGGCCACGCTCACCGGCATGGCGGAACCGTTGGGCGCCATCATTTGCATGCTCATCCTGCTGCCCTACATGAACGGGCTGTTGCTGGCAGGACTGTTCGGCGTTGTCTCCGGCATCATGGTATACATCTCCTTTGATGAATTACTGCCCATGGCCGAGCGCTGGGGACACCACCACCTCTCCATTTCCGGCGTGGCAGTGGGTATGTTCATCATGGCGCTTACTCTGTGATGGCGCAAGCCTCAAATCTGTCGCAATCTGAACTGGACGCCGTGTGGAAAGTTTGCTATGCTTGGGAAGGTGAAAATGAGCGGAGTATGGGTGGTTGCGCTTGCTGCTATGCTGCTGAGTCTTCCCGCATGTCGGCAGGAAGATGGGGCGGAGCGTGTGGTGCGCATCGGTTCTTTCCCGAACATCACGCACGTGCAAGCGTTGGTGGCGCGGAGCATGAGCCGCGAAGGGAAAGGTTGGTTTGAACGCTACCTGCCGGGCTACACCGTGCAATGGCAGACATTCAACGCAGGGCCTTCTGCAGCTGAAGCCATTTTCGGGCGCACGGCCGATCTCACTTACATCGGTCCAAGCCCGGCCATCAATGCCTATGCCGTCTCTTCCGGACGGGAGATGCGTCTGCTCACCGGGGCCGTCAATGGCGGGGCTGCGCTGCTGGTGAGTCCTGATAGCGGAATTTCCCACCCAGCCGACTTTCGCGGCAAGAGCATCGCTACCCCTCAACTCGGCAATACACAGGATGTTTCCTGTCGAGCGTGGCTTGCGAAGCATGGACTCGCCTGCACCTTGGAGGGTGGTGGGGATGTGCGCGTAAGTCCCACCACGTCCTCCCTTCAACTGCAGCTCATGAAACAAGGCAAATTAGATGCCTCGTGGACAGTGGAACCATGGGTATCGCTCATGGAGAAGCACGCGGGCGCGCACCTGCTGGTGCAGGAGCCGAATGTCGTCACCACCGTCTTGGCGGGACGCGAGGCCTGGCTGAAAGCTCATCCGAAAGAAGCGGCGGCCGTTATACGCGCCCAGCGCGACCTTACTCAATGGATACTCGACCACCCTCAGGAAGCTCAGCAACGCGTAGCAGCTGAACTCAGCGAACTCACCCAAACTCCCGTGGATCCGGAGTTAGTGCGCAGCGCGTGGAAGCGTCTCACCCTCACCCATGAAATTGACTTAAATGGGCTGCGTCAATTTGTCAAAGACGCGCAAGCGGCCGACCTGCTGGACCGCGTACCGCCCATGGAAGGCATGCTCTACACCCCACTTCAACAACCATGACCGACAGCGCCACCCATCCCGAATTACACGATTTTCCAACGGCTCGACTCAGCGTGGAGCACGTTACAAAGACCTTTGCAACCCAAGGCGGCACAGTCGTTGCCCTGCAAGACGTCTCCATCAGCATTCGCGAGGGCGAATTCGTGTGTTTCGTGGGACCGAGCGGCTGCGGAAAATCAACGTTGCTGAACATCATTGCCGGGCTTGAAAAGCCGGACAGCGGGAAGGCGCTCATCAACGGTTCCCCCATCACGGAACCCGGGCGCGACAGGCTCGTCATGTTCCAGGAGCACGCTCTCTTTCCATGGTTGGACGTCATTGGCAATGTGATGTTCGGGCTCAAACAAAAACCCAACCTGAACAACCGGGAGCGGCTGGAGGTAGCCAAATACTACCTCTATCTCGTCAAGATGGATAATTTTGCGCACGCCAACATCCATGAACTTTCCGGCGGGATGAAGCAGCGCGTGGCGCTGGCGCGCTCCCTGGCTCCCAATCCGAAAATTTTGCTCATGGATGAGCCGTTCTCTGCATTGGACGCCATGACGCGCGAGCAGCTCTACGGGGATATTCAGGATATCTGGCAGAAGCGCAAGAAGACGATCATTTTTGTGACGCATAACGTACGCGAGGCCGTGTGCCTTGGCGACCGAGTGCTGCTGTTTACCCCGCATCCGGGACGCATCCGCGAGGAGTTTAAAGTTTCTCTCCCGCGCCCGCGCAACATCAATGACCACGACCTGGCCGATCTTTCCCAACGCATCACGGCGGCTCTCAAGGGATACCACCAAGCCGGAGAATGCGACTAACCCCCTGCCCTGCATGAAAAACATCACTCAAACCCTCGTCTTTTTCCTTCTGCTTATCCTTATCTGGGCTGGTATCACCGGGGACCTTTCCTTTATGGGCCTTCACTGCACGTTGTGGTCGCCCTACGTGCTGCCCTCCCCCAGTCTGGTGGCTCAGTACTTGTGGGACAACACGGTGAACGGCAAACTGCCGCTCTCCATGCTCATCACCTTGCGCCGCCTTCTCATCGGCTACGTCATCGGACTCGTTATTGGCGTGCCACTCGGTATGCTTGCAGCGCGTTTCCACATGGTGCGCAACACTGTAGGCGTTCTGGGACTGGGATTTCAAGGGCTGCCGAGCGTGTGCTGGGTGCCGCTTGCCTGCATCTGGTTCGGGCAAACAGAGGCCGCGCTCCTCTTCGTGGTGATCATGGGAACGCTGTGGAGTGTGCTGCTCTCCACCGAAAACGGCATTCGGAATGTGCCGCCCATATACGCCCGAGCCGCGCGGACCATGGGGTCCTCACCGCTGCACACGCTGCTCTTTGTCACCTTACCGGCCTCGGCCCCATTTGTGGTCAGCGGAATGAAGCAAGGCTGGGCTTTTGCATGGCGATCGCTCATGGCGGCGGAAATCTACGTGTCGGTCATCTCCGGCTTCGGCATCGGACAATATCTGCACTACGGTCGCGAGTTGCAACGCATGCACCAGGTGGTAGGCGTCATGTTCATCATCATTCTGGTCGGGCTGCTGGCAGACAAGCTTCTGTTCTCTCCGGCCGAGGTATGGCTGCACCGTCGCTGGGGAACTGCCCGCGACTGATCTCCTCCTTTTACACCATGAGTCAATTACCATCCGATCTTCATGAAGCGCTTGGCAAGCTGATCTGCACAGATGAGACCGTACGGCGCGCGCACTCGAGCGACAAGTGGTTTGCCCACGCTATGCCGGATGCCGTTGCTTTCCCGACAAATACGGAGGATGTGGCTCGCATCATGCGCTATGCCTCGCAGCACACGATACCCGTCACGGCGCGAGGCGGCGGCGTGGGCTATGTGGGCGGCTGCGTGCCGGTGCAAGGAGGCATCGTCATCTCCACCGATCGCATGAAGCGTATCCTGGAGGTGAACCCGCAGGACGGCGTGGCCGTGGTGCAACCGGGTGTTCACACCGCAGAGCTGCAGGATGCCTGCGCTCGCCTCGGATGGTTTTATCCGCCGGATCCCGCATCACGCAAGGACTCCAGCATCGGCGGCAATATCGCCACCAACGCCGGCGGTCCGCGCTGTCTGAAGTACGGCGTGACGCGGGCATACGTGCTGGGACTCACCGTGGTACTCCCGGATGGGCGTGTGCTCACCTGCGGCGGTCGCACGCACAAAAATAAGCAAGGCTTTGATCTCGTCGGGCTTTTCTGTGGGAGCGAGGGTATGCTCGGCATCATCACACAGGCCATTCTGCGCATCATTCCTGCTCCGCCGGCTCAAGCTGCGCTTCAGGCCATTTTTCCGGAGTTTGCCGCGGCGGCAAAAGCAGTGCAAGACGTGTTGCAAGCTGGGCATCTCCCCTGCGCCATAGAAATTGCCGACACCTACACCCTGCAGGCCGCGCGTGAGCATTTGGGAACGGATGTGATCCCTGGAGATGCCCGGGGACACTTGCTGCTAGAATTAGATGGCAGCGAAACCGCTGTCGAAAAAGAAGCCGGGAGCGTGCTGCGCGTACTTGAGGAATGCGGCGCTACTCACACACGACTTGCCCGCACTGCAGAAGACGTGGAAACGCTCTGGCAAGTGCGGCGCGGTTTCTCCGAGAGTCTCAAAGCAACCGGTCTTACCAAGTTGAATGAGGACGTCGTCATCCCTCGCTCGCAGCTTATCGACTTTGTCGAATTTTGCGCGGGTATGCAGCGCGAAAGCGGTATCCCCGTGGCCTGTTTCGGACATGCTGGCGATGGCAACATCCACACGAATATCATGGTGCCGCGAGATGAACTCGGTCACGAAAAACGGAAGGAGGCGGATGCATTGCTGCACTCCCTCTTTGCCTGGGTGCTCTCACACGGCGGCAGCATCACGGGTGAGCACGGCATTGGCTTGGCCAAGGCCATGTGGTTTCCCAGTGCGGTGGGTTCCGTGGCCATGGAGCTGCACCGTGCGCTCAAGGATGCTCTGGACCCCCAGCACATCCTCAATCCCGGCAAAATGCAGCTCTGAAAGGCCGCGATTCAGTTGCCGGAATTCGTCATGCCCAGCGCCTCTTGCGCCAGCATATTGCACCCGCGCAGATCGAGTTTACCGGTCGGCAGCATTGGAATGACCTCCACGGGGATGATTTCCCGGGGACACCAAAGACGGGGTATACCGGTGGAAATAAGGTGGGCGCGAATCGCATCCAGTGCCTGAATCAAGTTCCCGCTGTGCACGCATGAAAGCAGCACGAGAGCTTCTCCTTTCTGCGCATCCGGTACGCCAACGATGCAGACGGCGCGTTCATCCTGCGGAAAACCAACAGGGAGTTGCACAAAATTTTGAATGGCGGTCTCTACGACTTCGTGCGGTACCATCTCACCGCCAATTTTAGAGAATCGCGAGCGACGTCCACCCAAGCTCAGAAAGGCATTCAAATCCACGCTGCCCAAATCTCCGGTCTTGAACCAGCCATTGCGAAAAAGCCCCTCGTTCAGCTTGTCTGAGCCAATGTAGCCGCGAAAAACATTCGCGCCCTTCAGCCAAACCATTCCCTGCTCCGTGAGAGGCAATGTGCGCTCATCATCGTCCGGATCCGTGATGCGCACGGCAAGCCCAGGCAAAACTTGTCCGACGGCGCCCTCTTGATCCGCCGGCACATAATAGGGACTGGACGGTGACGGCGGCGCATCCGGCAAGTTCACGCAGCATACCGGAGCCGTCTCCGTAAGCCCATAGCCCTCCAGCAAGTGCACCTTGCATTTCATCTGAAACTCTGCCGCCAAGTCACGCGGCAATTTTTCGGCGCCCACAATGAAATAGCGCACGCTGCGGTAGCTGTCCGGATGAGCGCGTCGCAACATAGATCGTGCAAAGGTAGGCGTGGTAAGCACCAACACACATTGGTATTTTTCGATAAGCTCGTTGAGCGTCTTTGCCTCCAGAGGGGATGGATAAGTCACCATGCTGAAGCCATACACTGCCGGGAGCATGGTGCAGACAGTGAGTCCGAAGCTGTGGAAAATAGGCAAACTGCAGAGGAAGCGACTGCTCGATGGCAGGTAAACTTTGCTGAGCAGCTGGCACATGTTGGCAATGATCATGCGATGGGTAAAAGGCACTCCCTTCGGTTCGCCGGAGGAACCGGAGGTGAAGATGAGTGCGGCTTCATCGTTGCCATGCCGCGCATCTAATTTGAACGCACGCACGATGAGCGAAGCCGGCGTCACTCGTGCGAAAGCCACCCACGCGGCAATACGCGTGAGTCCGATTCCTTTGAGCAACACGTCCAGGTGCAGCAGCCTCTCCTCCGCCGGCCACGAGAACTGCGGCAGCTTGGTCATGAAAGCTCGAGCAGTCATAAAATGCTCGATACCACTCTGTTGCACAATGCTGCGCATAGCGGACTCGGAAGAAGTGTAATTGATGTTCACTGGAACAATTCCCGCAAAGATACAGGCGTAATTAGCAATCATGCCTCCCTTACCCGGAGGCAAAATAATGCCCAGGCGCGGCTCTTTCACCCGCCGCTTCAGTTCTTTGGCCAATGCAAGAGAAACGCCCAGCAATTTGACGTATCCGAGTTTCGAACCATCCATTCCATCAATGAGCTCAGAATGGGCATTGCGCTTGAATCCCTCTACCAATAAACACCCCAGCGACACCTCCAGCATCGGGTGGCGTTCAAACCCGGCAGCAGATGCCTGTAGCCATGCCTCCAGCGTACGCTCACCATTCTGCGGTCCGGGGGCCAGCTTCGGCATGATGTGCAGCGCCGCCCAGTCGTGGGCTGCCTCCGATGTGCAGGAAGACCAAATGCTCCCACGATAAAAGCCCGCAAACACCGGTACCGGAGAAATATGCAAAGCCCCCAACTGCATCAGAAAGGGCTTGGGGACATCGGAGAGACATCCCATGACCTGCGCCGGACGCCCCGGCAAAAACACCACGTGGCGACCCGCAGTTAAATGCACCATCAAACGCTCGCGTAGTTCTCGACTTTTACTCGTGCGAAAGCGAAAGCTCATCAATCGATCGGCACCCACCTTTTTCAATACAGACGCATCCGGCTGCAAATCCTCTTCAACCACATATACGACTTTCCCCGGTCCGCCCAGCTCTGCTTCCAATGCCTCGCGTGTCGCCGCATCAACCCGATTGGGCAAAAAGAGGGAAGCCTGCTTCGGCAGATTTTCTCTGCCATACACGCGAACATGTGCCATGCTGCGAGCGTACCATTCAACCCTTCCCTTGTCAAGGAGTTTCGCCAGGCAAACATTTTTGACTCACACGCATTGCCTCAAAAATAAAGTTACCGCAGGGACGCACCGAGCGGAGAAAGAGAATTTTCTGGAAGCTTGATTATGGTTCTGAATTTTTTTCTTCACAAGCAGGCAATTCGTTCTATAATGTGCGGTGTAACCCATTACACACCTATGAAGATTTGGTTTGACGGAAAATTAGTTGATGAAAAAGATGCCAAGGCATCCGTTTTTGACCACGCGACGTTGTACGGCGATGGCTGTTTTGAAGGGATTCGCTTCTACTCCGGTAAGATTTTTCGCTTGGAGGAGCACATCGTCCGTCTGTTCAACAGTATGCGCTATTTGCTGATTGATTGCCCGTGGAGCTTTGAGGAGGTGTGCGCCGCGACGCAGGAGACGGTGGATGCCAGTGGGATGCAGGATGGGTACATTCGCCTGGTGGTGACGCGAGGCGTGGGCGACTTGGGACTCAACCCACGCAACTGTCCCAAGCCGAGCATGTTTATTATCGCGCAAAATATCGCCCTTTATCCAAAGGAGATGTACGAGAATGGCCTGAGCCTCATCACCAGCTCGTACCGCCGTCCCAACCCGGATGTACTCTGTCAACAGGTGAAGAGCCTGAACTACCTCAACAGCATCTCTGCCAAAATTGAAGCGGTGCAGCAGGGCGCGGGCGAGGCTCTCATGCTCAACCAGCGCGGGAACGTGGCTGAGTGCACGGGCGACAACATTTTCATCGTGAAGAATGGGGTAGTGATTACCCCGCCGCTCACCGAAGGCGCGCTCGGCGGCATCACGCGCCATGCTGTGCAAGACATCTGCGCCGAGCTCGGTATACCCTGCGAGGAAAAAGTACTCAATCGCTTCGACATCATCTGCGCGGACGAGTGCTTCCTGACCGGCACGGCAGCGGAGGTGATAGCTGCCACCAGCTTGGATGGCCGCACCATCGGCACAGGACGGGCGGGAAGCATTACCAAGCGCATTTTGGAGCGCTTTCAGAAGCTCGTGCGCGAGTGATCCTTTCCCATGGAGACACTCTACAGCGGGCGCTTTGTGAATCTCGTGCGCGATGGGCGCTGGGAGTACTGTGAACGCGTGAAAAATACGGCGGCAGCCATGATTTTTGCGCGTACGCGTGGTCGGAAGATTTTGCTGGTCGAGGAATATCGTCCGCCCATTCGGCAACAGAGCATTTGTTTTCCCGCCGGTCTCATTGGCGATGTAGGGGAAGAGCAAGCGGAGGATGCAGCGCGCCGCGAATTGCTGGAGGAGACCGGCTACGAGGCAGGGCGGATACATTTTCTCTATGCCGGTCCCTCTTCGCCGGGTATTACGTCCGAATCCATCTCCTTTTTTCTGGCGACAGATTTGGTGCGACGCGGGCGAGGCGGGGGAGTGCAGGGGGAGCATATCACCGTGCATGAGGTGCCGGAGAATGAAATAGACGAATGGCTGGAGGCTCAGCGCACCGCTGGCAAGGCCGTGGATCCCCGCATTTACGCCGGGCTCTACGCCCTGCAACAATCGGATAAATGACGTTAGATTAAGCGCTTGACAAATACTTTGCACTTTGCATAAAATGCGAGCGCAAGGGGGACAGTTCCCTCATCCACACCATGAAAACGAAGTCTCTATTTTGCTTGTTGCTTGCGGGAGGAGCTCTTGTCGCCGTGACGGGCTGCAGTGAGGAAAAGAAGACAGAAGGAACTGTGACCGGTACAGAGAAAAATTCTGTCGCAGTCGAAACTGCGCCTACCACACAGGCTGCTCCGTCAAGGGAACTCAGCCCTGTTGCAGAGGTGCTTGCGAAATCCCCCACTTTCAATGCAAAACCGGATTTGCAGGCCAAGTACTATGTCTATCTGGTGTCGGCCAGCTGGTGTCCTCCCTGCCGGGCCGAAATGCCTGAGATCGTTTCGTTGTACAAGCAGATGAAAGATGACGGCGTAGAGATTGTGCTGATATCGGCGGATGCTACCCAAGAAAAGGCGCAGGAATACCTCACGAATTTCAACGCGACATTTCCTGCCATGATGCCCAGTCAGAACGGCGTGACAGAACTGCCCGGTTATACGCCTCCCCGCGCGATACCCCATGCCATCATTGTGACGAATGACGGCGAGCTTGTGAAGAAAGGCCATGGCTCTATCACCATGCAGTACAAGGGCATAATCAACCAGTATGAGACCCAAGAGCTAGGTCCGGCGGCTTCTGCGCCTGCTGGTGAAGAGGCGAAATAAAACAAGGGCGTCAAGGCAAGCAAGGGATGGCCTGCACGGCAGGGTTCCGCCCGCTGCACGCGGGTGGATTTTTTCAGTTTGGACTTGTCAATAGCAGGTGGCAGGGGTATGATGCCGCGCATGAAAGCTCTTGTGAAAACAAAAGCGGCACCGGGGTTGGAGTTAATGGATGTGCCTATGCCGGAGGTGGAGGCAAACGATGTACTCATCAAGATTTACAAGACGGCCATTTGCGGCACGGACCTGCACATATGGAATTGGGACCCTTGGGCGCAGCAGACGATTCCTGTTGGCATGCATGTGGGGCATGAGTTCTGCGGCATCATTGAGAAAGTGGGTTCAGCCGTCACCGAATATCATCCGGGTGAGGTGGTGTCCGGCGAGGGACATATTGTCTGTGGACATTGCCACAACTGCCGCAAAGGGAATTTTCACCTTTGCCCGAATACGCGCGGGGTGGGTGTGAACCGTCCCGGTTGCTTTGCAGAGTATCTTTCCATTCCTCAAAGCAATGTGATACGCATTCATAAAGATATGCCCATGGAGATAGCATCCATACTGGATCCGCTGGGCAATGCCACCCATACGGCTCTTTCGTGGGATTTGGTGGGTGAAGATGTCCTGATCACCGGGGCTGGGTTGATTGGCTCCATGGCAGCGGCTGTGTGCAAAAAAGCCGGCGCCAAAAGCGTGACCATCACCGATTTGAGCGACTACCGCCTGAGCTTGGCGCACACGTTGGGAGCCGACCGCACCGTGAATGTGGCAAAGGGCGATACCATCGAACAGGCTCGTTGCGATTTGGGAGTTGACGAAGGATATGGGGTTTGCTTGGAAATGAGCGGCGCTCCCTCGTGTCTAAAGGATATTATCGCCCATTGCGCGTACGGCGCAAATATTTCTTTGCTGGGCATTCAGCCCGGAGGCTCCGGCATTGACTGGAACACGTTTGTGTGGAAAGGACTCAAAATGAAAGGAATTTACGGGCGCGAGATGTTCGGTACCTGGCAGAAGATGAGCGCGATGCTGCGCTCGGGACTGGACATATCGCCCATCATTACGCACCGCTTGCATTACACGGATTTCCGAGAAGGATTCGAGGCTATGAAGTCCGGTGAATCGGGCAAAGTGGTGCTCACGTGGGCGGAATGAAGACTGTAGCTGAGAGCAAATACTCATGAGTGAGCAAGCTTCGGTTAGCGAATCAATGGGGAGCGCTCGCGAGTAGGAGATGTGTGTGGAGGATGAGCTGCGCGAGCTGCAGGATCGCGTTGGAGAGCGCGTCAAGCGGCGTGTGATGGCTAATATACGCCGGGCAGGAATTCTGGAGGCCCTGTTGATGCCATATCGCAGGGACCTGGTGACGGCGGAGGTCAATTATGAAGCTCGGAAAGCGGTGCGCGATATGCGGCGCCACCTCGCGAGCGAATTGCGGGATAGGGCGACGAGGGGAGGGTTTACACCGGGCGCTGGGGGGCCGTATCTGGAGAGTGGGAAGAATGTGTCGGTACTGCGCCGGGGTACGACGCTGATCATCGCCCTCCTGCTGGATGTGATTGCGCTGCATTTTTTGCTTGAACCGGGAGGAGAGTTGCTTGATATCGGAAAACAGATGGTGAGCAAGATGGGCTCCGATATGGGAGACGGCATTGGCGAGGTGACTGGAAGGGTCCAATACCTGTGGCAAACCGTGCGGTTCACGGTCGCATTGGTGAAAATAGGGGTGCCGTTGTGGTTTGTATCGAAACTGCACGAGATGCTGGTGCGCGGAGATGTCGAGGTGCAAATATGGCAAGCGGTGGAGCAGCTCGTGAAATCCCTGTATGATCAGCTTGCGGGCGTCATGTCCCGCGATTTTTTAACAGTTCATCCGATATCCCGATTGAGTTTGATGAAACGCTTGCTTGTCATTATCGTGCTCGTGCCGATAGCGGCTTGTTTGTTGCGGCAGGATTTGCAGCGCATCCAACTTTCGTGGAACGATCCCGGAGAATGCCCTGCGTGCATGGGGAGCGGCAAGGGAAAAGGGTTGTTTGACTGGGGAGCGTGTGATGCCTGCAAAGGAACGGGCCGGGCGCACAAGTGAACGTTTCTTCGTACGGCTGAAAGAAAAGCCCGGCACAGTGTACCATGCCGGGCGAAAGCTCACATCGGATAGAGCGTAGCGTTATTTTTTGGTTGGGGCGTCGTTGTTGCCTTCAACGGGTTGCAAGCCGGCTTCCTGGAGCTGCTGAAGCATTTCCGGAGTCAGTTCAATGGGGTGCTCAGGCGTACCGGCCGGTTTGATCTCATGCAGCTTGACCTTGAAAAAGAAGGGGGCAGCTGCACTCAGCGGTCCGGGGCCTTGCTCGCCGTAGCCTTGCTCGGAGGGGATGAAGAGCTCCCACTCGGCGCCCACGGGAAGGAGTTTTACAGCTTCCGCAATGCTGGGCAGCATCCCCGTGAGCGGCATATCCACGGGTTCCGCCGTTTCCTGCACAACTGTGCCGTCTGATAGACGAAGTTGGTAGGTGATTTTGACAGACGCATTCGTGCCGTGTTTCTTCTGGTCATATTTCTCGCCATCTGCTTTGGCAAGCTCGCGGTACTGGACGCCGGAGGGCAGAGTCACCACCCCCTCTTTTTTGCCGTTCTCTTCCGCAACTTTCTTGGAGATTTCCTTGTTCTTTTTTGCAAGCTCTGCATTGCGCTCATTCATCACCTTGCTGAAAGCTTCCATGATACTGCGCAGGTCTTTCTCCACATATTCGGGTGAGGGTTGCTCCTTGACGCCGTCCGCTATGGCATTATAAAAAATATCCTTGTCCAAGTCCGAAAGCTGGATGGGACCCAGTTGAGAAAGTTGCTGTCCCGTGCGGAACCCCAAGAAATAGGAGACAACTTTGCGCACTTCCTCTGCGCTGGGCTGGGGCGTCTGTTGTTCTTGCTGTTGATCGGCAGGCTGGGCAGCTGCCGCCTTGTCTTGCTGTGCAGCAGCCATGCCGGGTACACCGAGACTTACCCCAAGAAGGAGCAATACGGGACTTATCCCAAGGAGGATCAATATGCTTTTTTTCATGATTAGTGGTGTGTTGTGTTATGTTGTTTTATTTAGTGAGGTTCACATTGGTAATTCTCTCCGCTGAGGCTTCCCACACGGCGAGAGCTCCCGCAAAAAGCTTATCCAGTGCGCCTGGAGTAGATACTTGATATTCAATGGTGTGAGCATAGACGCCATTTGGAAATTGGATGGATGGAAGCGCTTCCTGCCCATCGGTAATTTTCTTGTTGAGACTGCTGGAGATTTTGCGGCCGACTTGTTGAGCTCCCGCACCTGGGGAGCTGGGCGGTGCAGTTGGAGAATCTCCGTTATTTTCCACACAGTAAAAGCGCAGGGTACTATTACCGACCGTATCTATGGTGACCTCATCCACGGGGAGGGATCCGTTGAGCAGGAATCGATGTTTCGCAATAGAGACAATGGAGGATGCCGCCAGCACCACTTTGTCTTTTCCATTCACATCAATCACGATGAGTCGGGTCTTGGGGTCGGAAACCAGATCACCGGCAACCATCGGAGGTGCACATGCGAGCAGTACCGCCGCGAGGTATAGTAGTTTTTTCATATGAGGGCTGCTACCAACTTCTACGCTAACAATGGAATAAAGTCAAGAAGAAAGAGCGAGCTATTATGGCATGACACGTGCCCGCATTGCCTCAAAAATAAAGTCACCGAAGGGTCGCCAAAAACGAGCAAAGAAAATTTCCTGAATGCTTGATGCCTCAAAAATAAAGGGTTAATATCAAACATATGATACTTAAGATGAGTAAACAAGCAAGAATAGAGTTACTTTCTGTGTGGAGAGAAAAATATACCTCGGTGACCTCTCGATACAGGAAAGCAAGGATCATCGACTACATTATGCAATCCTCTGGTTACAAGAGCCGCAAGACTGTCATTCGGCTGTTGAGCGGCAAGAAATCTCCGCCAGGTAAGAAGAAAAAAGGAAGGCCCAAAATGATAGGTCGCAAAAAGCTTCAAGTCATCAAGAAGCTCTGGTTTTTGATGGGACAGCCCTGCGGGAAGCGTATGGCGGCGCAGCTTGCGGAGTGGCTTGCCTTTTATGCGGCAGATGAGCACATAGAGTATGAGAAGCTGCAATGGGTGCTTAGAATCTCCGCA